>JAFTTN010000038.1 GCA_017466805.1 Clostridia bacterium
ACGGTATATCACAAAGTCCGTCAGGAATTTATATCGCTGAAAAAAGACAGCTTTCTACAAAGAAATCTGTCTTTTTTTGGAGGCGCCACCCAGAATCGAACTGGGGGTGAAGGTGTTGCAGACCTCTGCCTTACCGCTTGGCTATGGCGCAATATCCGCGAAAAGCGGTTGGAGCGGATTACGGGGTTCGAACCCGCTACCTCCACCTTGGCAAGGTGGCGCTCTACCAAATGAGCTAAATCCGCACATCTGCGCTTTTTTAGAACGGAAAGCTCTGTAAACAGAGGAGGGTGAATTGGCGATTCGGATGGGACTCGAACCCACGACCTCCGCCGTGACAGGGCGGCATTCTAACCAACTGAACTACCGAACCGTATAGGCCTGCGTCAGCGCGCTTGACTATAATAACATATCTTTTTCGAAAATGCAATACCTTTTTCGAAATTTTTTAAAATTTTTTTATTTTTATTTCAAGCAATACTTTTATCCTGCTTTTGCGCGTTACTTGCGCGTTCGGGGGCTATACTCTACGCTTCATTTTCTTTAATAATGCTATCCAAAATATCGCAGGCGTCGCCGACGAAGCGAGCGCAGGGGCGTACTTTGTAGTATTCTTCGGTACGCTCGGCGGGGTCGCTTCCCTTCGCGTTGGAAATTCCCTTTAAAAGCTGCTCGCAATTTATCGTGCCGTGCTTATCTTTAAATCCCTCCGCCATTTTGCGAACCAGCGCATAATGCTCGGATTTAGCCTTGTTGTCGTTAACATCGTAGCCGCCGTATAGCAAGCCGAGCACCGCAAAAGCACCCGTAACGGCACCGCACGCCTCGCGCAGCTTACCCATACCGCCGCCGAAGGAGGATGCCAAACGCTGTGCAGTCGATTCGTCGATACCGGTAATATCGCAATAAGCGCAAAGCACTGCTTGCGCGCAGTTATAGCCCGAGCAAAAATATTTTTCGGCTTTTTCGCGGTGTGTCATATTAAAAATAACCTCTTTGTTTTTTTTACATCTTATACTTTTAAACGGCATAAGTCAAGTGCTTTTCGGCAAAAATAATGTCGAGGTGTATGCAAATGGCGGTTATCGTACTGCGCGCGTTTATATTCTATATTTTACTTACGCTGATGATGAAGCTGATGGGCAAGCGGCAAATCGGCGAAATGCAGTTGAGCGAGCTGGTGACCACCGTGCTTTTGAGCGAGCTTGCGGTTTTGCCCATAACCGATTCCGACATTCCGCTTTTGCACGGTCTGCTTCCGCTTTTAATGATTTCCTCGATAGAGGTTATCGTTTCGTATATCTGCCGCAAAAGCGAAAGGTTTAGGGTTATATTGAACGGCAACCCGATAACGCTTTACGAAAACGGAAAATTTATCGAGCCAAACCTAACGAAAGCGCGGGTTTCGGCAGACGATATCGAGGCGCAATGCAGAATAAACGGCTTTGCGAAAATGAACGAGGTGGATTGCGTTATACTCGAGCGTACCGGCAAAATGAGCGTATTGCCGAAAAAATCGCAAAAGCCAAACCAATCGGGAGAATAGCTATGGACAACCTTATCGTTGCGGCGGTAATTCTATTATTCGTAATAATCTTCACCGCGGTGAACGCGTTTATTATATGCGGTATATGCGATGAAATAATAGCTCTTATCGATAACGGCGAGTTAAATTCCGCCTTGGCGCTTTGGGAGGACAAGCGCTTATATATTTCGCTTTTCGTGCGCGATGCCGAAATAGACGCGGCAGACTGCGCTCATTTTACAGCACCGAACGACGAAACGGCGGCAAGCCGGTTCCGCGAAAGCATTTGCGAAATACGCGACACCGAGCGCTTGTGCTTTTCGAACGTTTTTTGAAATTGCATTGACATCGCGCGCGAAAAGGTTTATTATATATATGAATACGGTGCTGTGGGGCAAATCAGCTTTAATCCTTTGCTTTTCACGTCCCAAGCCCCAAGCGTATCCGCACGGTATTCATTATCATAATATGACCTATATTGTCGAAAAGGAACAAGAAAAATGAAAAAAATAAAGCTTTCACCCTCGGCGCTTGCCTGCGATTTTTCCAACGCGGGTGTGCAGATAAAAGCGGCTACGGACGGCGGTGCCGAATACCTGCATTTAGACGTTATGGACGGCATTTTCGTGCCTAATATTTCGTTTGGTCAGCCGGTTGTAAAATCGCTTTCAAAGTGCTGCGATCTTGTAAGCGACGTGCATTTGATGATTACCGAGCCGATTAGATATATCGATGATTTCGTAAAAGCGGGTGCGGATATTATAACAGTACACGTCGAAGCCTGCGAGGACGTCCGCGCAACGCTCGAAAAAATACGCGAATGCGGTGTGAAGGCGGGTATTTCGCTAAAGCCGAAAACCGACGTTTCGGAAATAGTGCCTTATCTCGATATTTGCGACCTCGTGCTCGTTATGTCGGTCGAGCCCGGCTTTGGCGGACAAAGGTTTATGGCGGATATGATGCCGAAATGCGAATTTTTGCGTGATTATGCAAAGCAAAACGGGCTTGATTACGAAATAAGCGTCGACGGCGGTGTTTCTGCCGAAAATGCGCGCCTTTGCGTCGAATCGGGCGCAAACGTGCTTGTTGCGGGCAGCAGCGTGCTCGGCAAAGAAAATATTAAAGAGGCGGCAGAAAAGCTTTTGATCGCCGCAAGAGGTTAATACATAATGGCTACACAACCACAAAGAAGAAGCGGAAACACACCGCAGGGACGCGCACCCCAAAGGCGCAAAAAGAAAACCAAGCTGAATTATCTTAACATCGCTATCGCGCTTATAATCTGCTGTATGGTTATTGCCACCGTGCTTATCTGCCTGCTTGTCGGCTGTGACGACGAAGGAGCGCAGGAAAGCATTGCCGAAAGCAGCACCACAGCTTCGGAATCGGGCAAGGACGAAAGCTCTGCCGTTTCCAACCCACCCGAATCGTCTGCTCCCGAGCAAAGCTCGCAGGCGGAATCCTCGCAAATACCTCTCGACCCGACCGAAGCCTACGAGCAATACATCGGCGTTGAATATATGGTCGATATGACCGATTACGAGCAATACGTCTGCCCCGAAAACGAATCGGAATTCGTGTTCGTGGTTAACCCGAAGCACCCGCTCGGCTCGGATTACGTCCCTCCGAATCTTGTTAAATGCACCTATTTCCGCGAAACACAGCCTGCAAGCTGGTCGAAGATGGACGCTACCGCAAACAAAGCGCTCGAGGCGTTCCTGCAGGAAGCGGCATACTACGGATTCGACGATATTACCGTAACCAGCGCATACCGCTCTTATAATTCGCAGGCAAGCATTTATCAGCGTTATTTCGACAACGATATAAAGCAGGACTACGTTTGCGACACCTGCAGCGAATATTTCGATATTTCCTATTTCCCCGAAAAAGTCGTTAAGGAAAAGCGTTGCAACGCCTGCTTCGGTGTCTGCACCGAGGTCGACGGCGAAAAATTCTGCGAAAGCTGTATGTCGGTTGCCGATGAAGCGGTGATTGCCGTTTGCGCAAAGTGCAAAAACGCGGTGCGCCGCCCCACCGAAGCCGAAACCGAGGCACACGTGCTTACCTACTCGACCAAGCCCGGCACGAGCGAGCATCAATCGGGCTTGTGCTGCGATATGCACAACCTTTCCAACTCGACAAGCGCGTTCGACAACACACCCGAAGCACTTTGGCTTGCGGCAAACGCGCACCGCTTCGGTTTTATTCTGCGCTACCCGCCCAACACCCAGCATATTACGGGTATTAAGCACGAGAGCTGGCATTTCCGCTACGTCGGCAGAACCGCCGCCACCGAAATGTACGAAAAGGGCTTGACGCTCGACGAATATTGTGAAGGCTGACGCCTTCCTTTGAAAACACAGTTTTCAAAGGGATTTTAGATGACCGTACGCTCGCGCAGCGTTTGTGCGCCTCGCTTTACACCCCAAAAAATCTTTGATTTTTCAGGGACCCCGTTTCGCTCGTTGTCCAAACGCTCGGTCATCATAGGTATATTTTTCGACGCGCCTGTCGCCGAAAAATATAAAAGCTTAATTATAAAAACGCCTCCCTTGGGCGATGCGCCACAGTGAGAAAACGGTTTTGCGCTACCGTTTTGCCCTGTAACTTAGTCAAAAAACCTTGAAATACGTTCTGTTAGTGTTCATAGGGACATTTTCTGACAGTATGTAGGTGCGGTAACGGCGGATGGC
>JAFTTN010000039.1 GCA_017466805.1 Clostridia bacterium
GAAAAGGAAAAAGGTATTTCCAAGGATTATATGATCGAAAAGATCGAAGCCACTTTACTTTCGGCTTTCCGCAAGGAAAACGCAGGCAACGAAAACGCACGCGTTAAGCTCGACCCCGTAAAGCAGGACGTTAAGCTTTATAAACAGCTCACCGTCGTTGACGAGGTTATCGACGAAGCAACCGAAATCTCGCTCGAGGATGCACACCGCAAGTCCAAAAGATACAAAATCGGCGACGTTTTCGAAATCGAGCTTAAAACCAAGAATTTCGGCAGAATTGCGGCACAGGCTGCAAAGCAGGTTATTATTCAGGGCATCCGCGAAGCAGAACGCGGAAATATGATACGCGAATACGAGGAAAAGAAGGAAGAAATCGTTTCCGCGGTAGTAGTACGCGTAGATCCCACCACCGCAAACGCAACGCTTGAAATCGGCAAGAACGAAATGGTCCTCTTCCGTAACGAGCAGATCCCCGGCGAAACTCTTCAGGTCGGCGACAGAATAAAGGTATTCATCACCGAAATCAAAAAGGAAACCCGCGGCCCGAGCATAATTCTCTCCCGCATACATCCCGGTCTTGTCACCCGTCTTTTCGAGCTCGAGGTGCCCGAAATAAAGGACGGCGTGGTTGAAATCAAGCGCATCGCTCGCGAAGCGGGCAGCCGTACCAAGATTGCGGTTATCTCTAACGATGAACGCGTCGACGCTATCGGCGCCTGCATCGGTCCCAAGGGTGCAAGAAAGAACAATATCACCGCAGAGCTCTGCGGCGAAAAGCTTGATATCATTCCCTCCAGCGAGGACACCGAAGCGTTTATAAGCGCATCGCTCGCGCCCGCTACGGTCGATTCGGTTGTAAAGCTTCCCGATTCCGACCGTTCCTACCGCGTTACCGTTGCGGACGACCAGCTTTCGCTCGCTATCGGTAAGGAGGGCCAGAACGCAAGACTCGCGGCAAAGCTTACCGGCTTTAAGATAGATATCAAAAGCAGCCGCGCAGCTTCCGAGGAATAATTTTTCGGAGGTATACCTTGGCTGAAAAGAAAATACCGATGAGAAAATGCGTCGGGTGTAACGAAATGAAGGGCAAAAAGGAGCTTATCCGCATAGTGCGCAACAGCGAAGGCGTGATGAACGTCGACACGACCGGCAAGATGGCGGGCAGAGGCGCATATATATGTAAAAGCCTTGAATGCTTCGACAGCGCCGTAAAGGCAAAGCGCTTGGAGCGCACCTTCAAAACCAAAATACCCGATGAAATCTACCAAGCCTTGCGCGAGGCATTGGGAGAAAATTGCTGAAAAAGGGAGTGAACGTCTTGAAAAAGAACACCTTGGGCGTTATCGGCCTTGCGGCAAGAGCAAGAGGAATCGTTATCGGCACAAACAACGTGCTGGAGGCAGTGCGAAGCAAAAAGGCAAAGCTTGTGCTTATTGCAAGCAACGTTTCCGAAAACACGCGCAAGACACTTACCGATAAAACTGCATACTATTCGGTTGCTTCCGAACAGATAGATATCACCGCAGAGGAGCTCGGCAGATCGGTCGGTCACAGTAATACTGCTGCTATCGCCTTTACCGATGCAAACTTCATAAAGGCTTACCAAAAAAGCCTGTCGAGCGAAAATTAAAAGCCGACCAGAAAAGAGGTATTAATATATGGCAACAACGAGTGAGAAATACAGAATAAACGCACTTGCTAAGGACTTTGATTTAAAGAGCAAGGACCTTATTACCATTCTTGACGAAGCGGGCTTTGCCGGAAGAACGCATATGGCGGTTCTTGACGAAGCCGAGCTTTCGATAATTTTCGAAACTCTTACACAGAGAAACCAAATCGATATCACCGCATTCTTTAAAGAATACGACGATAAAAAGAACGCGAAGAAGGAAGAGCAACGCAAGGCAGAGGAAGCCAAGCGCGCCGCCGCAGAAGAGGAAAAGCGCAAGAAGAAGGCCGAAAAGGGCGTTCAGCAGCAGCCTCAGAAAAAGCGCTCGCGCGATGAAGTGCGCGTGGTCGATACCCGCGGTACCTCCAACGTCGACCTTTCGAAGTACGACGATAAGATTTTGAACTATGACAACGTCGTTCCCGAAACCCAGACGAGCGTTCAGAAGATAAAGAAAAAGAACAAGTTCCAGGATCAGCAGAAGGGCAAAAAGGCGTTCGATAAGAGCAGACAGCAGCAACAGCAGAAGCAGCAGCAAAAGCCGAAGCCTGTTCAGCTTAAAATTACCGTACCCGATACTATTACCGTAACCGAGCTTGCATCGCGTATGAAGACCGCGGCTGCAGAGGTTATTAAAAAGCTTTTTGCTATGGGTATGATGGTATCGGTTAACGAAAGCATCGATTACGATACCGCTTATCTTATCGCCGACGAATTCGGTATAAAGGTAGAAAAGGAAATCGTTGTAACGCTCGAGGACCGTCTGTTCGACGAAACCGAGGACAGCGAAGAAAACCTCGTTACCCGCGCTCCCGTCGTAGTAGTAATGGGCCACGTTGACCACGGTAAGACCTCGCTGCTCGACGCAATCCGCGATACCCACGTTACCGCAGGCGAAGCAGGCGGCATTACCCAGCATATCGGTGCATACCGTGTTAAGCTGGGCGAACGCGAAATCACCTTCCTCGATACCCCCGGCCACGCGGCGTTTACCGCTATGCGTGCGCGCGGCGCAAACCTTACCGACGTTGCGGTATTGGTCGTTGCGGCGGACGACGGTATTATGCCCCAGACGGTTGAAGCTATCAACCACGCAAAAGCGGCGGGCGTAACCATTATCGTTGCTATCAACAAAATAGACAGACCGGGTGCAGACCCCGACAGAGTAAAGACCGAGCTTACCAAATACGACCTCGTTCCCGAGGAATGGGGCGGCGATACTATCGTAGTTCCGGTTTCCGCACTTCACAGACAGGGTATCGAAGAGCTGCTCGAAATGATTACCCTTTCGGCAGATATGCTTGAATTAAAGGCAAACCCCAACCGTGCGGCAAAGGGTGCGGTTATCGAAGCGCGTCTTGATAAGGGCAAGGGCGCGGTTGCTACCCTTCTCGTTCAGAACGGTACGCTTAAAAACGGCGATATTATTATCGCGGGCACCGCAGTGGGCAGAGTAAGAGTTATGACCGACGACAAGGGCAGAAAGCTTACCACCGCAGGTCCTTCGGTACCGGTTGAAATTATGGGTCTTGCAGAGGTACCCGAAGCAGGCGACCTCTTTAGCGCAGTAAGCGACGAAAGAATGGCTCGTGAGCTTGCCGAGCAGCGCAAGGCGAAGAAGAAGGAAGAAGAGCAGAACAGCAACAAGGTCAGCCTCGACGACCTCTTCTCGCAGATCGAAAGCGGCATAAAGAACCTTAATATAATCATCAAAGCGGACGTTCAGGGCTCGGCAGAGGCGGTTAAGGCAAGCCTTGCAAAGCTTTCGAACGAGGAAGTAAAGGTTGCCGTGCTCCACGCGGCAGCGGGCGGCATTACCGAAAGCGACGTTATGCTTGCAAACGCTTCGAACGCTATTATTGTCGGCTTTAACGTACGTCCCGATAAGAACGCTATCGATATGGCAGCAAGAGATAAGGTAGAGATACGTACCTACCGCGTAATTTACGATTGTATCGAAGAAATCGAAGCGGCGTTAAAGGGTATGCTTGCTCCCAAATTCCGCGAAAACGTTATCGGTCACGCCGAGGTGCGTAACGCTATCCACGTTCCCAACGTCGGAACCATTGCCGGCTCCTACGTTCAGGACGGTAAGATTTCGCGTAATGCAATGGTGCGCGTAGTCCGCGACGGTATCGTTATCTACGAAGACAAGATTGCATCCTTGAAGCGCTTTAAGGACGACGCGAAGGAAGTACAGCAGTCGTTCGAATGCGGTATCGGTCTTGAAAAGTTCAACGATATCAAGGTCGGCGATATCCTCGAATGCTACGTTATGGAGGAGATCGAGCGTTAAATGGCGGGACACAGACAGGATAAGGTTAATAACGCGGTCTGCTTGGAGCTTGCCGCGATATTAAGAGAAGTTAAAGACCCGCGCGTATCGGGCGCATTCGTAAGCATCGTCGGTGCTCGCGTTGCCCCCGATATGAGCGACGCAAAGATATTTTACAGCGTGCTCGGCAAGGACGAGGGCGTGCAAAAGGGGCTTGTTTCCGCCACCGGATTTATAAGAAGCGAGCTTGCAAAAAGGCTCAACCTTCGCATTACCCCAAAGCTAACCTTCGTGCGCGACAACAATACCGAACGCGCAATGCATATTTCGCAGATACTCAAGGATATTGAGGAAAACTGATTATGAAACAAATTTCGGTTAAAGAAGCCGCCGCATTCCTTTTGGGGTGCGACGGCTACCTCATTTACACACACGCCTCGCCCGATGGCGATACTATCGGCTCTGCCGTTGCGCTCGCGCTTGCATTGCGCAAAATCGGCAAAAGAGCAGATATTTTTTCGGTAGACGGTATCCCCGAAAAGCTTTCTTTTATAAAAAACGAAGGGCTGTTTGTTCAAACCGAGCCCGAAATCTTTGAAGGCTACACGCTTGTAAGCGTAGATATTGCAGGACCGAAAATGCTTGGGAACGCAAGAAACAAAAGCTTTGCGCTTTCTGTCGATCACCACAAGGTGAACACTGTCGAATGCGAAAGCTTGCTTGTTATGAGCGACAGAATTGCCTGCGGCGAAATTATTTTCAAAATTCTGGAAGAGCTGAAGATCGAGCTTGATTACGATATTGCAACCGCGCTTTATGCCGCAATAAGCTCGGATAGCGGCGGATTCCGTTACGACGCAACCAAGCCCGAAACGCATATTATGGCGGCGAAATGTATTGAAGCAGGTATTGATTTTGCCGATATTAACCGCAGACTTTTCGAAAGCAAAACGCTTTCGCAGGTTGCACTTACCAAAACCGCTTATAAAAATTTAGAGCTTTTGCGCGGCGGTAAATTTGCAATCGTTGCAATACGCCCCGAGGAAGTAGCCGAATGCGGCGCGAACGAAACCGATTTCGATTGCATTAACTCTATCCCGCGCGAAATTGCAGGAGTGCTTGCTTCGGCGGTAATTCGCCAAAAGGCAGACGGAATAAAGATTTCGATGCGCTCGAACGCAAATATTGACGTTGCCGAAATAGCAAAAGCCCAAAACGGCGGCGGACACTACCATGCGGCAGGCTTTACCTTTGGCGGCAGCTTCGACAAAGCGTTGGAGCTTGTTCGATCCATATTTGCGGAGATAGAAATATGAGCACACCGAGCGGAATTATAATAATCGATAAGCCGGTAGGCATAACCTCGCACAACTGTATTTCGAAGCTTCGCTGGATTTTAAAGGAAAAGAAAATCGGTCACTGCGGCACGCTCGACCCGATGGCTTCGGGCGTGTTGCCTATAATGATTGGATCTGCGGTTAAGGCGAGCGAATATCTTGTCGACCACGACAAACGCTATTTTGCGGGCATACAGCTTGGCTTAACCAGCGCCACCCAAGATATTTTGGGCGAAATTTTAAGCGAGCATATCGGCGTTTTGCCAAGCTTCGAGGAGTTTGCGGCTGTTGCGAAATCGTTCGAGGGCGAAATAATGCAAACCCCGCCGATGTATTCGGCGTTAAAGGTTGGCGGTGTAAAGCTTTTGGACCTCGCGCGCGAAGGCGTTACGGTAGAACGCAAGGCAAGAAGCGTTAATATTTATTCCTGCAACCCTTCGCAAATCGACGGTGAATTTTTTCTCGACGTGCATTGCTCCCGCGGGACCTACGTTCGCACGCTGTGCGCAGATATCGGCGAAAAGCTCGGCTGCGGCGCGGTAATGAGCTCGCTTGTACGAAGCGAGGTCGGGGTGTTCAAGCGTGAGGACGCAATAGTTTTCGACGAGCTCAACAATATGACTGTCGAGGAAATACTTTCGCATTTAATTCCCGTCGAAAAAATGTTTATGCATTTGAAGCCTGCGCGAATGGACGAATTTTTTAACCGTCTGTTCCGTCAGGGGCAAAAAATACGGCTTTCGAAGCTAAGAGGTATCGACGGCGAAATCGGCGAGCTTTTGCGCGTTTACGACGAAAACGGCTTTTATGCGCTCGGTGAAATATGCGAAATCGATGGTAAAAAATACTTTTACCAAAAAAAGCTGTTCAACTAACACACAATAACATTTTTAGACATAAAGAATCTGCTACAATAACGGCAGATTCTTTTCTTTTTTGGGTGAAAATATGGATATTTCGGCTATTTTGAACGGCAAAAAGGACAAAACCGTAATGCTTTCTGTAAGCGATTTGGCACCAAACCCATTGCAGCCCCGCAGGGCTTTTAACCCCGACGAGCTGAAATCGCTTGCCGACAGCATAAAAAAATACGGTGTTATTCAGCCCATTGCGGTAAAAAAGCTTATACCTCTGCCCCCGCCTATGCCGCAAACGAGCGCAAAATACGAAATTATTGCGGGGGAACGGCGCTGGCGCGCATCGAAGCTTGCGGGGCTTAAAGAGATTCCCTGCCGCGTTTTCGAAACTGATATGAGCGGCAGCGCAATGATGGCGCTTGTTGAAAATCTGCAACGCAGCGACCTTTCATATTTCGAGGAGGCTATTGCAATGCAAACGCTTTTATTAATGACCGAAATGCCTCAGGGCGAGCTTGCAAAAGCGCTTTCGATATCTCAATCGGCACTTTCAAACAAGCTGCGGCTTTTAAAGCTTTCCGAGCG
Organism: Clostridia bacterium; assembly: GCA_017466805.1. Taxonomy (GTDB): domain Bacteria; phylum Bacillota; class Clostridia; order Oscillospirales; family CAG-382; genus Coliplasma. Next base: position 6,724 of record JAFTTN010000039.1, read on the forward strand.
CGAACGGCTTGTTGCGGTCGAGCACGGCTTTTCGGAGCGGCACTGCCGTGCGCTCGTGCGGATAAATTCCGAGCAGGAGCGCTTGCCGATTATTGCAAAAATCGTGTCCGACAAGCTTTCCGCTCCCGAAGCCGAGTGTCTTATAGAAAGCTATATTTCGAATTCGCTCCCTAAGCAAAAAAGAGCACGAGCAAAAAAGAAAAAGCCCGCCGTATTCGGCAAGCTGGGGGATATAAAAATGCTTTTTAACACGCTTGACAAGTCGGTGCGTATGCTTAACAGCTCGGGCTACAGCGCAAAATGGGAAAAGGAAGAGTGCGAAGAATGCTTAACCGTTACAATAAAGGTTCTTGCACGACAGTGATTTAAAAAAGACCGAGTTTTTGGGCGATGCGCCACAGTGAGAAAACGGTTTTGCGCTACCGTTTTGCCCTGTAACTTAGTCAAAAAACCTTGAAATACGTTCTGTTAGTGTTCATAGGGACATTTTCTGACAGTATGTAGGTGCGGTAACGGCGGATGGC
>JAFTTN010000040.1 GCA_017466805.1 Clostridia bacterium
AAAGGGGTTCTCTCGTGCTCTCTCCCGAAAATCCTTTAAATTTTAAAAATTAATTATAAAAGTTTTTGGGGATTTTAAAAGGGGCTTTTTTCAAAAAGCCCCTTTTGCGTTTATTATTCTATGTTTTCTTCAATGTTGTAATACGGATACCAAACGATTTCGGAATTTGTGATTTTATATTCAAGAATTCCCATACAGGCACCAATAAAATAGCTGTCATCTATTTTAACGATTGAATTCACACCCAAAAAACCCCAATAATCCGAAGAATAAAGCTCGGTTACCTTTCCGCTCGTGTCAACAGAAACCAGATTTTGCTGTGTTGCAACTATAAGCTCATCGCCATCGAACAAAAATGCAACGGGTGTGTAATCAAGGGTTGCGTAAAGCTCTAATTCATATTCCTTGTCTTCTTCATCAAAAGTCGTTATCTTATATATTCTTCCGTCGTTATCAACGTCGGGAAGATATATGGTGCTCGTAAATATAAGAGCAACCTGGTTGTCATGCTCATGACCGACAGGCAACGGATAACGAAGAAATCCCATGCACAGCTCGTTTAATATTCGTTCTTGCTTGGCTTCTTCCCACCTATATGAATCGTAATCGCAAAGCGCCACCCAACCGTCAAACTCCCCCGCGTCAACGCCGAGCAGATATTTGTAATCAAGGCACAACAAATGCGCCTTGTCGTAAGGCAACGAAATTTGATTGAGATGTAACTCGCCGTTTAACTCACATAATTCAAACCCCGGTCCTTTGTATTTGTTGGTTTCCGAAACGTAATAATAATTCCTAATCCAATTAATATCGGGTTCTTTGGCTTCAAGTTCGGTAAATGAAGCCGAGTTAACCGTGAGCGTGTTAGTTTTACTGTTGCAACCGAACAAAAGTGATGTTACAACGCACAACATCAAAATGAAAACGAACAATTTAATTAATTTCTTCATAAATACCTCCTTGAGTTTTTTGTGTTGACCACTACAACAGTAGCATATCATAGGAACGTTTATGTGTCAATAATTATTCAATTTTTAAAGTTTTTGGGGATTTTAAAAGGGGCTTTTTCAAAAAGCCCCTTTTGTATAAAATAAAAACATTTAAATCAAATCTTTATCCCGTTGGCGAAGCGCAGGGGAAGGCGGTCGGCATAGAGGTGCGAGGTATCGGAAACAGCAAGACAAATAGGAGCGGTAAAGCCGTCTTTATTGTTCTTGAACTCGATAATCGTCACACCCGTATGGTTCATATCGAAGGTTGACCAGAACAGAATAGGCGGAACGCCCAAAAGGTGTGAAAGCCAGGTTGTGCCAAAGCCCTGATGGCAGAACACGGCAACGCGGTCGTCGTTCGGGCGGATTATACGGTAGTTAAGTCCCTCGCGCTTATAGCCGAGGTTTTCCATAAACGCGTCCGATTCGCGCATAATACGCTCGTACCCCTGCTTTGCTTTCGAGCGGCAGAAGGGCTCTGCCTCGTACCATTTATCGCCCATCGCCAGAATTTCGGGGGTTTTATAGCGTGTTGTTTGCACGTGGAAGCACCAATTTAGCATACCGCCCAAATTTTCATCCTCGAATGTGAACTCCTCCCAGGTGTGTCCCTCGCTCGTCCAATCGGCGATTTCGGGCTTTATACCCAAAAGCTCGCACGTTGGCTGTGCGGTTTGCTGTGCCCGAACAAGCGGTGAGGTATATATTTTATCAAGGCCGTTTACGGCAAGGCGTCTGCCGAGCGCTTCGGCTTGGCGTTTTCCCTTTTCGGTAAGGCAATCGGGGTTATATATCGGGTCGCCGTGGCGGATAACGTATAAAAGCATTTTTATCTCCTTGATTAAAGCTTAATCATATTTGTAAATTCGTATGGCAATCTTTCGCCATAGAGGTGCGACACGTCGGAAAAGGCGAGCACCTTCGGCACGGTATAGCCGCTTGCGCTTTTGCGGAAATCGATAACCGTTACACCGGTATGGTTCATATCAAAGGTCGACCAGAACAGCACGGGGTGAATATCGAGAAGATATGCCAGCCAGGTGGTGCCAAAGCCATAATGACAGAACACGGCAACGCGCTCGTCGGTATGATTAAGTATTTTATATTTCATTCCCTCGTGCTTATAGCCGAGCGATTCGAAGAAAGCATCGGATTCGCCGCCGATACGCGCAAAGCCATCCTTTGCGTTGCAATGGGTAAAGGGAAAAGCCTCGTACCATTTATCGCCGAGCGCAAGCGTTTCTTCGGTACGGTAGCGGGTTGCTTCGATACCGAAGGACCACGACCAGCGGTTATCGTTTTCGGGGTCTTGGAACATAAAATCGCGCGCGGCGTTGTTTTCGCTCATCCAATCGCAGATTTCTGTTTTTTTGCCCACAAGCTCGCTCGTTGGCTGTGCGGTAAGCTGTGCGCGGGTATTCGTGCTTGCGTAAATCTTATCTATGCCGTGCAGTGCAAGCCTTCTGCCGACAGCTTCGGCTTGGCGCTGTCCCTTTGGGGTAAGGCTGTCGGGGTTATATATTGGGTCGCCGTGGCGGATAACGAACAGAAGCATATTTTTTCTCCGAAAATTTATTTTGTTTCTACTATATAAAAATACGAGCTTGTCGGCGAATTTATTATGCGGAATTTCGCACAGCAATATTTCTTGCGGTCGAGAGTTTGAAGCATTTCGTTAATAAGCTCGCCTTCGATTTCGCCCTCCTCGTGACCGGGATAAACCGCAATAAGCAATATCGAATCGGTATCGAGCAAGCCTATAGCGGTTTTTACCGCCGCAAGCGTGGTTTCGCGCTTGGTGGTTATTGTCTTATCGCCGCCCGGCAGGTAGCCCAAATTGAACATTCCCGCTTTAATTTTACAATCGATATATTTATCGGCGTTGTGGTGTGAATCGCAGATAAGCGTATAGTTTTGCGGCGCATTATTGTCTTCAAGACGTTTTTTTGTGCTTTCGAGCGCGCTTTGCTGTATATCAAAGGCAAAAACTCTGCCGCCAACGCCAACCGTTTGCGAGAAAAACAAAGTATCGTGCCCGTTGCCCATAGTAAAATCGGCAACCGTATCGCCCTCTTTAATATGCTTTAAAATAAAGCTTTTTTCGGTTTCGAGAATATCAAGCATTTTTGCACCAAATTTCGTTTTTTTAGTTTTTGGCGGATAGGAAAAAAAGATGCGGAACGAGCAAACGGAACCCGAAGCCGTAGAAACCTACTGCGAGCGGTTCGGTTTGTTCGTAGCAAAAAGGTGTTATTAACGAAAAAGGAGCAAACGCTCCTTTTTTCTGTCTTGGTTAAAATATTCGTTCTTTTCTGCACGGATAACGCCTTTTTGAGCTCCGCGCTTTTTTAACATCCGCTATTATTTGTTAAGATAAACTCTTTCGCGAGTTTTGCCGCTCTTGTAGATAGCGCAGATCATTTCCATAGTTTCGTATGCGCTTTCAACGGGAATAAACATTTCTTTTCCGCTTGCCAGGCATTCATAGAAGTTGTTGATCTGCTTGCAGTGGTTTACGCCCCAATAGGATTTAACGTTGCCGTAGCCGAAATCCTCGTTGGGCTGTACTGCGTGGAATTCTCTGCCGTCGTAAAGCTTAATATCCGCTCTGTCGGCAACAAGAGTTGCAACGCCGTTTTCGCAGTGGAATTCGATAAATACCTCTGCATCGTAGGTATAATAGTTGATTGCGTGGAAGTTTGCGAGCATACCGTTATCGAAACGGATTACGCCTTCTGCGGTGTCCTCTACGTCGATCTTCGCGTGGCCGCGGTTAGCGATAGTAGCATATACCGATTCGACGGGACGGTTGATAAGGTAGCGCATCATATCGAGAGTATGGATAGCCTGGTCGATGATTACGCCGCCGCCCTCTTTATCCCAAGTGCCCTTCCAATCGCTGCTGCCGTAATATGCATCGGAGCGGTCCCAGGTAACGTAGCACTTTGCCGATTTGATCGCGCCGAGAGTGCCGTCCTCGAGAAGCTGTTTGGTAAGAACCGTGCCGGCGTTATAGCGGTTTTGGAAGATACAGCCGAGAACGACGCCGTTTTCGTTTGCGGTATCGATCATCGCGCGGGCATCCTCGATATTTATAGACATAGGCTTTTCGGTAAGTACGTGCTTGCCGCGCTTACTGCATTCGATAGAAACGATGGGGTGGAGATAGTGGGGCAGGCAGATATGAACTACGTCGATATCCTCTTTTTCGAGCATTTCGATATAATCGTAATAAGCCTTTACACCGAATTCAGCCGCTTTTGCGTCTGCTCTGTCCTTTTTAACGTCGCAAACAGCAACGAGCTCTGCGTTTTCACATCTAACGATGCTTACTGCGTGCATAGGGAAAATATTACCGCAACCAATGACGGCAGCTCTGTACTTTTTCATAAAATTACCTCTGGATTCATTAATAATTCCAAGCAAATTATAACACATTTATTCAATATTTCAAGCCTTTTTAAGCAATTTAAGCAATTATTTTCTGCGGAAAAGCTCGTTCAGCTTTGCGAAATAAGCGGTGTCGATATTGTTTATTGTGCCCTCGGTAGTGCGGAAGCGCCATTTGCCGCTGTCGTCGCCGGGAATATTCATTCTCGCATCGCTTCCGAATCCGCACATATCCTGAAACGGTATTATCGCAAGGTTTGCGCTCGAGCGCCAGACCGATTCGATAATCTTTCGGCAGGCGGGCGCGCTGTATCCGCCCAAGCCCCAATCGCCGTGGTCAAATCCTACGTAATCCAGCGCAAAGCGGCGTTCCTCCTCGGTAGCCTCCCACAGCCAGCCGAGCAGGGTATTGTTATCGTGCGTGCCGGTATAGGCAACGCAGTTCTTCGGGTAGTTATGCGGCAGGTGGGTTGCATCGTCGTTGGGGTCGAAGCCGAACTGAACTATACGCATTCCGGGGAATCCGCTGTCGTTCAAAAGCTTAACGACATCGTCGCCGAACACGCCCAAATCCTCGGCGATTATCGGAACCTCGCCAAGCGCCGCCTTTACCGCCTTGAACAGCGACATAGCGGGGCCCTTTTTCCATATACCCTCACGCGCGGTCTTTGCGTTGCCGTCGATCGCCCAATAGGAAGCGAAGGCGCGGAAATGGTCGATACGCAAAACGTCGTACATTTCGAACTGACGCTTTATACGCTTTATCCACCATTCGTAGCCGTGGGATTTATGGTATTTCCAATCGTAAAGCGGGTTGCCCCAAAGCTGACCGTCCTCCGAAAAATAATCGGGCGGGCAGCCCGCAACGCGCGCAGGCTTATAGGTAGCTTTATCGATATCGAACAGCTCGGGGTTTGCCCAAACGTCCGCACTATCGCGCGAGACGTATATCGGCATATCGCCGATTATTTCTATGCCAATGGCATTAATCTCCTTTTTCGTCTTTTCCCATTGGGTATAGAAAAGGTATTGAACGAAGCCGTGGTAGCGGATTTCGTTTTCCAACTCCTTTATCAATCCTTTTGCCTCGGAATATTTACTTCCCCGCTTCCAATTCCAAAATTCGCTTCCGCCGTTTTCGAACTTAAGCGCACGGTAAAGGCAATGCGAAAGCAGGCTCTTTTCCTCGATAAAATTATCGATTTCGTTCTTTATCTGCCCGTCGAGGCGCGAAAAGGCAAGACGTATTAAATATTCACGCTGCTCGCGCGCGAAGGAATAATCGGTAACGAAGGGGCTGCCGTTGTATTTATTGCTGTATGATTCGTGGCGGGTAACGAAGCCCGATTCCACCATCATTTCGGGGCTTATATAAAGCTCGTTGCCTGCAAACGCGCTGTCGGAGCCATAGGGCGAATTGCCGTAATCGAGCGGAGTAAAGGGCAGCACCTGCCAATAGGAAAAGCCCATTTCCTTTATTTTTCTTGCAAAATCGATACATTCCTTGCCGAACACGCCGATACCGTATTCCGAAGGGATGGCGGAAATGCTCATCAGCACACCGCTGCTTCTTTTATTATTCATATATTGCTTATATCCTTTTTCGATTTTTTCATATTATAACGCAAATATAAAAAAACCGCAATAGTTTTTACTGCGGTTTATTGCGCCAAACGAAAAAAACGAGGGAAAACAAGCGTTTTCCCTCGAAAGAGCAGCGTTATTTCTTTTTGCCGGTGACAGCGTTAAGGAAATAGGTCAAGCCCATAACCACGCCGACGACCACGAATATGCCGAGCATACCCAAGCCCATATATTTAAGGTTTGCAACCGCGTTTTCGGGGTGCCAATCGAGCTGAACGTCGGCTATCGATTCGTTTGCCTCCTCTGCCGATGCAACGACTGCAAAGAGCGAGAAAAGGATTACTGCGGTCAAGAGAACGAGAAGAGTCTTTTTCATAATAATATCTCCTTTCACCATTAACCGAAGAAGTTAAGGATCATACCGCCCGCGATAACCGACGCGATCTGACCCGACACGTTAACGCCGGTAGCCTGCATAAGAATAAAGTTCTGGGGATCTTCCTTTAACGCCATCTTGTGAACAACACGACCCGCCATGGGGAACGCCGAAATACCCGCCGCACCGATCATGGGGTTGAGCTTTGTCTTTAAGAAGAGGTTTAAGAACTTTGCAAAGAGTATACCGCCCGCGGTATCGAAGATGAACGCAACAAGACCTAAGCCGAGAATAAGCAACGTTGCGGGGCTTAAGAACTTTTCGTAATGCATCTGGCAGGCGATGGTAATGCCGAGAAAGATGGTGACGAGGTTTGCAAGAACCTTTTGTGCTGTTTCGGAAAGCGAATTGAGCACGCCGCATTCACGGATAAGGTTACCGAACATAAGGAAGCCGATAAGTGCAACCGAATCGGGCGCAACAAGACCTGCGATAACGGTAAGAATTATCGGGAAAAGGATCTTGGTGGTCTGCGAAACCTCGCGCTGAACGTAGGGCATTCTTATCATACGCTCCTTTTTGGTGGTAAGAAGCTTGATAACGGGGGGCTGAATAATGGGAACGAGCGCCATATAGGAATAAGCCGCAACCATTATCGCACCGACGTAGGGAGTTCCGAGTGCCATTGCAACGACTATCGAGGTGGGGCCGTCGGCCGCGCCGATAATAGCGATAGAAGCCGCATCTTTATCTGCGAAGAAGAGCGAAGCGGTGCAAAGGGTAAAGAAGATACCGAACTGTGCCGCCGCGCCGAAAAGCATTAGCTTGGGGTTGGAGAGAAGGGACCGAAGTCGATCATCGCGCCGATACCGATAAAGAGAATGAGCGGGAAAAGCTCGTTCTGAATACCTGCATTGTAAAGCGTGGTGAGCGGGCCGTCCTCGCCGATTGCGCCCGAAAGGGGCAGGTTTACGAGGATTGCGCCGAAGCCCATCGGAAGAAGAAGGGTAGGCTCCATATCCTTTTTAATGGCAAGGTAGATAAGTATGCCGCCGATAAGCCACATAACGCACATACGCACGTCGATCTTAGCTACGTTGCCAAACAACTCTAAAAGAGCATCCATTTTTGGAATTCCTTTCTGTTTTGTAATATTTTCATATGCCTTAAAATTTTATCACAGAAGCCGACATAAATCAATACAATTTTCAAAAAACAGCCACACCGTTTTTCTTGTGTTTTCAATACAATACGCGGCTTTTTGCTTTTCTTTACCGTTTCTTTACCGAAAAGAAAAGCTCCCGAATCGGCTTCGGGAACTTTTTTCTTGTTGCTTTTTCAAAGACGGCGGGGAAAAACTATTCCTCCTTGCTTTCCTCGGCTTCGGGGTTTACGAATTCCGAAATAATAAGGCTTCCGTCAACAGGACTGTCGGTTATTTCGTAAAAATGCTCGTTTCCGTCTTTATCGGTAAAGGAAATTCCTCTTACCGCAAAGATATCGATAAACTTTATATCCGCAAGAAGCGGTTTTGTATCGGTAACCTTTTCGGTTTCGTAGAGTATGTTTTCGATCCTTTTCTCGCTTATATCCCCCCAGTCGTCATTTATCGAGAAAATCTTCACGTTATAAATAACGTCCTTGGGAACAAACAGTATCGGCGCAACGCTGTGGTCGTCGTCGGTAAAGCGGTAGCAGCCCGAATATTTTTCGATATCGTCTTCTATCTGCAATGCCGCAAACAGATTATCGATATATTCGAGCTCTTCGGGATTCCAAATAATTTCCTGCGTGCTTTCTTCCGTGCTTTCTTGCGTGCTTTCTATGCTTTCGTCACCTTCTGCCGCAAGCGAGCTTTCAGGAAGAGATGACGAGGCGGGCTGTGAAAGCTCGGTTTCGCTATCGCAGGCGGTTGCAAGCAAAAGCAAGGACAAGAGGAGGATCACCGCCGTAAAATATTTAAAGATTCCGTAGGTTGTTTTTTTGCGTTTCATAATTTTTGTCCTTTCTTTTTTTGTTACGAGGTTTATATATCACACGTATAGAAGCACCTTTGTAAAGGTTTTGCTGTCGTAATCATAAAGCCACAGAGCGTGCATTTCGGGAACCACCAACATTTCGTTTGTCGGATAGAAGTATTGCCATTCATCATAAAGCGCGGTGAATCTACCGCTTGCCATATCGTACTCGGTCAAGCTTAAGTCTCCGTATTCACCGATATAGCCGTCGCGGTATTCGGGAGCTACGCCGCCGAAATATATCTTTCCGTTTTTCGCCCACAGCGAGCTCGAAAACAGATTTGCTCTGAAATGTGCAACGTAATCTCCGCCGTTTATGCTTATGGAGCTGACCGTGCGGTAGGTTTCGGAATTATCATACCGTTCGGCAAAATAAATGCGTCCTTCGCTGACCGCAAAGCCGAAAGAGTCGATTTCCGTCCCCACAAGCTCGTTTATCCAAAGCGTTTGTCGGGAAGTAGCGTTGTGATTCATACGCACAAAGCTTCTTTTTCCGCCGTCCTTTTCTCTGTATTGAAAATAGATATAATTTTCGTCAGCCACAAGATTTTCCACGCTGCCGTCGTGTACCTGCGTTACCGCGCCTCCGTTTACCGATACCGAATAAAGCGGAGCAACGTCCTTTGCCCAAACTGTATAGGGGTTGTTTGTTGAGGTGTAATATACCGTTTCGCCGATAACGAGCACCTCCCAAACGTCGTTGGTATAAACGATTTTTTGGAAATCTCTGCCATCGGTACGCACTTTACCTATATACGCGCTTTCATCGGTGGTTTCGGGCACGCTGAAATAGAGCCAATCACCCACAACGTTTAAATTCGATGCCCAGCCCATAGGAAGAATAAAGATCGTTTCCGACTTATAGGTGTTTTGATTGATTTTGAAGAACTGGTTGCCCTCGACGTAATATATCCAATCCCCCTGCGAAGCACCGACCGCACCCAAAGTCTTACCGACCACGTTTACCTTTCCATTAGATTGGGGCGTGTTTATTACGGGCTCGTTCTGTTCGGGCTCGTTCTGTTCGGGCGCATTGCTTTCGGGCTCGCTTACTTCGGGTATACTTTCTTCGGGTATACTCTCGTCGGAAACACTTTCGTCGGAAATACTTTCCTCGAAGCTTTCTTCCGTGCTTGCTTCAAGGCTTTCTTCAAAGCTTTCTTCCGTGCTTGCTTCAAGGCCTTCCTCGAAGCTTTCTTCTATGCTTTCCTCGACGCTATCCTGCGATACTTCGAAGCCCTCGGAGGCTTTGGAAGCTTCATCGATTTCGGTTGCGGAGGTTGTAATAAACGGTGCCGTAACAAGCGCGCAAACGAGAATGCTTGCAATAATTATCCAAAGTGCAGGTCTTCGGTATTTCATCGTATTCTTTACGCGCTCCTTAACCCCGGTTTCGCCAAAAGCAATAGGGCAGGCGGATATACGCCTGTGCGCAACCGCACATTCAAGCAGAGCGTAGGCATAGGTCTTTCGCTCCTCGGGTGCAAGAGTGCTTATAACCTTTTCGTCGCAGGCAAATTCTATATCGCGGCAAAGCAATATGTACGCCACCCAAACGAGCGGATTGAACCAATACACCGAAAGCAGCAAAAAGCCGAGCGGCTTTATTAAATGGTCCCTGCGCTTTAAATGGGCGCGCTCGTGCGCGATAACGCATTGCTCGGTCTGCGCCGAAAGCCCGAAGGGGAGATATATTTTCGGCTTGAGCAAGCCGAAAACGAACGGCGATTCGACACATTCGCCCTTGCGCACCATATCGCCGCAGGGGATAGAGAGCATTACCCGCCTTTTAAGCGCAACAAAGCTGATTAACGCATACAAAAGCATTGCGGCAACACCGCACAGCCACACGGAAGAAAGGATTTTCGCCGTTTTTGCGGATATGCCGGATTCCTTGTCGTCTATGCCCGTATTCCCGCCGAGGTCTGCGGCGTTATCGGTATTCAAAGCAATGCTTCCGCTTGGCTCGGGAGCGTTGAAATCGTCTGCGTTTATTATCGGAGCATAGCCGTTCATTTGTACCGAGCTATCCGATTCGGGCTGTTGCGGGGAATTATCGGTAACTATACCGCTTTCCTCCTGCCCGAAATATATATCGGAGCCTTCGGGCGAAATTCCGCCTTCGTCCTCTTTGCCGGAAGACACGCTTATCTCGGCATCGGTCGAAGCGCTTCCCTGCCCTTGCTTTATATCGCTTATTACTATTCTTTCGTTCGGAACCAACGAAATACTGCTTTCGAAGGTAAAGGGAACCAAAAGGCGCAGTGCAACCAAGCCCCAAAGACAGCAGCTTATCCATTTCGGCATACGCTTTGCGAAAACGGCGCGCAAAACCAGCACCGCCGCAATAATCCAGCAAGCCGATATGCTCATATTCAATATTTCGAGAAAGATGCGTGTCATTCCTTACCTCCGTTCAAGCGTCTAATCCGCTTGACATTTGTAGACTATCACAGTAGTCCTTGTTTGTCAATGGTTTTTTTCGATTCAAGCCGAAAAGAGTATGATTAAACGCTTTTGGGGTGGGCAATTAGATTTCAAACGGAATTCTTGTATTATAAAGTATCGGATACCAATTATCCTCGATAACCGCCCAATCGATATTATCGATAAGCTTTAGCTTCTTGCCGTCGGTAAGCTCGCTTTTTTTCACGCAAGTACCCAAGCCGCCGTCCTTGCAGGAGCTATCGAGATAATAGCAGTCTTGGAGCACCGCATCTTCATTTCTGCTTTTTCCGACTATCGCGCCCTGATTATATTTACAGCTTACCTCGCCGATATTCAAAACGTTTTTGATAAAAATATCGCCCAAGCCGCTTATACTCATTATATAGTAATATCCGACTATTCCACCCGCGTTGCCGCGGTTTTCCTCGGGGTATTCCCTGCCGAGCGCTGTGACTCTGCCGACGTTTAAAAGATCTATCGCGGTTATTATCGTCTGTTCTGCATCGATAACACCGATTATTCCGCCCGCGAACTCATTTCCGGTTATATCGCCGTAATTCGCGCAGGATGCGATTGCGATACTGCCCGAGCCTAACGCATTGCAGATCACCCCACCCGCAGTACCAGCGGTAACGTTGCCCATATTCACACAGTTAAATACTTCGCCCGAGCCTAATAATTCGACAATTCCGCCGCCAAAGCTTTCGGCGGTTATATTGCCGTAATTGTTGCACCACGTTACCGCCGTGCCGTCTGCCGAGAATACGATGCCTGACGCACGGTTGCCCGAAAGGTCTAAACGGTTTTCGCACCACGTGATTTCGGAATCATACGCACGCAGAGCAAAACCTGCAGAATCTCCGTATTCGTTCTCCGCAGGCCCGCAAAAGATACTCTTATCAAGTGTTATGTGGGCTATTTTTGCGTTTTCTATTTTGCCGAAGAATGCCGCGGCTCCTTCGTACTGCGGACAATATATACCGCTTATCGTCACGTTTTTATAAAGATAACGCTGTTCTTCAATATACCCACCCGCAAATTCACCCTTGAAGGCAAAGGAATTATCGCCGACGGGTATCCAAACGTTTTCGGGCTTTGTGTTTTTCCAATCGCTTATATTTTCGGTGGAATTCAGTTCGATATCGTTGCGTACCAGAACGACCTCGCCTGCAAAATTATGTTTTCTTTCGTTTACAAGCTCGGCAAAGCCGTAAAGCTGTTCCGCTGTATCGATGCAATATATAGTCGTTCCGTCCTTTAACACGACCGTTTCAGCAAAATAATCGGAAATCTGTTTTTCCTCTGCCAAGGACTCGTTCGGTGTACCACTGCTCTCTGCTTGACCTTCGTCCTTACTTTCGGCTTGCGAGCTTACATTGTTTGTTTCGTTCTGCGCGGTCTTACAGCCTGCAAGCAGAGAAAGAAGCAAAGCAAAAGCAAAAAGCATTGTAAAAATTCGTTTCATAATAATACCTCCTTATTTACGTTTCAACTATACAGACGAATAAAAAAGACGTTTTGTCACATTTATTTTGGAAATTTTCGAAAAAATCCACTGTTTACAATTATGCGAAACGGTGATATACTATATAAAAGGAAAAAACAAGGAGGATTTGAATTGCTAAAGGATATAATTACTCCCAAAAAGATACTGTTTGTGCCGAACGCGCACACCGAGCTTCGCGGTCAGCTTTCGCGCTCACGCGGGGCGACTGTCGTTTCGGGCAACCTTACCGGAAATTCGCGTCAGGATATTTCGGGTATATCGGCACGCGTTTACAAAAACGGCACCTACGGCTTTGCCTCGATGGCGGAATATTCGCCCGATGCGGCGGAGGCGGTATTGCGCGCCGCGACCGAAAACGCCGATTTTATGGAAAAAAACGTTAACAAGGGCAAGGGCCCACTTCCGAATATTAATTGCGGCTGCCGCGCGCTCGATTGCGATATTCCCGACGCCGAGCAGAAGCGTTACGTCGATTTTGCAAGAAGCGTAGACGACTATATCGCATCGAAATACAAAAATCTTGCAAGCCGCACGGTTGCCGCGCGCGAGGATTCGATGGAAAAGCTGCTTTGCGTATCGAACGGCTTCGACGCTCACACCTGCCTTCAGCGCTCGTATATCTACGTTTTTCTTAACGCCGAAACGCAAAGCGGCGCACCGGTAGAGCTTTTTAAAGCATTTGGCGGCGAGGGCGGATTCGAGGCGAACTTCAAAGACCCCGAAGCGCTTTATCCCGAAATCGACGCGCTTTACGAGCGTTTAATGCAAAAGCGCGAGGGTATTTATGCCGACGCGGGCGAAAAGACGGTTATTTTGGGCGGAATGATGTCGGGTATGCTTGCGCACGAGGCGGTCGGGCACACGGTAGAAGCCGATTTGGTTTTGGGCGGAAGTGTTGCCGGCCCCAGCTTGAACAAGATTGTGGCAAGCGAAATGGTAAGCCTTACCGACTTTGCCCACACCGCGTTCGGCGAAAAAACTCCCCTTCCGGTCTACGTTGACGACGAGGGCGTGGAAGCTATCGACGCAAGGATTATCGAAAACGGAGTTCTTGTCGGCTATATGAACAACCGCGAAACCGCACAGCATTTTGGTATGACACCTTGCGGAAACGCACGTGCCTGGGCGTTCTCGGACGAGCCGCTTATTCGTATGCGCAACACCGCGATACTGCCCGGCAAGGACAAGCTGGAGGATATGATAGCATCGGTCGAGGACGGATATTATCTTATCGATTCGAGCAACGGTCAGGCGGACACGACCGGCGAGTTTATGTTCGGCGTTTCGATGGGCTACGAAATTAAAAACGGCAAGCTTGGCAGAGCGTTGCTCGATACCACCATTTCGGGCGTGGCGTTCAATATGCTAAAGACCGTCGATATGGTGTCCGACGAGGTCGTATGGTCAAGCTCGGGCTTTTGCGGCAAAAAGCAGCCTATGCCGGTTGGTATGGGCGGACCCGCATTGCGTTGCAAGGTTATGATCGGAGGTCGCTGATATGGAAAGATACAAGAATATTGCGAAGCAGATTCTCGAAAAGCTTCAAGCGCGCGGTGCAGATATGGCGCACTGCTCGGTAAGAGAAAGCGAAATGCGCGAATTTAACGTCGACGGCAACGAGTTTTCGCTCTTCCGCACGCTGTTTAACCGTTATATCGGCATAACCGCGTTTATCGGCGGCAAAAAGGGCTCGGTTTCGATAAACCGTTTCGATGACGAAGCGATAGAAGCGGCGATAGAAAACTGCGTTTCCGCCGCGAACAGCGCGACGCCCGACACGGCTTGGGAGCTTGCAAGCGGCAACGGCGAGCGTTATTTTAAAAGCGGCGCGATAGTGCCCGAAACCGAAAAGCTTTTCTTCCGCACGAAAGAGCTTTTGAACGATATTCACACCCGCCACCCGAAAATTATCGTCGAGCAGATGATAGTTAAGCATATCTGCGCGAAGGGTGTTTATATGAGCACCACCGGCAACTGCTATATTTCGGAAAGCGGAAAATATGCGGCAGAGCTTATGTATTCGGCGCACGAGGGCGAAAAATCCACCTCGTTCTACGGCAGCGACGTTACGGTTACCGACCTCGATAAGCCCTTTATCGATTGCGCGCTTATCGAACGCGAGCTTTGCGATATAGAAAACCAAATCGACACCGCGGCAACCAACGGAAAGTTTACGGGTACGGTTATTTTTACCCCCGCTTGCTTGGTAAGCACGGTATTCGGCAATATCTGCGGCAATTTCGCATCCGACGGAGTATTGCTCGACGGCACTTCGCTTTGGAAGGACAAACTCGGTCAAAAGGTCGCTGACGAAAGGATAACCGTTTCATTTAAGCCGAGCGACGAGCGTATTGTTAACGGCGAGCGCTACACCGGCGAGGGCTATATTTCCGAGGATTACGATTTTATCAAAAACGGCGTGCTGCAAAGCTTTATGCTTTCGAAATACGTTGCCAACAAGACCGGCAACGAGCGCGCCAAGAACAGCTCGTTCGCCATGATAATCGAGAGCGGTGACACACCGCTTGAAGAGATGATAAAGAGCATCGACAAGGGACTCATCATCGGAAGATTTTCGGGCGGAAGCCCCGGCACGAACGGCGAATTTTCGGGCGTGGCAAAGAACGGATTTATGATAGAGAACGGCAAAATCACCCACGCGCTTGCCGAAACGATGATAAGCGGCAACCTTGCCGATATGCTAAACAATCTCGTTGCGATAAGCAAGGAAACGCTTGTCGACGGCACCGTGGTTGCGCCCTATATGGCGTTTGACGGTATAACCGTTTCGGGTAAATAGCTATGAAAAAATATATTGCACTGCTGCTTGCTCTTTGCCTGTCCTTGCTTTGTCTTTCCGCCTGCGGCGGCGACGAGGAGGAGGTAAAGCCGGAGGTGAAATATTCGGTGTACGAAAAGGAGCAAACCGATTATATAAGCCTTTATCTTACCGCGCGCGAGAGCGACGGCGAATTTAGCATTACGCCCGAATCGCCGAGCACGCTAACGCTGCTCGAAAGGCTTGAAAGCTCGGGCAACGGCGCCGAATACACCACGCTTATATACAAGGCAACTGCCGAGGGCGAGGACGCTTTCGCGTTTTCGCTCGAAAGCGGCAAGATTTTCGAATACAGCATTAAGGTAAAAAAGGACGAGCAGGGTATTCTTCGCATTACCGTAAAAGCTATCGGCTAACGGCTCGCAACCAAAAACTCATAACTAAAAAAGCTCGTTATAGAGGCACCTTCCTTACGGATGGTGCCTCTATAACGAGCTTTTTTATTCGCTTTCTTCGAAATACTTATCAAAATATTCCTTGCG
This sequence comes from Clostridia bacterium, assembly GCA_017466805.1. Taxonomy (GTDB): domain Bacteria; phylum Bacillota; class Clostridia; order Oscillospirales; family CAG-382; genus Coliplasma. The sequence goes on from JAFTTN010000040.1 coordinate 15,637, forward strand.
CTTTCTTTTTAGCGTTCTTTCGCTTAGGTCTATATACACACAGCATTCGCAGGCGCCGTAAGCATTAAGGCTTATTTCGTCAAGCGTACACTTGCCCTCGCACCAATAAACGCAAAATATATTTTCGCAACGCATATCAACACCTCTTTATCTGTATTATAGCAAACTCTTCGCACAATATCAAGTACTTGAAGTATATTTCAAAACAAATATCCTATACTGTTATCGAGTAACCGATATAGGAGAGCAGATATGCATTTGAACGAAGCGATAGCGTTGAGAATAAAAGAGCTTTGCGGGCAAAAGGGGCTTACGCAATACGCGCTTTCGATGAAAAGCGGCGTACCGCAATCGACCTTGAGCACGATAATGAGCTGTACATTTCCGAGTATGAAAATGCGTATTATTTACGAAATGTGCGAAGGCTTGGAAATCGGAATTAAGGAATTTTTCGATTCCCCGCTTTTCGACCGAGAAAACCTTATAGATTAAGCCTATAACTAAAAAAGCTCACCTGCAAGGGTGAGCTTTTTGTTATTGTTTTACTGCTTCTTTTCCTCGTGGTATTCCTTTTCGGTATTAACCGACCAGACGTTTGATTTATCCTTTTCGCCCGAGAGAATGTTTTTGACAGCCTCGAAGGAGGTGCACATAGAGTGGTCGAGGTTATTATAGCGGTGCTGACCGTTTCTGCCGATGCAATAAAGGTTTTCGATACCGCTTAAATACTTAACAAGGGTATCCATTTCGGAATAGGTATCGAAATATGCAGGGTATGCCTTCTTTACCTTTTCCTCGTGATAATCGATAACAATATCCGCGCTTTCGATAAGGCCTATCTTTACCATTTCGTCGATAGCGATAGCTGCAAATTCCTGCTCGGTCATATTCCAATAGTTATCGCCCTCGGTAACGAAATATTCAAGACCTATCCAAACGGTATTTTCGATATCCTTTACCATATAGGGCGACCAGTTGTTATATATCTGGAATCTGCCCATAGTAACGCTTCTGTCGTGAACGTATACCCAGTTATCAGGGATTATGTTACCGATAGTTTTACGCTTGGTTTTATTCTTCAGCGCAAGGCGGGGAACAAGCACGCCGAGCGTGATATAATCGCGGTAGGGCAAGCCTTTTGCGATATTAAGCTCTTTTTCGGGCACGTCGTTCATACCGATAACCAAATCCTTAACCGGCATAGACGAAAGGACGATATCGGCATCGAGCGTTACCTCGTTACCGTCGGTTTCATAGGTTACGCCGGTAATAATATTGCTTTCGTTTTTATGGATTTTGGTAACCTTGCAGTTTTTGTAAAGCTTGCCGCCCCTGTTTACAAATTCCTCGGCAGCGGTTTCCCAAAGCTGACCGGGGCCGAGCTTGGGATATTTGAATTCCTCGATAAGCGAGGTTTCTACCTTGCGGTTCTTTTTGCCGGGGAGCAGCTTTCCGAACATATCCTTGATAATTGCGGTAATCGAAAGCCCTTTAACGCGCTGTGCGCCCCAAGAAGCGTCGATTTCGCTGGGGTGTCTGCCCCAAAGGTTTGCGGTGTAATGCTCGAAGAACATCGAATAGAGCTTTTTACCGAAGCGGTTGATATAAAAATCCTCGAGCGAGTTTTCCTCGCGCTTGAATATCGCCGATTTAAGATAGCTGAACACCACGACGATATCGTTCCACAGGCCCATATTCAAAAAGGTTTCCATTTTGAGCTTTATAGGGTAATCGTAAAACTTTTGGTCGAAGAATATGCGCGACACTCTGCCGCGGTTAAGCATAACGTGGTCCTCTTTTTCGGGGTCGGGACCTTCCGCCTTTAACGTCGGGGTGCGGTCGAGCTTTATATCGTCGTAAGAGGGCGCGCCCTGCATCGGAAGCAGCTTTTCCCACCATTCGTTAACCTCGGGCATTTTCGAAAAGAAGCGGTGACCGCCCATATCCATACGGTTGCCCTTGTAGTTAACGGTTTTCGAAATACCGCCGAGCTCGTTGCTTTCCTCGAGCACGATAACCTCGTATTCGTTCGATTTCGTAACCAATTCGTAAGCGGCGGTAAGACCCGCGGGCCCCGCGCCGATAATAATAACCTTTTGTGCCATTTTTATTCCCCTTTATAAACGAATATTTTTCGTCCGATATAGTTCCAAACAAGCGCAACCGCCGCAGCCGCACAGCTTACAAGCATAAACATAACCGTATCGTCCTTGCTTACTGCCAAAATATTGCAGCCGAGCTGGGTTACACCGATATTAACGAGCAAGCCGACTACCGACACGGCAAGATAAATAAGGAATGCCTTTAATCCCTTGCCCTTTTCCTTTTGGCTTTCGTTGGTGAACACAAAGAATATCGAAACGAGATAGTTTACGATTAGTCCGACGATAAAGCCCGCGGTCGTTGCAAGCGTAACGCGAAGCTCGTTTTCGAACCCGAGCACCGAAAACGTGCCCATATCGTCGGGCAGTATAAGCGAATGGAAGAGCGTTTTTGTAGCAAGGTCGCAGACGAATGCACTGCCGCCCGCAACGCAATAACGCAGAAGCTCCATTATCAGCGATTTCTTTTTATTTTCCATATTTCATCATCCAATATATATAGTTATATATATAATACACCCTTTGACAACTTTTGTCAACGGAAGATTTCTAAAATCGCTTTGCAACGCCTTCCACCCCCCTATCACTTATCACTTATCTCTTATCTGTTATCTAAAAAGGACTTCCCTTGCGGAAAGTCCTTTTTCTTACTATTTCTTCTTTTTCAAGACGATTACAGCTACCACAGCCGCGGCAATAACCACTGCTACGATAACGATTATCAGCCAAAGCGAGCTCGATTCGTCCTCCTCGACAGGTGCGAGCGACGCCGTTTGCTTGCTTTCTTCCTTGCTTTCGGCTTTGCTTTCTTCCTTGCTTTCGGCTTTGCTTTCGGCTTCGCTTTCGGTTACGCTTTCGGTTACGCTTTCAACTTCGCTTTCGGCTTCGCTTTCGGGCTTATTTTCTATACTGCCGTCGTAAACCGCGAATTCGTTGGTGGATACGCCGTCGGTAATTGCCATACCGTCTTCTTTAACCTCGACGGTGATTTCCCTTTCGGAAACGACGTTATCGTTTTCGTCGGTCGCTTTAAGCGTTACCTTGTTGCCGTTTACCGAATAATAACCGCTCTCCCAAGCCTCGCTTTCGGCGTTAATGCCGTCCTTTTCGTATTCGGAGGCGAGCATTTCTTTATAAACGTAACCAACGTTGCCCTCTTCGGCGTCATTGGCGAAGCTGTAATAATAAACCGTGTCCTCGCCCTTGCAGATCCAGTCGCCCTCGATCTCGGCGTTGGCAACGTTCGCATCGTCCTTGCCGAGCGCATCCGGCTTTTTACCCGATTTATACGAAGCAACCGCAAGCTCGGTAAAGCCTACCCATTCGTAAACGTTGGTGTAGTAACGCCAAGCGTCGTCCTCGGGCACGGGTGCGAAGTTAAAGGTAAGGCGAACGTATTTTGCGCTGATTTCCTTCGAAAGCGGAACGACTCTTTCCTCGACCATACAGTTATGCGAGGTTTCGTTCATAATATATGAAGGAAGGTCGAAGGTGCGGTAATAGTGAACGCCGTCGGTGCCGACGGGGGTCCAATCGCTGCCGTTTTTGGAATATTCAACGGTAACAGCGTTATCGCCGGGGGTGGCTACGCAGGCATTGATTTCGTGGAAGAAGGAAATATAAACGGCATCGAACTTAACGCTTTTGCCGTATTCAAGCACGAAGCTGTAGCGGGGAACGTCCTCGGGTGCTTGATTGGTCATTGCGGGGGAAACGCCGTCGAGCACGTTTTGCTCGTACTGCGGCTTGATAATATCGTTACAAACGAGCACGATACCGTCCTGATTGTGTGCGGTAACGCTCTTTGCGGCATCGCCGTCGACAAGACAGCTTAAATCGCTCTTGCCGCGCGGGAAAGCGGTTGCGCTCGAGCTGGTAAGGCAGGCAAAGCTAACCTGTTCCGCCTGTTCGATATCGTATACCGTTTCGCCCTCTTCGATAGTTTTTGCCGAAACCGAAATGCAGGCGGAAACGGCAAGCAAAAGTGCGAAAAGCAGAATTAACGTTTTCTTCATAAATATTCTCCTTTTGGTTTTTATTAATGCTATTTTACCAAAGCTTGCATTTTTTGGCAATGAGCAAAAGGAACAATATACGGCTTTGGTTTTTGGACAAATAAACGATTTGACCGCAACAAAGCCTGCCTTTTACACAAAAGAAAAGAGCAAGCCTTTTTAGGCTTGCTCTGCTTATACGAAGGTATAATTATTTGGATGCTTCGGTCGAGGTGGAAGCGGTAGAGCTTTCTGCAGACGAAGCGGTGGAGCTAACGGTGCTGCTAACTGTGGTAGAGGTGGTGGAGGTTGCGGAGGAGTTATCGTCGCTGTCCTTCATATCGATAGAGCCGATTATGTAAAGAGCGAGAGTAAGAACGACGAAAACAATTGCAACGATAAGAGTAATCTTTTGGTAGGATTTATCTCTGCCGCCGATTTTGTTCTTTGCAAGATAGCTTTCGCTTGCGCCCTGGCCTGCGATAGAGTTGCCCAAGCCGCGACGCTTGCTCTGCTGAAGACCGATAAGAGTGATAAGTGCGATAGCGAGCACGAGAAGCACGCCGCCGATAATGTATTCGAGAATTGTCATTTTAAATATATCCTTTCAATGTTCCTGCCGCATATTTTGCACGCGGCGCTAAACTAAATATTACCACAGACATTTGATAATTGCAATACTCACTTAAAAATTTAATAATTTGTTCACAATTTAAAGCTCTTTCGTATCGCTTTTCGCGTCGTGCTTTTTCTTTTTGGGGGCTTTTTTCTTTTCTTTTTTGGTTTTTTCGCTTCCGTTGCGTTTATTTTGAACGCGTTTTACCGTTCTGACCACCGCCATAACGAGCGAAAATACTATCCACGCGCCGATGATTCCCAAAACGATATAAAGAATGGTTTTCATCGTATCGCCGAAAAGGAAGCCCTTTATGCTTTCGAGCACCGATTTGAGCCCGTCGGAATCGACGCCGTCCTTGGCGACCGCATCGACGCGCGCCAGCTCGAGCCCATTGTAGCTATACACCACCGTGCCCACCCTTTGTCCCGCGGAAACGGGGGCGTCGACGGTGTCGTACATACTACCGTTGAATTCCTTTTTATAAACAAGCGATTCATCGTATATAAGCGTTTTTTTGATTTCAACGCCTTCGATATCGAGCACAAGGCGCTCGATATCCTCGCAGGGAACCACCATTACGTAGGAGCTGTCGCCGGCATTAACACGCAGCTCGCCGATAATGCTGTCCTTGGTTGCGACGGTTAAAAGCTTAAAGGATTCACGCGTCCAAGCAATAAGCTTGTTCATATCCTCGTAAGCGTTGCCATTGCCGAAGGAATAGGTTACGCGGTCGTTTTCATCGCGCTCGACTATCATACCGCTCGCGCACATAACCACAAAAATATAGGTTCTGCCTTCCTTTTGGCTTGCGGTGATAAGGCAGTAATTACCCTTGCGGTCGAGCTGTCCTGCGATAAGTCCTATTGCGTCCTTGTTCAAAAAGCCGTTTACGTAGTAATTGCTTTTTAAATAGTTTTTGTTGCGGACTGTCGAGCTGCCGTTGAAGAAAAAGGATTCGACGTTGGAAAGCTTAACCAGCTCGTCGTATTTATAAAAGGCAGATGCGATAAGCGCAACCTCACGCGGTGTGCTGTATTGGTTGGGCGAATCGAGCCCTGTGGGGTTTTCGAAATTGGTTGCGGTAAGCCCCAAGGCTTCGACCTTCGAATTCATTCTTGCGACGAATTCGGTTATACCGCCGCCAAGATATTTTTCGCCGAAGTGGCAGGCGATTGCGGCAACCGCATCGTTGGCGCAGGCAACCAAGGTAGCCGAAAGCAAATCCTTTGCGGTATAGGTATTACCCGCCTTTAAGCCCATCATCGGAAAGCGCACGTCAGCAATATCGCCCGAATTTTCGATTGCGGTGGAGGTAACCGTTACCATAACCTCCTCGGAGCTTAAGCCGCGCTCTTTTAAAATATCGCTCGCAACCATACAGGCAACCAGCTTTGCGGCAACCGCGGGCGCAACCTTTTCGTCGGCGCGGTCGGCATACAAAAATTGCTCGTCGTCTATACAATATGAGATAGCGGCGTTACCCGAAACGATATTCGGCGTTTCCTGCGCGGTGCCCTCGGCTGCCGATTCCTGCTCGGCAAAAGCGGCGTTCGGGAAAGCGCAGACACACAAAAGCATTGCAAGCATCAAGGCAAGCAAGCGTATATATTTCATTCAACACACTCCTTTAAAAGTTTTAGCGCGGCTTCTTTATCCTGCTCTACCTGCGCTTTAAGCGATTCGAGCGAGGAAAAGCGGCGTTCACCGCGAATGAATTCGGCAAGCTCTATTTCGATGCTTTCGCCGTAAATATCGCCGTTGAATCCAAAAATATGGGTTTCGCAAAGCGGGGAAGAATTATAAGAAACGGTAGGCTTTACGCCGATATTTGCAACACCGCTGTAGCGTTTTCCGCCAAAACGGCAATAAACCGCGTATACCCCGAACCTTGCAAGCTGAAGCTTTTCGGGATAAAGCTGGTTAATGGTTGGGAACCCAAGCGTTCTGCCCAAGCGGTTGCCCCGAACCACGCTGCCGCAAAACCCGAACGCTCTGCCAAGCAGCATATTCGCCTGCTTTATTTCGCCGTTTGCGATAAGCGTACGGATAAGCGTGGAGCTTACCGGAGCGCCGTTATGCAAAACGGGATTCGGCGTGATAACGCTTATTCGCTCTGCGGAAAGCCAATTTTGCAAAAGCTCGGCGTTGCCTTCCCTGCCCGCACCGAAGCGGAAATCGTAGCCGCAGACTACGGCGCGCGCGCCGAAGGCTTTATATATAAGCTCGGTCGCAAAATCGAATGCGGATATATCCTTCACCTCGCAAAAGGGGGCGGAAAAAACTATATCCACACCGCATTCCTTTAAAAGCGAATATTTTTTTTCGCAAAGCGCAAGCAAGGGCTTATTCGACTTGGGGCTATCCGAAATATCGAACGTGAACACGGCGGCCGGGAGCGAAAGCCTTTCGGATTCGCGCTTTAGCTCGCAAAGCATTGCACGGTGACCGATATGCACGCCATCGAAGCTGCCGACGGCAAGCACGCAGCCGTTTTTTATATCCGCGCCCTCGCGCAGTATTAAAGTTTTTACCTTATTTATAAGCAAATCTTTCATAACGATAATATAATACCCAATTTCTTTCTCTTTGTCAACTTACAAAGGTATATTTTTACAGCTTGTGCAAATAATATTTTTCAGAAAGGGTGTTATATATGAACTACGAAAAGAGCAAATTCGATTCGGTTATTCTGGCGGGCGGGTTCGGAACCCGTTTATCGCCGCTTACCGACAGTATGCCGAAGCCGATGCTTCCTATTGCCTGCACGAGCGCATACGAGCGAAGCATTGCACTGCTTCGCAAGCACGGCTTTAAAAGCACAGCGGTGACAACGATGTACCTTCCCGAAAAAATCGAGCGTATAAAGGGCGAGGGTATCGAATATCTGCGCGAAGAGCTTCCGCTTGGCAGCGCGGGCGCTTTGGCAAAAATAAAGCAGCGCGCCGAGGATTGCGTTATAGTGCTTTCGGGCGATGCCTTTTGCGATTTCGATTTGGCAAAGGCAAGGCTGGAATTTTTACAAAGCGGCTGTGACGCGGCAATTCTGCTTTGCCGAAGAAGCGATGCGGGCGAATACGGCTCGGTATGCCTGCAAAACGGGCGTGTGGTTGCGCTGTGCGAAAAGCCTTCTCTGCGCGATACGCTTTCCGACCTTATCAACACCGGCATTTACTTTATCGGCAAAAGCGCGCTCGAATTGATTCCCGAAAACAAAAAATACGATTTCGCGCGCGATTTATTCCCGCAAATGCTTCGAAGCGGTATGTGCATTGCGGGCATCGAGCCGCAGGGGCATTGGTTCGACATCGGCACGCTTGGCGAATACCACCGCTGCAATATGTGGGTATCGAACGGCGAAAGTTGTATCGGCAAGGGGGTATCGCTCCACCCCGAAGCACGCGTCGAGCACAGCGTTATTTTTGAAAACTGCACTATCGGAAACAGCGTTCTGCGCGGCTGTATAGTCGGCGAGGGAGCAACGATAGGCAACGATTGCATTATTCCGCCCGGCTGTGTTATCGGCGCGGGTGCCGAAATACGCGATAACAGCGCGCTTGCACCCGGCAGAATAGTTTACACCGGCGAAACGGTTGTGGGGGAATCGTATATCGAAAGCTTTAAGCCGCCGAAAAACGAATTCGAGCTCGGCGACGATTCGGTTATCGCAGGAAAGGACGAGGGCTTTTTCGTACGCTTGGGCAGGCTTTTGGGCGGAAGCGGAAGCATTATTGCCTTTGCCGAGGGTGGCGGCGCAACCCTGCCCCAAGCCTGCGAGCTTGCCTGCGGCGCATCCGAGGCGGGCAGCGGCTGTACCGTTATTTCGGGCGGAAACGCGGCGGCGGCTTCGTTTTGCGCGGGCGAATACCGAAGCAAGACCGCATTTATATCGCAAAACGGCGAAAGGACCGAAATTTTTCTGTTTTCGAGCGGGGGAATGCCCTTCGCGCGTGAGGCGCTTCGTTCTCTCGCATCGGCTTCACCGCAAACCGTAAGCACAGCGGGAAGCGTATATCTTTTGCCGCACGGCGCTTTGGTAAAGCGATATCTGCAATACCTGCGCGACAACTGCGAAATACCAAAGAAAATTAATATAAAAAACGGCTCGGAAAGCGCATTTTTGCGTGAAATAGCCGACGAGTTATCGATAAAGCGCGATACGGCCTTGGGCGAATTTTATCTTTCTGACGACGGCACGCGCGCGGGCTATATTTCGCCGAGCAGGCAAAGAATTTCATATTGGCAGCTGCTTGCGGTATGCTGTATCGAGGGGGACAGAAGCGGTATAATTCTGCCGAACGACACCCCCGCCACGCTCGAGCAGATTTTGCGCAGGCATTCGGTTGACGTTGCCTTTTACGGCGACAGCGATTCCGACGTGCGCCGTCTTGCCGAGGGCGACAGGCTTCACCGCGACGGCTGTCTGCTTGCGCTTACCGCCTGCGCGCTTGCCGAGCGCAAGGGGACGACTGTCGAAGCGCTCGTTGCGCGGATACCGCCGTTTTCGGTGATAACGCGGCATATTTCAGCCGACCGCGAAAGAATGTGCGCGATTATTTCGAAGCTTCGCGAGCGGTGCGGAAGCGTGCGCTGTGCGGGATTCGATTTCGGCGACGGCAGGGTGAACGTCTACGCGAGCGCTTCCGGCAGATTCCGCCTTATCGCCGAGGCGATCGACAGCGAAACCGCCGAGGAAATCACCCTCCGCGCAATCGACCGCCTGCGCGAAGAATAGAGCTTTGGGATTGACAGGTTTTTTTACGAGAGGGGATTTTTACTTTTTACGAGAGAGGACTTTTTGAAAAAAGTCCTCTCTCGCGCTCTCTCCCAAAAACTTTTAAGACAAATTTATTTATAGTGTTTCATTGCCGCTTTTAATAAAAAAGCCCGCAGATTTATATAAAGACTTCGCTTGCACACTGTTTTAAAATTTTCAAGCGTAAAAATTTTGAAAGGGTGCACGAGGGAAAACTTTTATAGAGAACTTTTTGAAAAAAGTCCTCTCGCGCTCTCTCCCAAAAACTTTTAAGACAAAATTATTTATAGTGTTTCATTGACGCTTTTAATAAAAAGTCCGCAAATTTATATTAAGACTTCGCTTGCACACTCTTTTGAAATTTTTAAGCGTAAAAATTTTGAAAGGGTGCGCGAGGGAAAACTTTTATAGAGAGCTTTTTGAAAAAAGTCCTCGCTCGCGCTCTCTCCCAAAAACTTTTAAGACAAATTTATTTATAGTGTTTCATTGCCGCTTTTAATAAAAAAGTTCGCAAATTTATATAAAGACTTCGCTTGCACACTGTTTTAAAATTTTTAAGCGTAAAAATTTTGAAAGGGTGCGCGAGGGAAAACTTTTATAAAAGTTTTCTCTCGCAAAATCCTCGCAAAATCCTCGCATAAACCACGCAAAAACCACGCAAAAACCACGCAAAAACGCCCTCCGTTTGCACGGAAGGCGTTGTTTTATTGTTTCTTTTTGACGATAACAACCGCAACAACCGCCGCCGCGGCGACAACCGCAACGACGATAATTATCACAAAAGAAGTCGGGAACGCTTCCCCGCTCGGCTCGGCGGAATTGTCGCTCGAGGAGGTAATATTCGATTCGCCGCTGTTTTCTGCAGCGGGAGCCGATTCGTCGCTCGGCTTAACGAAAACGAAATCGCTTTTTTGAATATTCAGCGCACGGCAAGCCGATTTTAAATCGGCGGTGAGGTGCTCCGCATCGGATTTTGAAAGATATGCCGAAGCAGATTTTACCGCGGTTTCGAGCGTTTCGACCGTTATATCCTTTTCGGGCAGAGCCGAAATAAGCTGTTGAACCTCTTTTGCGTTTTCGCCGTTATACAGCTTAATTCGCTCCTTTGCGGTTGCGACCAAGCGCTCGGCAACCGTTTTTGCATCCGAAGTAAAGGGAATAGCGTCGTTTGCAAACAGCGAGCTTTGGAAAATATCGGTATAGCGGTGATCCTTTACCGCGCCCCATTCGAAATATGCGGTTCCGTCTGCGCCGAGCATTGCCGAGTTATCGGTCTGCTCGATAAGCGATTGATTGCTTATCGAAAGATAAGCGCCGCAGCCCATTACGAGATAGCTGTTTTCCCCGCGGGAATTAATATGCTCGTTTACCGAATATTCGTTAATACCCTCGTCGTAGGACATTACGTATACACCGTCGATATAGCCGCCCTTTAACCAAGCGGCAGGGTTTTGGCAATAGCTGCTCACACCGTTATCTGCCGCAACCGCCGCGGTGACGTATATATCGGGGCGAAGCTCGGATGCGATTTTATAAATATTCTCTACCCAGCCGTTTATAAGCTCGGTTTTAAAGCTTTGCCAGATATTCCACTTCGGGTGGTCGGTAAGCTGTGTGCCGATAGCCTTTACCACGTCTTTTCCGTTGCCGGTTTTTTCCTCGAAGAGCTTTATCGTTGCTTCATCGTAGCCTGCATCGATACCGTCGTAAAACTGCGGATAACGGATATAATCGAGCTGTAAGCCGTCGATATCGTAATTATTAAGAATAAAACGGACGTAATCGGTAAACGCCTTGCGGTATTCGTCGTTTGCGGGCGAGAAAAAGATTTCCTCGCGCTCCTCGCCGGTGTTCGTAACGTCGAACCATTCGGGGTGGTTTTCGCCGAACGCACCGCCCATTACCGTAACGAGCGCAATTATGCTTATTCCCTGCTTGCGACATTCGTCGATATACACCTGCAAAATATCGAGCCTGCGCGAGATATGGTCGCGCCTGAAGGGGATTTGCTTGGTGTCGATGGGAATTATAGTGCCCTTTTGGGAGTTGGTGGAAAGCACGAGCTCGTTTATGCCTGCCTGCTTCATTGCGGCAACCGTTTTTTCTATCGCCGATTTGCTCGTTTCGGTAGCTGTATACCATACCGAGCGGGTTTCTACCGAGCGTGCCTCGTACAGCATCGGCTCGATTGCGCGCATATCCGCAATAACCGCGTTGCGCTGCTCGAGCGTTGAAATTTCGCCGATTTCGATTTTTGCAATTTCGGCTTCTATTGCCGCGTAATCGATTATTTTGTATTGATTTTTTGCATTTTGAAGCTTATTTTTAAGCAAAATCAGCTCGCTTTCGGCGGTACGTGCAAGCTCGGAGGCGCCGTATTTTGCGCTTACCGAATCCTTTTCGAGCGTACATTTAGCGCCGACGGTGAAATACATTCTTAAAATATCGGTATCCTTTTTTTCGGTTGCCGAAATAACGTAGCCGCCTTCGGGAATTTTGTTATCGTTACCGCCTGCCGAAATAATATAGCCATCCTTATCCACGCAGACCTCGTAGCCGTAAACGTTGGTGCCGGTGGTCGTGCCCGCTTTATCGTAGATTATAACGGTATCTGCCCAGCGCACGCTGTTATAGCCGGTAACGCGCAGGCTTTGCTCGTAAAATGGGTTGATTTCGCCCTTCGAGAAGTAAACCCGCATTGCGTATTCGTCGAAAAGGCATTTATCGCCGATTTCGGCGGAAGCAAACATTTCTTTGCCTATATCGCCGGTGCCCGAAACGACCATACCGCCCTCGGGAACAGCAAGGTTTTCGCCGCGGGAGTTGCCGCCTTCGATTTTTTCGGTGACGATGCCTTCGCTGTTAACGACTATATTTTCGCCCCATTCGTTTTGACCGGTATGCTCGAGCCCGATATAAACGCAGATATAGTCTGCCCAGCGGGTGCCGTTGACCGAATCGACACGGAACACTGCGTATTCCTCCTCGGCGGACACAAAAACAGCAAGCGCCGCGAAAAGCAACGCGGCGGCTATGATTAACGAGATTGATTTTTTGAAAAGCATATTAAAGCTCCTATTCGCTTATTTCGCTTATATCCTCGGTTTCGGTTTCTGCCTGCGAATTCACCCAAATAATCGGGCGCACGCCGGCTTGGGTATAATCGACCGCAAAGCCGTGGGTACGCAGAGTACCGTTGAAATATATATACGATGCCGAATTATCGATTTCGCCCTTATCGGTAAGCCAATAGCAGCAATAGCCGTTATCGAGCTTTAATCCCTTTTCCTTTGCGTATTCGGTGGGAGCGCAGGCACGCCAGGAATCGTATTCGTAATACTTTTTCGCGTTTTCTGCCGAAAGCATACTAACCTTGCTTCCGTTTTCGTCCGCGATAATAAAGCCGGATTCCTCTGCCGTGAAGGAATTATTTATAAATTCGCCGTTGAGCCAGCCGTAAAGCGAGCTTTGCGCCCATTCGGATTCGGATCTTTCGGTGTTATAGGGCATTGCCTCGATAACGTAGCGGCTTACAAGCAGCAGCTTGCCCTGTTGCTTTTCGAGCACTATCCATTCGATATTCTCTTTGCCGTCTGCGGAATTGCCGTTTTGCTCATAAGAGCCGTAAAGCACGGCGTCGCCGACGTTTGCATCTGCCATCGTTTCCTTTATTTCGGCAATCGATTGCTCGGGTGCAAGGCTGGTTTCATCGGCAAAGCTCTGCTCGATGCTCACATCGCTTTCCTCCGAGCCGCTGCCGCCGCTCGAGAACATATATACGAGAAAAACCGCCATTACCGCGAACGCGGCGACAACCAAAACGGTCGCGGCAATATTGGATATAGGCTTTGTTTTTTTCTTTTCTGCCATTTTAACATACTCCGTTAACGCTCATTGGGGAACACCCCTGCTTATATTTATAATTTACTTCGCCCGATTTGTCAATAGACAACGCTTTAAGTTTAACCAAAGAAAGCAAAAAACAGCCGTACGACTCTTATACGACAGGCATACGACTCTTGTACGACTCTTGTACGACGGGCGTACGACTTTTACACGTCAGCAAGGATGTCAGCATTTATGTCAGCAAAGATGTCAGCATTTATGTCAGCAACAATGTCAGCAACAATGTCAGCAACAATGTCAGCAAAGATGTCAGCAAGATATAAGATATATTATAAAATAAAATATAAATACATATACAGACAAAAAAATAAGAAGAAGAAG
>JAFTTN010000041.1 GCA_017466805.1 Clostridia bacterium
GAGAGCACGAGAGAACCCCTTTTGCAAAAGGGGTTCTCTCGTAAAACATACAATAAAAACAAAAAACAAAACACAAACCTTACTGAGCCGAGGAATATTTTTGCTTTGTTTGCTGTATCTGTGCCATCGGTGCAGTAGTGGAGGGGTACCAGCCCTTTTGCGCCATTTTTTCGTATATTTCGTTCTGCATACACAGGCAATCGTTTAGCGACTGCTTAAACGCGGCGTTCACGTCGGGGGTTGATGCTTCGATAGTGCCGTGCATAAAGATGTCGCAAGCGTTTTTTACGCTTGTCAGCACGTTGTCCATAATAACCTTATCCTGCATTTTGAATTCTCCTTTTTTAAAGTAGATTATAGATTCTGTCGAACGTTTGCTGCTGCTTTTGCGCTATGCTTTGCAAAAAGTTCGAAAGCTCGGTATCGCCGAGCTGGCCTGCGAAATCGGTGCATACGGTTTTAATCTGCTTGGTGTGGCCGAGCGCGTCCTCGATATAAAGCAGTTCCTTGGGTGACATAAAAAATACCTCCGAAATAAGATTTGTAATCTTATTGTTGCCGCGTTTTTTTCTGTATATTCACTTGAATTCAATTTGACGTTGTGTTAGTATATAATTAATAATCAATAAAGCAACGGAGGTAAATTATGGCAGGCTACGACAGACTTTATGCCTTACTTATCGAGGAACTAAACCAGCTTTCACAAGAGGGAAGAGATATCGATTGCGAAAAATACCGCGAAAGAATTAATTCCTGCAACGAGGACAAGCAAAGCCTGATGCAGATTTATTCCGAGCTTTGCGCGCTTCCGATGCGTGCCGATTACCGCTATAACGAGCCGAGCGAGCTCGAGGAGATTTTCGCCGAAAGCGATATAAACAAGCTTCCCGACGATAAATATACCCCCGTCGACGCCGAATATTTCCGCGGTGCGTGGCTGGGCAGATGTATCGGCTGTGCGCTCGGTCAGCCTGTCGAGGGCTGGCAATCCGAAAGGATTATCGAATGGTATAAAACCGCCGGTAAATATCCGATAAAGTATTACGTCCCCACAGTTTCGGGCGAGCGCCGCAACGAAGGCTTGGCGACCGACGAAAAGCTTTGCGGTATGCCGCTTGACGACGACACCCGCTTTACAGTTATTTTCTATCTGCTTTTAAAGCAAAAGGGATATAATTTCGATTCCTGGGATATCGGCAGTCATTGGGCGTGGAATCTGCCGTTCCGCTTCGTTTGTACCGCCGAAACGCAGGCTTATCTTAACTATATCAACGTAGATACGTTTACTCCGTGGTATAAGCCCGAAAACGCGTTGTCGCTTTTAAAGCGCGAAAGGGTAAACAGCTATCTTAACCCCTACCGCGAATGGATTGGCGCGCAGATACGCTGTGATGCGTTCGCCTACGTTGCCGCAGGTATGCCGAAGCTCGCGGCACGCTTGGCACATACCGATGCGTATTTTTCGCATATTAAAAACGGCATATACGGCGAAATGTTCTTTGCCGCACTTATCGCATCGGCGTTCACCGAAAAAAGCGTCGAAAAATGCTTCGAAAACGCGCTTGCGGTTATCCCGAAAAACAGCCGTTTTTACGAGGACGCGGTTTGGGCGCGCGGGCTTGCCGAAAGCGATATAACTCGCGATGAGCTTATAAAAACGCTTATTGAGCGCGGCAAAAAATACAGCTGGGTCCACACGATAAACAACGCGACCTTCTGTATCGCTGCGATAATGCGCTACAAAAACGATTTCCGCGAAGCCGTGGCGTTTGCGGTCGAATGCGGCGCCGATACCGATTGCAACGGCGCAACCGTCGGCTCGTTTATGGGTGCGCTTTTGGGCGATAAGGGCGTTCCCGACGATTTAAAGGCGGGTATTAAGGATAGGTTCAGCGTGGGCGTTTCGCCATACGATAACTATTCGATAAAACGCTTTGCCGACGAGGTAAAGGAGCTTTGCGATAAGCTGAACGCATAAAGCACGTCGGGTAGAAATTATATAATATATTTTGCGATATTTTGCGGAAGAGCCGGGCAACGCTCTTCCGTTTTTTGTCAGTGCGTTTCGGGCTTTAAATAAGCTTTGCTCGTTTTTCACATAAAAGTATTAGAATATGCATATATTTATAGCGGTTTTGGAAAAAACAAAAAAATATTAAAAAATATCGAAAAAGCTATTGACAAAATGCGTCGAAATAAGTAAAATATGCTACGGTTAGTCAATGCTAACCGCCACTTACGCGCAAAACACGGTGATTATTATGACATTAAGAGAAGCAACAGAGGGAACTGAATATATCATACGCGATATTCGTACCGACGATGAAGAGCTTAACGCCTTCCTTTTCTCGCTCGGCTGCTACAGCGGCGAAGCAATCACCGTCGTTTCACATAAAAGAGGCGGCTGTGTCGTTTCGGTAAAGGATGCGCGCTACAGTATCGATAATCAGCTTGCGGAAGCGATTATTATATAAAAAACAACCGTTATCGGTTTGTTTTTTTGAAGCTTGGTTAGCCACCGCTAACTGCAAAAACCGTCTGTTTTTAATTATAAAAGGATATTCGGGAGGAAAATTCAATGAGAATCGCATTGGCGGGTAACCCCAACTCAGGCAAAACCACAATGTACAATGCACTTACCGGCAGTAACGAAAAGGTCGGTAACTGGGCGGGTGTTACCGTCGACAAAAAGGAGCACCCTATTAAAAAGGCGTATTGTGTAGGCGAAGCACAGCTTATCGCGGTCGACCTTCCCGGCGCATATTCGATGTCACCGTTTACAAGTGAGGAAAGCATCACCAGCGCTTACGTCAAGCAGGAAAAACCCGACGTTATTATTAACATCGTCGATGCGACAAACTTAAGCCGCAGCCTTTTCTTCACCACCCAGCTTTTAGAGCTCGGTATTCCCGTCGTCGTCGCGCTTAACAAAAAGGACATTAATGAAAAGAAGGAAACTGTTATTAATACCTCGCTTCTTTCCGAAAAGCTTTGCTGTCCGGTTATCGATACCGTTTCTATTTCGGGCGACGGCTTAAAGACACTCGTCGAGGCGGCTGTAAACGCGGCGGGCAAGGAGCAAAAGGCGCCCTATAAGGAAGCAAATACAGCAAGCAGCAAGGAAGAATCCGAAAAGGCAGACAGAGCGCGCTTTGAATTTGTAAACAAGCTTGTACGTCAGGTTGAAAAGCGCAAGGTTCTTACAAAGGAAAAGAATTTCGGCGACAAGATCGACGCTATTCTCACAAACCGTTGGTTAGGTATTCCGATATTCGCGCTTGTTATGTGGGCGGTGTTCTGGATATCTCAGGTCGGCCCGGGCGTTTGGCTTTCCGAGGGATACGAATTCGAAAACGGAACGGTAGTTCCCGGTCTTGTAACCCTTATCGAAATGTTCGGTGAATGGGTCGGCGGACTTATGGAGGGCGCAAATCCCTTCCTGCAGACAATAGTTCTCGACGGTATTATCGGCGGTGTCGGCGCGGTAGTCGGCTTCTTGCCGTTGGTAATGGTAATGTATTTCCTTCTTGCCTTGCTCGAGGATTGCGGCTATATGTCCCGCGTTGCAGTAATTCTCGACCCTATCTTCAAAAAGGTAGGTCTTTCGGGCAAATCGGTTATCCCCTTCGTTATCGGTACCGGCTGTGCTATCCCCGGCGTTATGGCTTGCCGTACTATTCGTGACGAGCGCGAGCGCAGAGCAACCGCAATGCTTGCCCCCTTTATGCCCTGCGGCGCAAAGATTCCGGTAATCGCACTTTTCGCGGGCGCGTTCTTCCCTGAATCGAATTGGGTGTCCCCCGCTATGTATTTCCTCGGTATTTTGCTCATCTTCCTCGGCGCTTTGCTTATTAAATGGATTTCGGGCTACAAATACAAAAAATCCTTCTTTATCATCGAGCTTCCCGAATATAAAATTCCTTCGCTTTGGGGCGCGGTTAAATCGATGCTCTCTCGCGGTTGGGCTTACATAGTAAAAGCAGGCACGATAATTCTCGTTTGCAACTCGCTTATTACCATTATGGCGAACTACAGCTGGAGCTTCCAAGCGGTAGAGCAGGATCAGTCTATCCTTCACGACGTTGCTTCTCCCTTTGCGGTGCTTCTTATTCCGCTCGGCTTCGGTCTTTGGCAGATGGCTGCCGCGGCAATCACCGGCTTTATTGCAAAGGAAGAGGTTGTCGGCACTCTTGCTGCGGTGTTCGCAATATCCGAAGAGGTTATCAACGGCGATTTCGAGCTTGTTACCTCGGGCGGCGGTGTTGAAATGTTCGGTATCACCGCGGCTGCAGGTCTTGCATATCTTATCTTCAACCTCTTTACACCCCCGTGCTTCGCGGCAATCGGCGCGATGAACTCCGAAATCAAGAGCAAAAAATGGCTCTTCGCAGGTATCGGCTTGCAGTTCGGTATCGCATATATCCTTTCCTTCCTCGTTTACCAAATCGGTACTGTTATTACCGCTTCCACCGTCGGCGAGGGATTCGTTGCCGGTCTTATCGCGGTGATTGCAATAATCGCAATCGTAATATTCTTGGGCATCCGCTCCAACGCGAAGGCAAAGCAGCTTTACTCCAAGAAATAAAAAAAGGAGGCAGACTATGAACGCTGTGGATATAGTAGTTACTCTTATACTCGTTGCGGTTATCGGCGGCGCTGTCGCTTATATAATCAAGGCGAAAAAGAGCGGTCAAAAATGCGTAGGCTGCCCACATTCAAAGCAGTGCGGCGGCAAATGCGGCTGTAATAACGAAAAGAAATAACGAAAAACGGAGCAGAATTTCTGCTCCGTTTTTTTACTTATTCGAATTCTCGCAATCGGTAATAAGTAATTAATCGATAACCGTGTCCAAAAGCTTGTCGGCAAGCGCGTCGTTGGGAACGTAGAACAAAAGCGTTTCGCCGTCGTTTACCGTCAGCGTGCATTTTTTGTTGCCTGCGGGGAATTCCAAAACCTCGGTCGCAAGGTCGGCTTTTTCGCTGCCGTTCGTTTCGATAAAGCTTTCCGAAATAATTTCGTTTTCTGCAAGCAGGTCGCAAACCGCCGAGAATATTACCGAGCCGTTGCGGCTTGCCGAAATGGCGGTAATAAAATATTTGCTGGTACGTACCTTGCCGTCGCGCCCCGAAACGAAACGGGTTTGCGAATCTTCACGCAGGAAGCCGCAGAAATAGGAAAAATCGCGCACGTCGAGCGTTTTCTTGCCCAATACTCTGCCGTCGATACGCTTTTTGAATTCCTCGAGCGCGTTTTCGATATGCTCGTCGATATCCTTGTCGGTTACCTGAATTCCCGAGCAAACCAAAAAACCGATAACGCCCAATGCGGCAAGCGGCATTCCGTAGCCCCAGAAATAAAAATACCCTATAATTACGCCCACCGCAATAAGCGCAAGGCTGGCAATATAAAGCTTTCTGCCTATATTGTTGCCAAAATATCTGTCGAAGCGTTTTTTCATTAATTATCTCCTTTTTTCGTAGTGGGATTATTCTATACGATTTTTTGCAAAAAATCAATAAACTATCGGTTGAATTTGGCTCTACCCGCGATTGATTTCATAAATATATAGTCGCGATAAGCGTATTTCGGTTTGCTTTTTTTGCATAAAAGAGAAAAAATATTTTCGGCGGCTCGTTCTTCTTTGGCTTGGACTACAAAAATAAAACAGGCGGGGAATAAACGGTTGACTTTTATCTGCTTTTGTTTTATATTTATTATGTAGTAATATTGTTATTATGAACTTTTTTCGACGGAGGAAACCCCGATGAATAATATACCCGAAGCGTTTGGCTCGTTGGTTTTTAACCGCGAGGTGATGAAGGAGCGCCTGCCCGAAGAGGTGTACCGCTCGCTAAAGCACACTATACAACGCGGCGAGGATCTTGATATAACCGTGGCAAACGTGGTTGCCGAGGCGATGAAGAATTGGGCGATAGAAAAGGGCGCAACCCACTATACCCACTGGTTCCAGCCTATGACAGGCATTACCGCCGAAAAGCACGACAGCTTCGTAACCCCCGACGGCAAGGGCGGGGTTATTATGTCGTTTTCGGGCAAGGAGCTTATAAAGGGCGAGCCCGATGCGTCGAGCTTCCCATCGGGCGGTCTGCGCGCAACCTTCGAAGCACGCGGCTATACCGCCTGGGATCCTACCTCCTATGCATTCATAAAGGACGGCTCGCTGTGTATCCCAAGCGTTTTCTGCTCCTATGGGGGCGAAGCGCTCGATAAAAAAACACCGCTTTTGCGTTCGATGGAAGCGATAAACGAGCAGTCTATGCGTATTTTAAAGCTGTTCGGCACCGAAGCGCGCCACGTCGAGCCCAACTGCGGACCCGAGCAGGAGTATTTCTTGGTCGATAAGGCGTTATTCAATAAGCGCGAGGACCTTGTGGTTTGCGGCAGAACCCTTTTCGGTGCAAAGCCGCCCAAGGGACAAGAGCTCGAGGACCACTATTTCGGTGCGATAAAGCCGAGAATTTCGGCGTTTATGAAGGAGCTTGACGAGGAGCTTTGGAAGCTTGGTGTGCTTTCGAAAACCAAGCACAACGAAGCCGCTCCCTGCCAGCACGAGCTTGCACCGGTATACAGCTCTGCCAACACCGCAACCGACCACAACCAGCTTACTATGGAAACGATGAAGAAGGTTGCCGAGCGTCACGGCTTGGTATGCATTCTTCAGGAAAAGCCATTCGAGGGTATTAACGGCAGCGGTAAGCACGATAACTGGTCGCTTTCTACCGATAAGGGCGTAAATCTTCTTTCGCCCGGTAAGCACCCCTATGAAAACGCGCAGTTTTTGCTGTTTTTGTGTGCGGTAATAAAGGCTGTCGACGAGCACCAAGACCTTTTGCGTATCTCGGTTGCAACCGCAGGCAACGATCACCGCTTGGGCGCGCACGAGGCACCCCCCGCAATCGTTTCGATGTTTTTGGGCGACGAGCTCACCGCTATTCTCGATGCGATAGACGAGGGTGTTGATTATAAGGGCGCAGAAAAGCTTCAAATGGAAATCGGCGTTCACGTTCTTCCCACCTTCCCGAAGGACACCACCGACCGCAACCGTACCAGCCCGTTTGCGTTTACCGGTAATAAGTTCGAATTTCGTATGCCCGGCTCGGCGATGTCGGTTGCAGAGCCAAACGTGGTTATTAATACTATCGTTGCCGAAAGCCTGCGCCAATTTGCCGATGAATTGGAATCGGCAGAGGATTTTACCTCGGCGCTTAACGCACTTATTCGCAAAACTATTAAAAAGCATAAAAGAATTATATTCAACGGCGACGGCTATTCGCGCGAATGGAAGCGTGAGGCAGAGCACCGCGGGCTTTTGAATCTGCCCACCACCGCCGATGCACTTCCTTATTTTACAAGCGAAAAGAATATCGAGCTTTTCACAAGACACAAGGTTTATACCGAAAAGGAGGTGCGCTCGCGCCACGATATTTTGCTTGAATCCTATTGCAAAATTATCGCTATCGAAGCGCTTACGATGTGCGATATGGCGGGCAAGGACATAATCCCCGCCGTAGATTCGTATATTTTAAAGCTTGCAAAAACCGTAAACTCGCTTAAAGCTGCCGAAGCACCGATACCGCATCACGTCAGCGCAACGCTAAAGCGCTTGATCGAGCTTTCCGATGAAATGTCGGCTTCGCTCAAGCGGCTTCGCGCAAACGCCGAGCACGCACAGCGTAACCTTGCAAGCGAAAAATGCGGGGTGTATTGCCGCGACGAGCTTATTCCCGTAATGCGCGAGCTCCGCAATGCCGCCGACGAGGCGGAACAGCTTACCGAACGCGCCTTCTGGCCGTTCCCGACGTATGGCGATCTTCTGTATTACATATAATAATCAAAGAAAAGGGGAAAACAATGAAAAGAATTAATCGCATTTTCGCCTGCTGCTTGGCTGTTGCGTTAATCGTCCTTGCAGTTCCCTTTGCCGGCACCGTGGCACAGGGCTATTCGGTAAAACTTTCCGCCGACGGCTCTACTATGGATAGCTGGCAGGACTACTTCGGGATATATAACGCAAGCACCGAAAACGCAGGCACCATCTGGCTCGATAAATCGGTATTTACCGATGCGAGCGCGTTTCCGGAAAATACCGTAAAGCTCGATAAGGAGGGCAACGTTCTCGTAGCTCTTTCGGCTTTGTCGGCAAATAAAACCATCACCGGTTACGATAATTTGCCTACCGATACGATTTTTGTTCTCGACGTTTCGCTTTCGATGAGAACCAGCCTTGACGAGCTTATCGCCTCTGCAAACACCGCGATGAAATCGCTTTTGCACTCAATGCCGAAAACCGCGTGGGCGTAGTGCTTTATTCGGGCTATTGGGGTATCGGTGCTTCGGGTACTGATACGGCTACCGTAGTGCTTCCGGTTGACCGCTATTACGCATATAACAACAGCGGCGACTTTTTGGTGTGCGAAACCACCGACGCGGGCGATGCGGACAATATTCTCGACGACGTTATAAGAATCCGCACAGCCGACGAGGTATACAACAGCGCAAGCGAATATATGTCGGTCGACGTCGGTCACAATTACGGCGGCGCAACCTATATTCAAAACGCTCTTTACAAGGCGTACCAGACATTCGATGCGGTCGAAAGCACTGTTGTCGAAAGCGGTCTTCAAAAGGGCGAAAAGCGTGTTCCCGTTATGGTATTTATGAGCGACGGACATCCTACCGCCGCAACCAGCGAATACGATAACGTAGGTACAAGTAACGTTTCCAACGGTAAGGATATAAGCGGTCAGGTCGACGGCGTATCCTTCCTTACCCAGCTTACCGCTTCGTACGTTCGCGGTAAAATCGAAGAAAAGTACGACAGAGATATGCTTTTCTTCACGCTCGGCGGTACCGGAGTCGGCGATTCCGAGCACGCGTTGAGCGTACTCAATCCTCTCGGTGTGACCGAAGGCTTCTGGGAGGTTTATGAAAATGCAAACGGCTGGGATATGACGGTTTACGTTCCCACCACCGATAAGCCCGACAGCGACGGCAATCTTTATTGGTACGAGCCCAGAGTAAAAACCAATAACCCCTATTGCCTTGCAAACAAGGATTACGTTGACGCATATTACCTTTCGGGCAGCGTTAACGAGCTTATCGAAAACTTCGAAAGCATTATCGACGATATAAATCTTCAAACCAAGTATTATCCTACCAATATCGAAGGCTCCGACGCAAACTCCAGCGGTTACGTTACCTTTACCGACGATATCGGCAAATATATGCAGGTTACCGACGTAAAGGGTATTCTTATGAACAACGTGCTCTATAACGGCTCGGAGCTTGCATCCTATCTTAAAAACGACCAAAGCGGCTTGGGTACGGTCGAAAACCCCACCGAGCTCGGCGATAAGGTTATCCAAGCGGTGCGCGCACGCGTCGGCGTTGACGTCGAAACCGCAAGATATCTGTTCGACCACGCGTATAACCACGGTCAGCTCGCATACGTAGACGAAAACAATTACAGCAACTATATCGGCTGGTACGCAACCGAGGACGGAAGCTATTGCGGCGCTTGGGCAGAGGGTGTAACCACCGCTCCCGCCGATGCGGCTTATATCGTTCGTTCCTACGGCTACCGCGGCGAAACCACCGAAAGCAACCTGCTGTTTATGTTCGTGCAGGTTAAAACCCGCATTTCCGACGGCAGCCAGACTGTTACCTGGAAGATTCCCGCAGCCTTGGTACCTGTTATTCAGTATAACGTAACTCTCGACGGCGAAGACCTCGAAACCACGCAAAATATCTCGCTCGAGGTACAGGAGGAATTGCCTATACGTCTTGTGTTCGAGCTTGGCGTTGACGAGGCGATAAACGAAGAAACCATTCGCGATTTTATGGCAACCGCAGACGACAGATACGTTACCGAGGACGGCTTGGTGCTTTACAGTAACCTTTGGGAAGCAAACGGCGAAGGCACTGCCGACGATATCGTTACCGACGTTCATTTCGAGCCCTCTGTCGATAACGAGCGTTACTATTATGCGTTGAACGAGGATATGTATTACCTCGACGATAACGGTAATTACGTCCGTATCGACTGGTGGAACGAATCCTATTTCGATCCCAACAGAACCTTCTACAGCGCAAGACTCGTGTTCGAGCACACTGCAGATGAAAACGACGGCGACGCCGCCGTTGCAAGAATCGTATACGAGCCGATAAGCAAAATCGCGTTCGATGCAAAGCAAAAGGGCAACGACGGATATTGGTATATCCCCGCGGGCACCGTTAAGCTCGGCATCGAAGAAATAATCGTGGAAAAGGCTATCAACAGCTCGGGCACACACTATTATTCCCACGTCGCTCACACCGATTTCGAGGAAAACGAGCTCTACCACGCCCACAATCTTCTCGGTAACAACGTAAAAATCGTTATCGTCGCTCCCGACGAGGAATCAAGCGAACCCGAATCGTCTGTTGAAGAATCAAGCGAACCCGAATCCTCTGTCGAGGAATCGTCCGAGCCCGAGGAATCAAGTGAACCCGAATCCTCTGTTGAAGAATCGAGCGAGCCCGAGGAATCGAGCGAACCCGAATCCTCTGTTGAAGAATCGAGCGAGCCCGAGGAATCAAGCGAACCCGAAATTACAGATCCCGAATTGAGCCAGCCCGATTCCGAAATCAGCGAGCCCGAGGAATCGTCGCAGCCCGAATCGTCCGAGGAGCCTGTTGTTCCCGGCGACAGCTCGAACGGCTTGTTCTGGATTATCGTTCTCGTTTGCTGTGCATTCGCGGCAATCAAAACCGCTTGCGATATAGCAAACAAACGCAGAGATTTCTAAAATAAAGCAAAATAAAAAGGACTTCGTGTGAAGTCCTTTTTGTTATTCAAATTTGATTAATGCCGGATTCGATTAGTCCTTGGTAACGTCAACGCTCTTTGCGTATTTAATCATTTCGGC
Organism: Clostridia bacterium; assembly: GCA_017466805.1. Taxonomy (GTDB): domain Bacteria; phylum Bacillota; class Clostridia; order Oscillospirales; family CAG-382; genus Coliplasma. Next base: position 10,930 of record JAFTTN010000041.1, read on the forward strand.
CTTGCAGCTGTCGTATTTATCGGTTTTGCTGCAGAACTGTACAGTCCAGAACGCGTCGTCGCCCTTGAACATAGTGGTGAAATAGCTGTAATCGGTGATGTCGTCGGTGTTAAGATAGGTGTATTCAAAGCAGGTAAGACCTTCAACCTCGGTTATAGCGGTAGGCTTTTTCGAGGAATTGGCGTTGTGAACGAGCTCTGCATACTGTGCAAGCGTGTAGTTTTCAAGACCTGCGAGAAGCGAGAAATCTTCTTTAAGCACGAAAATAGCAACGGTGGGGGAATCGTAGCAGATGGTGTAGCCTTCGTACTGTGCTTCCTTGAAGGATTCGGTAAGGGTAATAGTCAAGCCCTTTTCACTGGTGAATTCCTTTTCCTTCGGTTCTCCGCAGGAAACGAGGCATACGAGCATTAACGCTGCCATTAAAAACGCAATAAACTTTTTCATAACATTCTCCTTGTTTAATGTAGTAAAATAATTATAGCACATCAATACCGCGCTGTCAAGCCGTTGTTTTGTGATTATATAAGTAAAATATTTGACTAATGTCAAATGTGAAATGATTTACTTTGTAAATTGTGAAATTCGATGCCTTTGCATCAAGCGAAATGAAATAAATCCACCCACGCCCGCAGGCGTTTCACACGCGAAGCGTATTTTGCAAATCCCAAAAGAGATTTATTTCGTTAAAAAAAGCACTCGCAAACGCAAGTGCTTTTTTCTGTCTATGAGCTACAAAAAAGATATTTTTGCCGTTTTCGCGGATACCTTTACTTCTTCACTATTCACTATTACTTATTACCTAATCGACAAGTTTCGAAAGAGAAGAGTGAAAAGTGAAGAGTTAATAGTGAAAAAGTAAAATCGCCAAGCGTCTGTCGAAACTTGTCGATTTTTGGGGTGGCTGACCGGGTTCGAACCGGCGACCCCCAGGGCCACAACCTGGTACTCTAACCAGCTGAGCTACAGCCACCATAAATGGCGTGCCTTGAGGGACTCGAACCCCCGACCTACTGCTTAGAAGGCAGTTGCTCTATCCAGCTGAGCTAAAGGCACATTTACGGGATAATTATTAATATTGGAGCGGGTGACGGGAATCGGACCCGCGCGACCAGCTTGGAAGGCTGGGATTCTACCATTGAACTACACCCGCATATCAGCCGAAGCGTTCGACCGAATCGGCTTCTTGCGCGGTTGACACACCGCGCTTTTCTTTATTTAAGGCGGCGGTAACGCCGCCTTAAATATATTGTTGGTTAAATTAATTAAGCCAAACCGTTGAGAAGCTTAGTGTACTGGCTCTTCTTGCGAGCGGCATTGTTCTTGTGGATAATGCCCTTTGCAACAGCTCTGTCAACCATGCCGACAGCTTCGAGATAAGTCTTTTCAGCAAGGTCCTTGTTGCCTTCGGCAATAGCGGCCTTGTACTTCTTAACAGAAGTCTTCATAGCAGACTTGAACATCTTATTCTGAAGCGTCTTAACTTTGGTTACCTTTACACGCTTTTTAGCAGATTTAATGTTAGGCATGCACTCTGCACCTCCCATTTGAATTTTGGTACCGAATCATAATACCACACTTTTTTTGTTTTTGCAATAGGTAATTACAAAAAAGTTATAAAAATTTTGTTTTGTGGAAAAATGAATAAAAAAACGTCTTTTTGGGGTGATAATAATGTTTGAAAAGCGAACGGATCTTGCCTTGGAGGTGCGCGAGCTGCGCGGAGAAGAGTCGGGAATAGCCGTTTCCGAGCAGAATAGCGGCGGTATAAAAATAACCGAGGCGGTTGTTGCCGAAGGCGATGGCGAAAAGAATTCCGGCAAGCCCGCAGGCGTTTATACGACGCTCGATATAGGCTCTGCCTGGCGCGAAAGCAGGGAAGGGTTTTCGAACACCGCGAATATACTTGCAAGCCGAATATCGCTCCTTTTGCCGCAGGGCGAGGGTACGGTGCTGGTTGCAGGGCTCGGAAATTGGGAAATAACCCCCGATTCGATAGGGCCGCGCACGGTAAAGGGGTTGCTGGTTACACGGCATATAAAAAGCATCGACAGCGCTCTTTTCGAAAGCGCGGGGTTTAAAAGCCTTGCCGCAACGGCAACGGGTGTGCTTTCGCAAACAGGGGTGGAAACGGCAGAGCAGATTAAAAGTATATGCGATGCGGTAAAGCCGAAATGCGTCGTCGCCGTCGATGCGCTCGCCGCGCGCAGATTGACTCGGCTTTGCACCACCGTTCAGCTTTCAAACGGCGGTATCGCACCCGGTTCGGGCGTGGCAAACCGAAGAAGCGCAATAAATTCAAAGCTTTTGGGCGTGCCGGTTATCGCGCTCGGCGTGCCGACGGTGGTCGATGCGGCAACGCTTGCCTGCGATATTTTGGAGGAAAATTCGGGCGCTTTCGGCGGCGATACCGAAAAAAAGCTCGAAGGAATGCTCGGTAGTGCTTGGCGCGATTCCTTCGTTGCACCCAAGGAGATAGATATGCTTGCAAGGCGTATATCGAGCCTGCTTGCGACGGCGTTGAATATTGCGGTGCATCAAATGCCCGCCGAGCAAATAAACGATTTTATTTTTTAACGTCAATCCGTCATTATATGCAAATCATTCGCATATAATGTTTAGCAAGGATGTGATTTAAAATGAAAAGAAGATTAACCGTTGCGCAAAGACAAGCTCTGATAAAATGGGGCTGTTTTTTGCTTTCTACGCTTTTGTTCCTTTCTGCGCTTGCCGCCGTGCCGTATATCGTTTCGGCAATACCGAAGGCGAGCGCAAAAAGCAGGCAGAATATCTTTTACGGCAACGCCGCGCTGGCGACCGACGTTCCGAAATATCAGCTCGGCGCGGGGGAATACGATTCGCTGCAGGAAAACGAAAGCTTTGACCCCGAGGGCGAGTTCGAGCCCGAAGAGCCTATTCCGATTCCCGAGGCGAGCGAAAACGATCTGCCGGTTACCCCAAGCAATCTTGCGTGGTATACGGTAAGCGATAATCCCTCGCTTAATATTATCAACCGTACCAAATTTAATATAAGCCTTGACGAATATATAAAAAAGCCGTTCCCGATAGATTGCGCTATCCCCGATTCCGAGCCGCTTGTGCTGATAATACATACACACGGAAGCGAAAGCTATCTCGAAAACGGATACGATTTCTATTCGCCCGAAGAAACCTTCCGTTCGCTCGATGCCGAAAGGGGAGTGGTGCGTATCGGCGAAGTGCTGTGCGAAAAGCTTAACTCGCTCGGAATAAGTACTCTGCACGATAAAACGATGTACGACCAAACCGATTTTAACCGCTCGTATAGCTATTCACGTGCGGGTGTGCAGGCAGTGCTCGAAAAATACCCCACCGTGCAGTTCGTTATCGACCTTCATCGCGATTCGGTTTTCGATTCCGACGGAAAAAACATAAAGCCGTTAACAACCCTAAACGGCAAGGAGTGCGCGCAATTAATGCTTGTCGTCGGTACGAACGAGGGCGGCTCCGACCACCCGAATTGGCGCGATAACCTTACCTTTGCCACCCATTTGCAGCAAAAGATGAACGACCTCTATCCAACGCTTGCCCGCCCGCTTAATCTTCGCTCGGCGGCGTTCAACCAAGCGCTTGCAAAGGGGAGTCTGCTTTTGGAGGTCGGCTCCTGCGGCAATACGCTCGAGGAAGCCGAAAACGCAGTCCTGCTGTTCGCACAGGCGTATGCGAGTCTGCTGAAGGAAAATTTAAAGTGACTTTGCGGGAACGTTTCCGAATCGGGAAGCGTTCCCGTTATTTTTCGGCGGCGCGTGTCCTTGTTGACAAAAAAACCATACGGCGATATAATGGCTTTGGAAATAATCGGACGGTTGGGGAAAAGAATGAAAAACGTTATTAAAGCTATCACGAAAGCCGAGGCGGACGTGTGCAGAGCGCGGTGCAGGCGCGAAAATGTTTTCGTTGCAGAATTGGACGGAAAAGGGATAAAAACTCAAGCCGATCTGTTTCGCAAAACGGCAAGGGCGTTTAAACTTCCGAAGCGAGCTGTGTGCGCGGATTGGGATTCCTTTGCCGTTTGCCTGCGCGATTTGAGTTGGCTTGTTTGCGATAAAGGCTTTGCGGGGATTTCGCTGTTCATATATAATTTCGATGAATTGCTCTGCGGCAGTGCTTTCGATAAAGAGGTTTTCGCGGAAATGCTCCGCGACGTGATATTACCGTATTGGGAAGGTGATCCTGCCGATAACGGTAACGGCGCGCCGCGTAGGTTCGATATGTTTATGATTGGGAACAGCTTTATCGAAGAAATCGAAAAGGCATTGAGATATAAAGAAGGCTGGAACGAAGACGAGCTGAAAAAGACGGCGGATATTTTTGTGAAAAGCGGATGCGGAAAAAAAGATTGGGATTGGGACTCGGGCGAAGAAATTTGCTTTTTGGAGTCGAACGACGGTAAAACAAAGGCGGCTATCCATTCCAAATTCCCGATAGCCTTTGCAGAGGGGGATTTTCATAAATACGACCGCAAGGCAGGGCGCGTGTTTTCGGAAAAAATTCATATCGTTAAGGTGCAAGATTTCAATAAACCAATCTGGTTTGTTGATTTGGCAAGGCTTAAAGAGCTTGCGCCCGAGATTACTTGGGTGTCGGGACCCGAGGATCTCGACGTGTCGGCGTTCTCGGTTTTGGATTACGTTTACGCGGTGAATAATTGACTAATATAAAAAGCTTTCCGTAATTATAGTTCGGAAAGCTTATTGTTTTTTGTTGCTCAAGCCGAGAATATAGTCCGAGGAAACTCCGTAAAACCGAGCAAGCGTTATAACGTGGCGCACGGGTATTTCGTTTTCGCCGTTTTCATATCGGGAATATACCTGCTGTGTCGTGTTCAGAACTGCCGCAATATCCTTTTGCATAAGGTCGTTGTCCTCACGCAGCTCGCGAAGCCGTTCAATATAGGTTTTTGCCATTTTATCACCTCTGCGCAATCATACCACACATCAAAACTGATGTATTGACAATACATCTAAAGTGGTGTATAATATATTACAAATATATTGTAATGAAATTAATAAAATTAATAAGGGGAAGAAAAATGTCGAAGGAGCAGCAATTAAATGAATTATATTCTTTGAAAAATGCACTTGAGCAAAACAACAAGGATAAGAACAGTATTGACAAAATTATTGAGGCTATGGAGGTCGAAAACAATGCCATACTTCGCAGAGATTTGCCCGAATATCCTGAAAAGAAAGATTATATAATCGAGAAACGTCCCGGCAAGGTAGAGTTATGGACACAGCTTGGAACGAGTTTTGCATTGATACTTGCCTTTGTTATTTTTGCGTTTGATCTTTTCGGACGGCTCACTGCTGCCGGCGGAACAGAAGTTGTGCTTATTGTAATTTTTTTGTTTGCACCGATGCTGTTTCCTTTATTTATGGGGTTTACACACGACACTGATGATATGTTTGACAAGGAAACGATTATTTATCATTTAATAGGCGCGACGGGATACATAAGTGCATTCCTTTTTTATATGGGGGCAAAAGGGGTGGACTCGTCAGATTATTCTGTTTATGCAAAGCTTCTTACGATCACGCTTGCGGTAAAACTGCTCGTGTATGTGGTGGTATCGATTTATCACGATAAATACAACAGTAAAAGCGAAAAGCGGTATTTCGTTGCGTGCGACAGTCACAAGCATGCTGTTAAAAGCAAAATGCAAAAAAATGCGATAAAATATGCAGGGGAGATTCAAGAATGCGAACAAAAGCATCGAAAAGAATTGGCGGTCTTGTTCAAGAGAACTTCCCAAAACAGTAAAATTATCGAATCTTCGAAGATATTGCATGACGATGATAAGAATTTATATACGATAAAAAGCCTGATAAATCTTATCGAAAGAAAACGTGCGGATAGCATTAAGGAGGCACTTGTAATTTTTGATTCTACAGAACGCGAAAAGGGAAGGGCTATTGCCGAGGCGCAAATGGATGCTTGGAGAGAACTGCGGGCGCTTGAGGAGCAATGGCAACGCGACCGCGAGCAGTTTTGGCACAACCAAGCTATGCTTGATGCAGAAAAGGAGCGCGCCGAGCAGGCAAAGCGCGCCGCGGACGAGCTCGAACGGATCCGCAAAGATATTGAAGAGCAGTAAAAATTGTGATTTTTTATATATCCGCATAAAAAGTTTTGAAGAGAGCGCGAGAGGGACTTTTTCAAAAGTCCCTCTCGTAACGTTTTCTCGTGACGTTTTCTCGTAACGTTTTCTCGTGACGTTTTCTCGTAACGTTTTCTCGTAATGCCTTCCCGCGATTCACTGCTTCACGTCTACTTCGAGCTTGACAAGAATTGTGTCCCTGCCGATGCGCTCGATGTTGCACCAGGGAATGCAAAGCCGGTTTTTCGGCGAAAGCGAGGCGAGGATTCCGTTTCCGCTCGGCAGAATTATCGCGCTTATCTCACCGGTGAAGCTGTTCAGCTCGATATCGGTTATGCAGCCGAGCAGGCTTCCGTCGCGGACGTTTATTACCTCTTTCGTGCGGAGCTCGGAAAAGCTTGTGATTGCCGACGCTAAAGCAGAATGCATATCAGACCGCCGCTGCCCTCGTTGATAATGCGCTGTATCGTCCCCGCGATTTTTGCGCGCGCCTCGTCGGGCATATGTGCGAGCTTGCTGTTGAGGTTTTCGCTAACAAGCTCGTGTAACGATTTTCCGAACATATTCGATTCCCAAATGCTTTTCGGGTCCTCCTCGAATTCTTTTAAAAGGAAGCTAACAAGCTCTTCCGATTGGCTTTCTGTGCCGACGATAGGGTTCACCTCGGTTTCGATGTCTGCCTTCATCATATGAATCGAGGGTGCGCTCGCCTTTAGCTTAACTCCGTAGCCGCCGGGTTGCTTTACTATTTCGGGCTCCTCGAGCGTTAGGTCGTCGATCGAGGGCATAACTATGCCGTAGCCGTCGTTCATAACGTCGTCTATCGCGCTTGCAACCTTGTCGTATTTTTTCTTTACCTCGGCAAGCTCGGTCATAATAGCAAGCAGCGAGCGCTCGTTTTCTATTTCAAACCCGCTCTTTTCGCCGAGAATCGAATAGAAAACGCCGTCGGGCAAGCTTATCGCGACACTTGCTCTGCCGCTTCCCAAATCGAGCGATTCGAGCCTTGCCGACATATCGGGCGATTCCGAAAACGCCGAAACCGAATCGCGTATTTCTCCGACTCGCTTAACACGGCTTACCGTTTCGCCGACACCCTCGAGCAGTCGGACTTTGAGCTCGTCGCCGTCCTCCAAAAGCTCGGTCCAGGAGGGGAGCGAAAAGCGCATCTCGCGCACGGGAAATTCGTATAACAGACAGCGCAAAATTTCTTTAATTCCGTTTTCGTCGAGCTCGATACAGCTTATCGGCAAAACCGGCACGTCGTATTCCTGCTCGAGCGATTCGGCAAGCGAAAGCGATTGCGGCGAATTGGGCTTTTCGCAGTTTAGCACGATCACGAACGGCTTGTTGAGCGCCTTTAGCTCGTTGACCACTCGTTTTTCCGCTTCGGTATAGGCTTCGCGCGGGAGCTCGCCGATGCTGCCGTCGGTGGTGACGGCGATTCCGATAGTGGAATGCTCCTCGATAACCTTGCGCGTGCCGAGCTCTGCCGCCTTTTCGAAGGGGAGCGGGGAATCCGACCAGGGTGTCATAACCATTCGCGGCTGCCCGTCCTCGATAAGCCCCATTGCACCGGGTACGACGTAGCCGACGCAATCGATAAGCTTGAGCCTGCAGCTTTCGCCCTCGTTGATCGGAATTTCCGCGGCGGCTTCGGGTATAAACTTCGGCTCGGTGGTCATAACCGTCCTGCCCGATGCCGATTGCGGCATTTCGTCCCTTGCGCGATCTCTTGCACTCGCCGATTCAATGCTCGGCAGAATAAGGTTTTCGGTAAAACGCTTTATCAGTGTCGATTTGCCCGTTCTTACGGGACCTACTACACCGATATATATATCGCCGCTTGTGCGGTTGGCGATATCGCTGTATATTCCCATATCGGTCATATATGTGTCCTCCTGTTTGTTTTTGTTACATTTTATTCGGCTTATTTTTTATATAGAACAGATTGACATTATTTGTTTTTTGTGGTATTCTTAATTTGCGTAAAAATGTAACTTTTTCGGAGGCGGATTCGATGAAACAGATTAAAAGAATAGGCGTGCTCACCAGCGGCGGCGATGCGCCCGGTATGAACGCGGCGATCCGTGCGGTCACACGTCTTGCACTTTATAAGGGAATAGAGGTTATGGGTATCTATAACGGATACCAAGGTCTTATCGAGGGCGATATAAAGCAGCTTCGTGAACGCGACGTTTCGTTTATAATAAACCGCGGCGGTACAATGCTTTATTCTGCAAGAAGCACCGAATTCTGCACGCCCGAGGGTATGGCGAAGGCGGTTGCTACCTGCGAAAAGAACGGTATCGAGGGAATCGTTACCATCGGCGGCGACGGTACCTTCCGCGGCGCAGTCGAGCTTACGAACGCAGGCGTTCCCTGCATCGGTATCCCCGGTACTATAGATAACGATATCGCTTCTACCGAAGCAACCATCGGCTTCGATACCGCTATGAACACCGTGGTTCAGCTTGTCGATAAGCTGCGCGATACGAGCGAAAGCCATTCGCGCTGTACCGTTGTCGAGGTTATGGGCAGAGAAGCGGGCGATATCGCTCTGCAAACCGCTATCGCACTCGGTGCGGTCACCGCGGTTATAAAAGAAATTCCTACCGATTTCGACCACGTTATCGATAAAATGATCGAAGCGCGCAAGGGCGGCAAGCGTAATTTTATTATTATCACCAGCGAAGGTATGGGTAAGGAATACGGCGAAGACCTTAGCGCAATGATCGAAAAGCGCTCGGGTATCGAATCGCGCTTTGCAAGGCTTGCGCATATCCAGCGCGGCGGCGCGCCCACCCTGCGCGACAGAGTTCTTGCAACCCAAATGGGATGCGCGGCTGTCGAAAACCTTATCGCAGGCCAGATGAAGCAGGTTATGTGTCTGCGCGGCAATAATATCGTTGCAATGGATATTTTCGATGCACTCACCGTGGATAAGCTTATGAAGGGCAAGCTTAAGCCCGAGGAAGAGGACGCTATTTCGCCCAATAAGCTTTATGAAATGAAGCGTATCGTTGCCGATAAGCAGGCGTATAAAAAGTACCTTAATTATATTATCGACCATATTACACTTTAAAAAAGCACGAAAAGCAGCCTTTGTATAGGGGCTGCTTTTTAATGTTATTAATACATTGTTAACAATAGTTGATGATTTCAACAAAACACAAGGCTTTTCCGACAAAAAAACGATTGTGGCTTTATGCAAAGCGACAAATTGCATAAAACGCCGCAAAAGCGGAAAAAGTAGTTGTTGACAAGAAAAAATAAATGTGATATAATTCTAACAACATTATGGGTTATTATTCCCAAAATTATTATTTCTAGAAAGGAAACACCAAAATGAAGAAATTTCTTGCAGTTCTTCTTACCGCACTTCTCGTGGTTTCTGCTTTCGCGATCTCCGCAGTAGCAGATACTGTTAACTGGGAAGATGGCCAGACTCGTGTTGAAAACGAAGACGGCTCTTTCGGTAACTACACCTTCGATAACGCTTATGAATTCGTTTTCAGAATTGATAACGTAAACGGCACTATCGCAGGTGAAGACAACACCATCATCACCTCCGCAGCAGAGTATGACGCAGCTAACCCCAACTGGGCTATCAGCGTACTTCTCGCTCCTACTTCCGACGCTAACGTTTACGAAGTAGCTCTCGCTCCCGTTGTTACCCCCGGCAATGCTCAGGGCGGCTACGACAAGGGCATCAACTTCGAAAACGGCAACATCGTTCTCATCGCTCACTCCTCCGGTTCGCTTCCCGAAGCAACCAACGATAAGGGCGAACTCAAGCAGTTCCCCAACTGGCAGCAGAAGGTTGCCGCAATGGCACTCAAGGTTGGCGACAAGATCACCCTTGCAGGCGTTGATCTCGCAGCCGGCACCGCTACCGATGCTACCGCTACCGTTCAGGCAGCTCCCGAAGGATACGTTGTAACCAACGGCGTTCCCTCCGAACCCGAAGAATCCGAACCCGAAGAATCCGAACCTGTAGCTCCCGCAGAACCCAAGATGTTCTGGGTAACCCACGTTGCCGACAACACTGTTGAAGGCTCCGGCGTTATCTTCACCGAAGCATACGAAGGCGCAGGCTGGTGGATCCACGTTGCATTCGCTCCTGTAGCAGATGCTGAAGGCGTATTCGAAATCACCGCTATTTCCGACGGTACTCCCGACGGCCACGGCGTTGCTCAGGCAATTCCCGAAGGCGGCTTCGTTTGGGCTTCCAACTACGGTAATGACTATTCCGCTAACAACGGTATCGACTACACCTCTCCCAACTGCACCGCTGCTATCGCAGACGCTCAGACCTGGACTGTTGGTATGCAGTTCACCTTCGACGGTATCGATCCTCTTAACCCCGTAGTTCCCGAATCCGAAGTAGCTTGGTATGATGATGCATACGTTTGCAACTTCACCTACACCGTATACACCGGCGAACAGGCTCCCGAAGAATCCAACCCCGAAGAATCCAACCCCGAAGAATCCGAGCCCGCAGAAGATATCGAAGCAGAGCTTAAGGACTTCGTAGGCGAAGCAGTTGACGGCAAGTTCGATCTTGTTATCGACGCTCCCGAAACCTACAAGGCAGGCGACGAAATCACCGTTACCGTTACCGTTGCTAACATCACCGCTGAAAACGGTCTCCACGTAGTTAAGTTCAACTTCTACTACGACAGCGAAAAGCTCGTTCTTACCAAC
>JAFTTN010000042.1 GCA_017466805.1 Clostridia bacterium
CTTCTCGGGAATAAATTGCTTTACCTCTGATTTTGATAAATGCTTCGATTCTTCCGAAAACGGCAGACGCCTAAAGCGCACAAACCTTGCGTTTGTAACCCTTGGTGATGACGATAAAAATATCGAAGCAGCGGTAATGCTCCGCAAGCTCTTCGACCGTAAAAAGCATTATACCAAAAACGATGTTCAAAATGCAGGTGCCTACGAAATGCCCATAATCAATGCCGTTGTGTATGATGAGCAGAAAGCATCCAATTTAAGCGCGCACGGCAGTATGCTTAAAAACCATAAAGGGCAGGACTATCACGTCAATTTCATAGGCGACAGAGCATCGCAATACAATTATCGTAATATCGAGGAAAACCGAAAGGTCGAGCATTCGGCGTTTAAATTCCATATCGACTGGTTGCGCAAAACCGCACAGCTCAGGCATTTTTACGAAACCGATCCCGATTTCAGAAGCACCGTCGATAAAAACCGCACTAACCCCAACGAGCCTATATATTGGGACGATGAATACATCTTCCTTTATAAGGATGCCGACGGTAAAACCGATTTCGACGGCGCAATCAATTCGGGCGAAGTTAAAAAAATAGCGAGCGATTACGTCAATTACGAATATTTCAGGCGCTCATCCATCGCAAAAGCGATGCATAAAAATATAACAAAGGCGCATTTTTTGGAATCGGAGGGTCATAATGATATATGCACCTGTTCCGTGTGCGAATCAAGGCGCAAAACCGAGCATATGCGTTGGAATGCATATATGCGCTCCGAAGGATATATAGTGGGAGTAAGAAACGATCGCGGAAAAACACACCCGAATTTGTGCACGTATCAAGAGCTTCCGTATCTTGAACGCTTCAAGGATTAAAGGAGAAAATCATGTATACACCCAAACCTATCGATACGAGTGATATAAAGCTCCCCGAAGAGCTTTTGGCGCTTACCGAACAAATAGCCGAAAACGTTCACGATATTTGGTCGGTCGGCAGAATTTCGCAGGGCTGGACCTACGGAAAAAAGCGCGATGACGCAAAAAAAGAAACCCCGTGCCTCGTGCCCTATTCCGAGCTTCCCGAAAGCGAAAAGGAATACGACCGCAATACAGCACTCGAAACGTTAAAGCTTATCGTTGCGCTCGGATATAAGATTGAAAAGGTGGAAGAATGAAAAATATCGATATTTACTCTCAGGAATTCAAATTCAAGCACGAGCAATTCATAATCGGATGCGACGCTGTCGAGGAAACAGGAGCTTGGGATAAAATATCCTATGGCGAAATGGATGCTTTCTATTCCAACGATATGGCGTGTATCATTATCCGACTTATCGCTTCCGATGGTAGAGTGACCGAAAAAGAGGTGAAGTACCTTAATAATAATTTCGGCTTCGATTACGATTTGCAAACACTCGTGCAGGTTTATGAAACAAGCGCCGAAGCTATCGGCGACTCCTTTGATAATCTTTTTAAAAGCGGTATCGAAATTCTGCGTGCCGTGAACGAAAAGCTTGCGAATGCATACCGTGAGCTTTTGGCGCTCGCATGCGATATTATTATCGCGAGCGACGGAGTAGTTACCACCGCCGAAATCGAAGAGCTTAACCGCGTAAAAGCGTTGTTTGAATAATAAAGAAAAGGCGTTTGCGAGACTTCTCATAAGGAAGTCTCGCAGTTTTATTCGCCTCATGGGGTCCCCACAAAACGTAGTTTGGTGGGGTTATTCATTCGGCGAGTGATATTGCTTCGCAGTGATATGATGCTTTTGCCCCACGAAAGCATCTTTCGCGGGGACCCCTTACGCATCGTGATATTCGGCTTCGCCGAGTTTGGCGAATAAAATAACACTGAAACCTATTGGTTTCAATAACACTATTGCCGAAAAGGCAATAATATCACTCCGACGAAGTCGGAATAAAACTTGAACATTATCGTCTATTATGTTATAATGTGATGGGTTTTGAGGTAACTCGATAAAGTATTTGTACTTACAAATGCGATGCTGGTTCTTCTTTTGAATCAGTTCGATAAATAAGAATTTGGCGAATCTAGGAGGAGCAGAGATGAATAGAATAAAATTAGTATTTCCAACTATTGCTATGGAAAAAGATGCTTTGGAATTTAAAATGAAATTTTATAATAATGGTGAAAAAACGATTTTCGGAAGTTATAAATTAGATGTAGATAAGTATTCCTATCTTGAATGGTTGGAGATAATTCAGAATAATACAAGTGTTGATACTGCGAATCCTAAGTTTGGAGTGTCTGATACGTTATTTGCGATGAATGAAGAGAACGAAATTGTTGGCATAATTAATATTCGTTATGATCTGACAGAGTTTTATAAGGATAGTGGTCATATCGGTTATAGTGTAGTACCAGAAAAACGTATGCAAGGATATGCAACCGAAATGCTCAAAGAGGCATTAATAAGAGTTAAAATGCATAAGCTTTCGGAAGTGAAAGTTGTATGTTCTGCTGATAATATACCTTCAAGAAAAACTATCATATCCTGTGGAGGAAAGCTAAATCGTATAATAAAGCGTGAAGGTGCAGATAAAGAAGAATATGTTATTACGTTATAAGTTTCATAGAGAAATAGGCAAATCCCAATTTATCTAACAGAATAAAACAACCCCGACAGACTTAAATATCTGTCGGGGTTTTAACTTCCTTATGAGAAGTAGCCTTTTGGTAGCCTTTTGGCAGACTTTTTTGTTATATGTTTTTTTAACAAGTTAAGCCATATTTGCGCCGAAGCGTTTGATTTTTTTGGTGGTCGTCTTTTCGAACGCCTCCCAAACGATTTCGGTTATAATAATCTTTTTGTAGCTCGGAAGCTTTTCGTTAATACGCGCAACAACCTTTGCGATTTCCGCCTTTATATCCTCCTCGGTGGGCGCTTTTTCGGCATAAAGCTCCTTGATTTTTTCGATACAAGGGTAAATCTTCGCCTTTATTGCGGTGCCGCCTTTTGTATTGGGCACGCCAAGCACGAGCGCTTCTTCGACAAAAAGCTCTTCGGTAAGACGGTCCTCGAGCTCCTCGGGATATATGTTTTTACCGTTTTGCGCTACGATAACGTTTTTGCATCTGCCGGTGACGTACAAAAACCCGTCTTCATCGAACCTGCCGAGGTCGCCGGTGTGGAAATAACCGCCGCGCATTACCTCTGCGGTTGTATCGGGGTCGTTGTAATAGCCGAGCATAACGTTGTCGCCGCGCACTATAATTTCGCCGACGCCTTCTTCGTTGGGGTTTTCGATTTTTTTTTCAACGCCGTGGATAGGCAAGCCGACAGCGGCGGGATTCATAAAGAAATCGTTATTGCCCGCAACAAGCGGCGAGGTTTCGGTAAGACCGTAGCCCTGATATGTGGTTATACCAAGCATACAGAAGGTTTCGATAGTTTCGGGCTTTATAGGTGCCGCGCCGACTATTAGCAAACGAAGCTTGCCGCCCAACGTCTTTTTTACCTTGCGCTTTACAACGTAGCGAAGCAGTGCGGGGAGATGGTTTAATAGCTCGGCAACGCTTGCGCCCTCGGGCAACAAAAACCTTTTGGGGAGCGATTTACGCATATTCGCTTCGACACGGTTTAGAATAAACTCGAGCAAAAGCGGAACAACTATAAGCACACTGGGGCTGTATTCGGTAATATTTTTTGCAACCTGACGCAAGCCGTCGGCATATGAAATGCAGGCGCCGCCCGAAAGCAAAAGAAGGTGTCCGAGAGTGGTTTCGTAGGTATGGTGAAGCGGAAGCACCGAAAGCGAATGCACGGTCGGGTCGATTTTTACCATAGTAGAGGTCTGGTTAATATTCGCGCAGATATTCTTTTGCGAAAGGCAGACACCCTTCGAATTGCCGGTTGTACCCGAGGTGAATATTAAAATCGACATTTCCTCGCGGTTAATTTCAAAGCTATCGATTTTTTTGTCGCCATCAGCATATAGTTTCGCGCCGCTTTCCAAAAGCGCGCTTATATGGGTATAGCTTTCCTTTACCTGCTTGCTTTCGGCAATAGTGTATTTGGTTATATCGGTATTAAGCCTTGCAAGAATAGTGCTGTCTGCAAAAATCGCTTCGCAATCTGCCGCAATCAAGAACGCTTCGATATCCTCGTGCTGAAGCTCTTTATCGATAGGCACCGCAACACCGACAGTTGCCGCCGCAAGATATGCAATAATCCAGTTGTAGCTGTTTGCACCCGAAATCGCAATACGCTTGTTTTCGTAGCCAAGACTAAAAAACTGCGTGCAGAGCGCACGGTAATTATCGGCAAACGCGCTGTAGGTAATTACGTTGTTGCCGCGCAGAATAAACGCGGGGCAGGCGCCGAAATCCTTTTCGCTTTCATAAACAAGCTCGCGGAAATCGTAAACAGGGCGTGTTTTGTGCTTTTTTGTTAAAAACTGTTCGTATATAGTCATACTTAGTTCCTTTCGGTTTGTAAAACCATTATACACGATTTCGAAAACGATTTCAATAGCTTTGATGAATAATTTTCGAAAATATTTTAAATAGTTTTTAAAACCGTATACAAAAAAACACTTGCGGTTGAAAATAGAATATTTATATGCTATAATAAAGGGTGTTAATTAATTTATCGGAGGGACGCTATATGTCATCTTACCTCGGCTTCGAGCCGACAACCAAGGCAGGCTACTATTTTGTAAGCTACAACACCGAGGACGCCGACCGTGTTTCGACAATAGTTTGCTCGTTAATGCGCAATGACGTTCCGCTTTGGTACGATTACGGCATTGAATACGGCGACCAATGGGCGCCCCAGATAAACGAAAAGCTTAGCAAATCGCAGGCGGTGCTGCTGTTTTTTACCAAAGGGATATTGCAAAAAGCAAATTCCTACGTTAAAAAGGAATACAAAATG
Source organism: Clostridia bacterium (assembly GCA_017466805.1). Lineage (GTDB taxonomy): Bacteria > Bacillota > Clostridia > Oscillospirales > CAG-382 > Coliplasma. Next base: position 4,896 of record JAFTTN010000042.1, read on the forward strand.
GCGACCGAATACCTCGGCAAAAAGGTATATATCGTTTTGCTGGACGAAATAAAGCCGCAGGACGTTCCGATAAATATGCTCGATTGGTGGATAGATATTTCTTCCGAGCAATGCATTAACGCCTATTCGATAAAGGACGAAACGCTTCTTATTGCAACGATAAAAAAAGCGCTCGGTATCGAAACGCAGGAAAAGCGTATGAACCTGTTGTTCGAAAACTACAAGCATTTGTTTGAAAGCGGCAAAAACGAGGAAGCCGAGCAATATTTTGCCGAATATCTTTCGGGCAACGCAATGAAAACGCGTGCAAAATGGTTTTTAAACATTGCAAGCAAAAGCAGCGAAGGCATTCTGCTCGACAAAAAGTATTTTTCGTTCTGCGATTACGAATACGAAAAATCGCCGATTTACCAAAACGGGCGCGAATGGGAGGAGGTTTCGCAGGGGTTTAGAAACGGGCTCGGCGAAAAAACACCACCCCACGCGATAAACATTATCGTAATCGACGGAGTGGAATTCAAGCTCGGTAACCTATTCCTCTTCCACCGCGGCAGCTTTGGCGATGCCCACGCAATACAGCTCCAGCGCGACGGCGAGGTTATATATTCGCTCGGCGGGCTTATCGAGGTATCCGAAGCTTATCTTTACTACGACAAAAACGACGATATTCTGTATATTGCAATTCTTTCCGAAAAAGAGGAAATAATAGCCGGTGATTGCAGCTCGACACCGCTTTGGAGCTGTGTAACAATAAGTAACCCCAAGGGTGCGGCTATCGCCGCAAAGTTTGAATTTTAGAGAGGTATACACTATGGATTTTGAATATATTGCTTCAACTCTGCTTGAAATAGAGGGCTACGCCGAAAAAGCGCGCTTTGCTTCCGCCGTAGCGGAGAATTTAAGAAGCAAAAGGGCTTTGCTTTTGCAAAAGGACCGCGATGCTTTAACAAATGCGGTGTTCACTATACTAAAAGCCATACTTATCGACATCAAAAATGCAGAAAGCTACAAGGAAAAGTACGATATTTTCGATTGCGAATCGGCGCTTATGGATATAACCGCGTTCCTTTACCCCGACCCGAGCAAAGCGCCCGAGGAGCTTTACGTTATAGTCAAGACGGTTTACGACGTTGTCACGCGCGAAAGATTTTTGGAAAACGCAATTATCGCCGCGTTCGAATCGGGCAAGGTCGACGAGGAAGCGACAAAAGAAATTATTAAGCTTGCAAGCGGAATAGAAAACGATGAATTCCACCGCGGTCAGCTTTTTGTCGGTCTTTACGAATTCAGCAAGCAGCACGACGCGATTACCGAAGGCGCAAGGAAAATGCTTTCCGAATACACCGAAAGCGAATTGAAGCGTTTTTCGGAAATGAGCACGCTACCCAAAGGTGCGGCAGAAATATTGGAAATAGTTTGCGACGTTGCCAAGAGCTTTAAGACCGATGAAACGGCAAAATATATTACAAAAATTCTTTCGTTCGGCGTAAACACGGTTAATTATTACGCTATCGAAACCTTGCTTTCGCTCGGGTGCGAAGTACCGCAGGAATATATCGATTTGCTTGCAAAAAGCCTTTTCCACGCAAACGGTATTTACTTTACACTAAAGCGCTACGGCAAAAAACACCTTTTCCCGCAGGAGCTTGCAAACGAAGAATATCTTGCAAAAAGCGATATGGTTCATTGGCTTTGCTACCCCACCGAGCTCGGCAAAGAGCCCTACGAAATAAAGCTTTTGGGCGATTGCAAGGTAAAGGGCGAAAAATATTTTATATTCATATACAAAACAGACAGCGATAATTTAGATGAAGAACTGAAAAACAAATGGCTTATCGGTTGGTCGAGCGACGATGGCGGAACCTTTTCGAACTTCGATCTGTTCGAGGAATACGACACCGGCAAGCCCGAAAAAACCGTTAAACGAATTAAAAAGAAGCTTATCGGGTGATTAAATGGCGCTTGGAATTATTTTTACTGCTATAGGGACATTTACTCTCGCGGTGCTTGGCTTAATGCTGTACGTATATATCGAATTCAAGCGCGAAAGCGGCAAAACCGCAGGCGTGCTCGGTGTACTTACACATTACGACCACAAAAAGAACGTGCGCGGAAGGCATCATTTTTACAAAAATATTACCGATGCGACCTATAGCTATACCGTAAAGGGCAAGGTTTATACCCGCAAAAGCTCGCGGTACACCACACCGAAAAACTCGCCGCTTCGCGTTACTATCGTTTATTTCAGACCGTTTCCCTATTTTTCCTATATCTACGGCGATAATTACGATATGGGGCCGATGCGCTATCTTGTTTACGCTTTTTCGTTTTTTGCATTCACTTGTATGTTTTTGGGCTACGGAATTAGCTGGTTAATCGAATTCGGCGGGTAAATTATTATGTTTGAAAAAAGAAAAATCAAGGCTTTTCTGCAGAGCTCTGTGGAAAAAGACGCTTTTTTCTATTTAATTTCCGATTACGCAAGCGGAGCTTTAAAGGAAAAGCTAAAATCGATGGCTTTTAAATCGATTAATTTCGAGCTTGAATGGGGCGAATACTGCAAACGGATAACTATTTCCGCCAAAAACGAAAATAGTTTATATCTTTTTGCAACGGCAGACACGAAAAACGAGCATTTCCTTTCGCTCACCTTCGAATCCAATCCCGAGCCCAAGCGAATCACTCCCCCGAAATCTCTGCTCGACGCCGAATATTTCTACCACGAAATAAAAATGCTTATAAAAACCTTTGAATATCTTGATTAATTATGCCTATATTAACCTTTATCGAAAACAAAAATAGAATAAAAATAGAATTCGAGGGTACTCCGATACTGCGCGATTTGCTTATTCGGCATAGGCTTTATATCGATTCGCCCTGCGGCGCAAGCGGAAAATGCGGCAAGTGCAAGGTAAGCTTGCGCGGTGAAGTATCGCCGCCAAACGCGGCAGAGCAAAAAAACAACTGCCGTTTGGCTTGCCAGGCAAGGCTTTTTGGCGATTGCGAAGCCGAATTGCTGCAAAACGAAGCCGAATTTGCCGAAATATTAACAGAATCCGATATTTCGGTACAAAGAAGCAACGAATGGCTATACGGTGTTGCTATCGATATCGGCACGACTACGGTTGTGCTAAAGCTATATAACAATCTTGGAATTTGCGTTGCCGAGGCGGCGGATATTAACCCCCAGCGCGAAATTGCGTTTGACATTATCGGGCGGTTATCCGAAGCCGAAAACGGCAAAGCCGCGCTTTTGCAGCAACAGATAACCCAAAAGATTTCCGAGCTTTTGCTGTATGCCTGCCGTGTCGGGCGGGTTATGCCCGAGCAAATCGGCAAAACGGTTATCACCGGCAACACGGCTATGCTTTATCTTTACTGCGGCATTTCTCCGAAATCGATTGCGCGCGCGCCGTTTGCTGCAGATAATCTTTTCGGCGTTTATATAAACGGCAACGTCTATCTTGCCCCCTGCATAAGTGCTTTTATCGGCGGCGATTTGGTTTGCGCTCTGCTCGCTTCGAAAATAACCGAACACGGCGGTTGCTCGATGCTTATCGACATAGGCACGAACGGCGAACTTGCGCTGTGGAAAGGCAATAAGCTTTTCGTTACCTCCTGCGCGGCAGGGCCTGCTTTCGAGGGCGGCGAAATTTCGGTCGGGTGCGGCAGTATTCTCGGCGCGGTCGAAAGAGTAACAATCGATTGTGGCAAGCCGAAGGCCGAAACGATCGGTTGCATTGCGCCGGTTGGTATATGCGGAAGCGGACTTATCGACGCGGCAAGCGTATTTTTGGATTTAGGCTATATCGACAAAAGCGGTTACGCGAGCAAAGAGCTTGTTCTTTCGGCAAACGGCGGAAGCATAAAGCTTTTGCAGGACGATATACGCGCGCTGCAGCTTGCAAAATCGGCTATCCGCACGGGCATCGAAGCATTGCTTACCCACACCGAAACGCAATATAGCGAAATCGAAACGCTTTATATCGCCGGCGGATTCGGCAACAGGCTTTCGGTAGAGAGCGCAATTAATATCGGCTTGCTTCCGAAAGAGCTTGCAGGCAATGTGAAATATATAGGAAACGCCGCGCTTGGCGGTGCAGTTTCGATGCTGTTTAACAGCGAAGAAATAGAAAAAGCCGAGCATATTGCAAAAAACGCAAGCCCGCTTAACCTTGCAACCTCACCCGAATTTTACGAAAGCTTTATTAAATATATCGATTTTTAGAAACAAAAAAAGCTCGCTGTAGAGGCGCACTTCCTTACGAAGTGCGCCTCGGTTATATTCGCCTGTCGGCGAGTGATATTGCTCCGCAGTGATATACGGCTACGCCGTGTGATATTCGGCTACGCCGAGTTTTTATGTCGAATATAATATCACAAAAGCCTGCGGCTTTTATACCACTTTTGCCGCAAGGCAAAAATATCACTGCAAGCTTTTAGCTTGCAATATCACTTTTACACTCGAAAAAGAAATTTTTTCTGCAAATATTTACCTTTTTCAAAGTACGTAACCTACTGTGACACTTTCAAGCCGAAACGTCAATTTTTATATAAAAAAGCAGAGAGAACACTTCTGTATGAAGTGTTCTCCCCATAGTAGTTTTATTTTATGCGTTTGGATTGAATCGATTATTCTTCGATTTCTGCTTCGGGAGCGTTCTTTTTAACGCTTTCGATACCGTTTTCGCAGCTTGCTTTGGACTTGTAGCCTTCGCTTGTTGCGATAACTTCGCCGTTTGTAGCTTTAAGACGGAAGCGGTATTCGCCTGCTTTGTCCTGATAAAGCTCGAACTTGGGATGCTTTACGGTAACAACGTTTTCAACAGTCTGGTCTTCAACTTCGCCAACGCAGTTCTTCTTTACGCTTGCGATACCGTTGAGGCATGCAGCCTTGGAGGAGTAAACCTCGGAGGTAGCGATAACTTCGCCGTTGCCTGCCTTAAGGTCGAACTTAACGCCGGTAGCGGTTTCTTTAACAACGAATTTGCCCATAATTTTAGATTCCTTTCGAATTTTTAAAAATTTAAACCTTTGCTGTTAACATTATAACACGCTTTCGCAATAAAATCAAGTATTTTATTTACACCGCAAACGCTTATACGGTTGATTTGTTTTATACCTAGTGTTATAATACGAAAAGAGTCAATACGAAAGAAAAAAGGAGCAAAGCAATGAAGCTCAACAACCTTTTCTCCTCTAATATGGTTTTCGCACACGGCAAGCCGATAAGATTTTTCGGCGAGGGCAAGGGCAAAATCGAAATCAGCCTTGCAGGTCAAACCAAAACCACCGAAAGCAATGGCGGAGGCTGGATTTTGGAATTTCCCGCTATGGATTGCGGCGGCCCATACTGTATAAAGACAGTAACCGACGAATACGTTCGTGTGCTCGAAAATGTATATATCGGCGAAGTTTATTTGTTTTCGGGGCAATCCAATATGGAATTTAAAATGCGCGAATCCAACACCCCGAATGAAGAATACACCGCGTCCGAAATGCTTCGTCTATTCTCTGCCGACACGGTTCTCGGCTCCGACCGCTTTACCGCGAGCGACGGCTGGCAGATATGCAGTGACGACAACATTGCCGATTGGTCGGCGCTCGGGTATCTCGTTTCGAAGGAGCTTTGCAAAAGCAAGGGTATTGCTATCGGTGCAATCGCCTGCTATCAGGGCGCATCGGTTATCGAAAGCTGGGTACCTCGGGACAGCTTTTCGAAAATCGGCATAGATATTCCTATTGCGGAAAAGCATATCGACCACACCTATAAGGATTTTTACGCCTGGAACTGCGGCCCCGTTATGTACGAGCGATTTCTTTCGACACTTATGCCGTTTTCGCTAAACGGCGTGGTGTGGTATCAGGGCGAAAGCGACACCACCGTTTCCGAGGCATTGGTATACGAGCACGAGCTTGCCGAGCTTATTCGCATTTGGCGAAAGGGCTTTATGGACGAAAATCTTGAATTTACCGTTATACAGATAGCCGATTTCGACCAACGCGACGACGATGGCTGGCACACGGTCCAAAAGGCGCAAGCCGAAATACAAACCAACGTCCGCAACGTAAAAACGGTTATCTCGCGCGATTTATGCGAAAGCGACCAAATACACCCGCCCACAAAAACAAAGCTTGCAAAGCGTATTGCAAAATCGATTATCGAATAAATATATAAAAGAAGTGCCGCACAGAAGGGCGATGCACCATAGTGATAAATCGCCTTAAAATCGACATTTTTGCACAATACTGCATCAAAAATCCGCGATATACGCTCGTATTATCGCGGATTTCTTCTTTGTCTTGCGACAAAACTATCTGATTTTAAGGTGCGTAGCAGTTTTGCGCGTATGCGATTTGTTCTGTAACGACGGC
>JAFTTN010000043.1 GCA_017466805.1 Clostridia bacterium
GACGGATATGCCGTGATCAGCGGTCCCAGGACCACCGGTGATGGTTATTACGAAAGCTGCATCATCGGTTTCGAAGAAAATCTGATCGAAATCACCGTTTAAGTCCCTTGACACCAGGTCCGCAGGGCGAGGTTGGCCCCGCAGGTCCCCAAGGCGAAGTTGGTCCCGCAGGTCCCCAAGGTGAAATCGGCCCCGCAGGTCCCCAAGGCGAAGTAGGTCCCGCAGGTCCGCAGGGCGAAGTTGGCCCCGCAGGTCCGCAAGGTGAAATCGGTCCCGCAGGTCCCCAAGGTGAAGTTGGTCCCGCAGGTCCGCAGGGCGAGGTTGGCCCCGCAGGTCCGCAGGGCGAGAACGGGATAATTAACTTTGCCGATTTCTATGCTCTGATGCCGCCCGACAACTCCGCAACCGTTGCTCCCGGTACCGACGTAAGCTTCCCGCAGGACGGTCCCAACAGCAATTCCGGTATTGCAAGAGCAGGAGCAAGCTCGTTTACTCTGGCTGATATCGGTGTTTATCAGGTGCTGTTTCAGGTAAGCGTAACCGAAGCAGGCCAGCTTGTTCTCACGTTGAACGGAGAAGATTTGGAATACACGGTAGTCGGTCGGGCAACCGGAGTATCGCAGATTGTGGGAATGGCAATAGTCGAAACCACGGTTATCGATTCTGTACTGACGGTAAGAAATCCCGCAGGCACCGCCGCGGCTTTAACGATAACTCCGTCGGCAGGCGGCACCCGTTCGGTTTCCGCGCATCTTGTTATCACACAGCTGCGATAACGATTAAACGATTGTAAAACAATGCTGCCGCAGGCATTACCGCTTGCGGCGGCTTTGGTTAGAGTGATACACTTCGAACTTTAATTTAAAAAAGCGAGATGAAATTCACCTCGCTTTTTTTGATTATAATATTTTCGGAGCTTTTATTTGAACATAATTTCGTTAACTATGCTTTGCAGGTATTCCTGCTTTCCGCTTTGATGAAGCGCAGGCGCGCCCATATTATCGTAGCTTTCGTAAAGCTTCGGCATAACCGATTCGTCTATACCGCAGATTTCAAACATTTGCTTTGCTGCAAGCACGGGTAATAAATCGAATATATTGACAGTCGGCACAATAAATGGTATATATAAAATGTATAATAAAGAAATAGGAGGACATATTATGAGCAGCAAAAAACTTTTAATCGTTATTGGTGTGCTGGTTTTGATTAACGTAATTTTAATCACTACCGTAATTGTCGGTTTCTTTTATACAAAGAGCATTATAGACGATTCAATGCCTGTCAACAGTACCGAGCCTGATACGAAGATTCACGAAATTTCAATTTACGAATTAATCACATCACCCGAAGAATACCACAATAAGAAGGTACGTGTGATAGGTGCGTCAAGCGTAAAATTCGAGTCAACTTACATAGCGCCTTATCAAGACGACATATACTACTGTACCGATAATAAAATTTGGCTTGATATAGGTTATGAAACCCCATTATATAACGAAACGGAAAAGTATGACGGCGAATACGTTATTATCGAAGGTACCTTCGATAAAGACCGCTCCGGCTTCAAAGGGCAGTATCGCGGCGCTATCAAAGATATAACACGTTTTGAATCTTGGAACATCAATATAATGTATAATTCGGCAATCTGCGGAAACAAGGACGGGACCTATTCTTATACCATAACAGACTATAACGGTTGGGTTCTCGATTCCGTAAAAAACACCGAAGATATCCTCGAAAAACAAATTGTAACCACAGACGTTATCGGAATGACACACCAAACCGGTACAAAGCTATCCACAAGGCAAACCACCTATTACGATTTAAAAAACAGCAAGGTTTCCGAAAAGTTCACTTCCGTTTTAGCTGCTCAAAGCAGTTACGTAATCTATGCCGATTACTTTGACGAAAAGCAATACGTTGTAGTTCAAAGCATTTTCGATAAATCCGAATATTACGCCGCTTACGAAATAACAAACACCGCGCTCATCGGCAATGATTTTGATGCGGAATGCGAGTTGCAAGAAGACCGCTGTGCAGTAATAACATATTTGTCGGAAGACGGAAAAACAAAAACCGATATGACGATATATTTCCCTAACAAAAAAGCAGAGTAAAAACTCTGCTTTTTCTTTTACTAAGCGCGGGAATTAAAATCCTCGTCGATTTTGCGCTTCCAAGATGAAGTTAATTTCTTGCCGGTGCGTACGTTGCATATCGCGTCGCCCATTGCATCGTAATTAACTCTTGTGCCGCGGCTGTCGCAATGGAAGTTTGCCGCACGGTCGGGCGAAATGCCGTAGCGCGCCGCCGTTTCGACCGCATCGATATTCGCACCGAGGAAAAGGAATTCCCAGCCGTGCTTTTCCTTTTGCTTTTCCAACAGCTTTTTTACGCTTTTGGAATCGTATTTTCGGCTGGCGTTTTCCTGTCCGTCGGTCGTTATTACAAAAACGGTATGCTCGGGTATATCCTCAGCACGCGCGTATTTATGGATATTCGCAATATGCTTTATTGCATCGCCGAGCGCATCGATAAGCGCGGTACAGCCGCCGACGGTATAATCGTTTTCGGTCATCTTCGGCACGTCGGCAAGGCGAACTCTGTCGTGCAGAACGCTGCTTTCGCTATCGAACAGCACGGTAGAAACATAGCATTCGCCGTCTTGGCGTCTTTGCTTTTCTATCATCGCATTGAAGCCGCCGACGGTATCCGATTCAAGCCCCGACATAGAACCGCTTCTGTCGAGAATAAAAACGAGCTCTGTAAGATTCTTTTTCATAAAATAAAAACCTCTCTTTCTTTCTGTGCCTTAATTCTACACCGAAAAAAGAGAGGCTTGGTCGCCCCGCAGGCGACATTTTTTTAATTTAGCTTTGCGGCAAGCACACGCAGATCCTCGAAATTACCGTCGTAGATATTATAGGTATGCTTCGTGCGGTTATCGGAATCGAACGGCGGGTAATCGTCGCTGTCGAATTCGAACCTGCCTTCGTGCTCTTCCTCGTCATCGAGGTAAATAACCGTGTTGTTATCGGGGTGGTAGTAGCGTCCTATACGGGTAGCGTACTGAATAAGCTTTTCGGTAATAATGCTCGTTACCGTAAAATATTTAAAAAAGCTGTTATCCTCGACACTGTCGTATACGACGTATTTCGAGATAAGGGCAATAAAATCGATATACGACATCATAACGATAGGGTCTTTGAAGGTCTTACCCAAGTATATATATTCGTTATTCATTTCGCGCATAAGCTCGAAGGTTTCTTTGAACAAATCGGGGAAAAGATTCATCGGCATATATTCGTCGCGCGCGGCATAGGCGAATCTTAGATTGATATGCTCCTCCCATTTGCAATAAGCCTCGCTTATTTTTTCTATCATTCTTCTTTCCATAGTGCTTTTCCTTTTTATTTTAATATTTCTTCCCATTCGGCTTGCTTGAACCCGACAAGAACGAATTCCCTGCCGACAAGCAAAGGCCGCTTTACCAGCATACCGTCGGTTGCGAGCAGCGAAAGCATTTCCTGCTCTGACATATCCGACAGTTTGTTCTTTAAATCGAGCGATTTATAAAGCAGTCCGCTCGTGTTGAAAAAGCGTTTTAGCGGAAGCTTGCTTTTTTCATACCATTCGCAAAGCTCGTCAAGGCTCGGTTTATCGTTTTTTATATCGCGCAGAGTATATTCAACCCCGTTGTCGTCGAGCCATTTTTGCGCCTTTTGGCAGGTGGTGCATTTAGGGTAGCAGATAAACGTAAGCATATTTTTTGTTACTCCTTTATTCTTCGCAAGTCTCGATTAAAAAGCTTACCGGGCGGAAGCCGTCGTTGCAGGAAATCATTGCCGATTTTTTCTTCTTCATCCAGCCGTCGTAAATATCCTCGCCACCATAGGCAAGTGTCATAACGAACGGTGAAACGCTTTCCCAAGCACTGTCGCAAAAGCCCTCCGGCTTTTTCCAGCCGTCGCAGAAAAATATTTGCCCCTCGGTTAAATCGCAGGCGTGCTCGATTGGGTTTTCGTAAAGCGCGATAAGGTCGTCGTAGCGCGCCTTTCGCATTACCGTTATTTTAATTCTTCTCATATCTATGCTCCCAGCAGGCTTTGGTCGAAGGCAAAAAGCACCTCGTTTATTTCGAAAATATCAAAAATACCCTTGCTTATAAAATATTCGATTATTATATCGAACTTATTGCTGTGCGAAAGCGCAAAGCCCGCCTTTTTTAACATTTCCTCTGTTTCGGCAAGAGTAAGCTTAAGTGCAATCGCAAAGGCGATAACCGTCGGCTTGCTCGGCTTATAGTTAACATCCTTGCGTATCTTTGAAAAAAGCTTTCTGTCGATATTCGCGCGCTTGTAGCATTCCGAATCGGTTATGCCCCTTTCGTCTATCTTGCGAAGCAGCATTTGCGAAAAGCTTTCGTCTATCTGCGAAAGCCGCGAGCTTAAATCTTCGGGTGCGCTTGAAGCTTCACATATTGCGGATTCGATATTCGCGCGCTTGGCAACCGAACCCAAAACGGCGCATTTACGGATTTTTTCGAGCTTTTTATCGGTATGCCGCTCGACGTATCTGTCGTCGATATATTCTGTAATATCGGCAAACAGCTTTTCGCTTACCATAAACGCCTCCTTGCCGAACAGCACGATATAAACGAGCATATCGTTTTCGAGCAGGAACTCGGTTACAGTATCGACCGCAACGCGAAAAGCCTGCGCCTTCGGGTAGCCGTAAACCCCCGCGGAGATCAACGGAAAGGCAACGCTTTCGCATTTATATTCCTTTGCAAGCGCGAGCGATTCGCGGTAGCAGGATTCAAGCAGCTCGTGCTCGCCCTGCTTGCCGTCCTCGTATATCGGTCCGACCGTATGAATAACGTATTTTGCGTCCAAGCCGTATCCGCGCGTGATTTTGGCTTTGCCGGTATCGCAGCCGCCGAGCGTTCGACATTCGGCAAGCAGCTCTTTTCCTGCCGCGCGGTGAATCGCACCGTCGACACCGCCGCCGCCCAAAAGCGAATTGTTCGCCGCGTTCACAATAGCGTCGACCTTCATTTTGGTTATATCGTTACGTATTATCTGTAGCGGCATATACTTCGCCTCCTTTGGTGAATTGGGTGACGTGTTTTTTTAGAAAAAGCACTTCAAAGCGGTTTTTTACACGAATTTTCGTATAATTAAAGCACGACGGTATTAAACGAGCGCGGCTTTAAAACAAGATTTTTGCCGCCGACAGTAACCGTTTTTTCGAATTCAAACGGGTTCATAATTACCGCCGCAATGCTTCCGTCGGGGTTTTTGAACGCGGTGGTGTTCGAGCTCATCTCGCCCGAAACGGAAAGCAGTCTTGCGCCTTTTTTTACAAAGTGCGAAAAATGCTTCATAACGTAAAGCTCGGGATTATAGCGGTATTCGCCGTTTTCGATGCTTATAAGCGAGTTCTGCACCCAGCCCCAAGTCGAAAGACCGCCGTTTTCGAGCGCCATATTCCAATAAACATTTGCACGCGCGCCGTTAACGGTATAGTGGTGAATAAGACTGTGGGTATACATTGCGTATTCCCAAGAATTCTTACCGTCGCCGCATTGGCATTCGCTTTGAATAAAATCAAGCTCGGGGTAGTCCTCCTTCGCCTGCATTATTGCAAATTTGCCGTTCCATTGGAACGCCGCGCCCTTTACTCGACCGCGCAGGGATTGGTTTTGCATTATATAGTTAAGATATTCGTTGTGCAAGCCGTATTCGCTGTACGGGTCGGGACCGTTGCAGGTGCCGTAGTAAAGCTCGGCAAGACCTTCGACCGCATCGGCAAGATGGCACATAAACGACTCGAGCTCCTTTGCCGAATAAACGCAGGAGGGGAATTTTTGGTCGGCAAAGAATTCGTTTTGCGGGCAGACAGCCGATATTTTTATATTTTCGTTTTTATACGCCTGCAAATACTTTTTGAAATAAAGAGCGTAGGCTTTTAAACTTTCCTCGGTCTGCACGAGTCTGCCGTAGTTATACGCCTTCGGGAACTTCATCCAAGTGGGCGGACTCCAAGGCGATGCGAAAAATTCCAAATCGGCAGAGCGCTTTTGTGCTTCTCTTATTGCGGGGATTATATATTTGCGGTCGCGGTCGATCGAGAAATTCTCCATCGCATAATCGCCCTCGGTTTCGTTGTAGCTGTACCAGCTTTCCGCAAAATCGTTTGCACCTATCGAAAGACGGCAATAGCTGAATCCGCACCCATCTTCGCCGAAAAGCTCATCGAATATCTTCTTTTGCGATTCGGCATCGAGCGAGAAAATCGCCTTCGCACAGATTTCGCTTATACAGCAGCCCCAACCGAAAAATTCCTTTCCGACAGGCTCGCCCAATATTATCTCGCTTCCCTTTTTATCGGCAAAGCCGTTGCTTTCGCTCCATTTTTCGTTTTCGGTCGTTGAAATCCACTTCATTGTTTTTTCTCCTTTGGTTTGCCACAACATCATTATACAACACAAATGCAACATTTGCAACAAGATATAAACAAAAAGGCACGGCGATCGAGGCGCACTCCGTAAGGAAGTGCACCTCAGTTATATTCGCCTTGCGGCGAGTGATATTGCTTCGCAGTGATATTATGCTATGCATAGTGATATTGTCCTACGGACAGTTTCAAGGCGAATATAATATCACGAAAACCGATAGGTTTTCATATCATTTTTGCCTTTTGGCAAAAATATCACTGCAAACTTTTAGTTTGCAATATCACTTTACCTGCCGAGAAAGATATTCTTTATTTTCGGCAAGTATTTACCTTTCTCAAAGTATGTAACCCACTATGACACTTTCACAATCCTTGTGCAAAGTGTCATTTGTTTTGTAAGGATAAAAGCCGAGCGAGACAACTTCTTTACGAAGTGTCTCGCTCAACCGTGCCCTTTTATTGTGATTTAACCTACGATAATATGCAGGATATTAAGCTCGTTATTCGTATAGTAGGAATAAGAGGTGGTCTGCTTTTTGCCTTCTATACTGCGAAGAATATCGAACACGCCCTGCTCGTCGACAAGACGGCGCTTTAGCAACGCGAGAACCGACGCGCTTTCGGTTTTAAAGGCAATTTCCTTTTTGCCTGCCTTTATTGCCGAAACGATAAGCTTGCCGATACGCTCTGCATCGTAATCCTTAAAGAAGAGCTTGCTTCTTATGAAATAATTACACTTAACGGCGGTACATTCGGGGTACTGCTCGGATTTATGAATATTTCTCGTTTTAAGAAGCTCTTGTGTGGTAATACAGAAGTAATCGTAGGACACCTCGGCGTTACCGCTCTTTCTCGAATCGGTATTCGTGCGGTCGTCAAAGGTTACGTCGACGTAGTAATAATCGCCTTCGAGCTTAACCAAATTCCAGGCGTGCCATTCGCCGCTGTGGCAGGGACCGATTACGTAGCTGCATTCGATACCCAAACGGTTAAGCAGGTATTGATAAGCTCTTGCATAGCCTGCGCAAACCGCCTTTCCTTCGACAAACACGCCGTAGACCGAACGAAGATTATCCGGCTTACTGTTGCGATTAGGATCGCGCTCCTGCTCTTCGATACCGAGCGAATCGTAATCGATAAGCTCGACGATATTTTCGTGCGCGCGGAGTGCAACCTCGTAATCGCTCATCGAGGGCTTAATTCCCTTTAAGAAGGGCTTAACTGCCTTTTCGATCTGCTTTTTGCGGCGCTTAACCTCGGAAGGAGTCATACAGTATTTGAATATAACGTTCTTCGCCAAGCCGTCGCTGCCATACGAAATTGCGCCGGGGGGATTTGCGGTCCAGAAAATATCGGGGTTATCGTCGATAACGATATTCAAAAGCTCGCCGCAGCGGTCGTAATGAATATCACGAACAAGCGCGCCCGTGCTTTCGGCACAGCTGCAAAGCGCTTCGTAAATCTGGTCGTAAACCGCTTTTTCGTCCTCGCTCAAGCGGTTATAATAGTAGCGCGGAATCGTGTTAGGGTCGCGCTCTGCGATAAACGAAACGTTATCGCCGAAGCCGTCGTCGCCGCCTTGGTCATCGTCGCCGGTTTGGTCGCCTTCACCCTTTTTGCCCGCGCTTCCCAAGAAGTACGCAAAGCTATCGGGGCTTCCGAATTCGTGCAGTGCTTGGGTAAGCTCTGCCAAGCCCTTGTTTTCGCTGTGGAATTTTGCAAGAGCTTCGGATTCGGCACCGTAGCGAAGCAGGCTCAACGCCTGTATAGCAACGTAAACGGGGTGCGCAAGATAGATATCCGAGCCGTCGCTTACGATATTTTTATCCTGCCAAAGCTCTGTAACCATCTGCGCGATAGCGGCGCAGACGGCAACCTTCGGCAAGCCGTATTCTACAAATACGCGGTTTTCGATATGGTTGCAATATGCAATGGGAAGCTGATTTCCGTTTTCGCCATACCGCTCGCGCAGCTCGGCGGTGGAAACGAAATCGACGGTTATTGCTTCGGGGAAGCTTTCGGGAACGCTTGTGCTCTTTTTTATCGCTTCTACAACCGATTTAAAGCACTCGTCAAGCTCTTCGAAGCTTGCAACCGAGCTTTCCACACAGCTCGGGCAGATTGTTCTGCCGTCCTCGAGCTCCATACCGGTTCCGTCCTCCAGCTGCTTGCGGCAGAAGAAGCAGGTATTGCTTCCGTAAAGCCTTACAAGCTCGGAGCGTTCGACTTCGTGGCGGAACTGTCTTATTATTTCTTCGGTCTTAGCAAGGTCGAAAACCGAAGGAGTTTGCTCGTATCCGAAATTAAGATAATTGTAATCTCTTCCCGCCGCGCTTCCCAGCCAAGCAAGGAAATCTGCCGCAACGTGAAGCAGGTTGGTTATCATAATTCCGTTACCGTCGACAAGCGATTCGACAACGCCGTTGCCGCCTTCGATATCTTCGATAATTGCAAATCTTATTCTGCCGCTCTTTGCTTCGGGCTTTTCGGAGGTCTTTGCGGCTTCATCTGCTTCTGCGGCTTCTGCCGATTCAACCGGCTTTTCGAAGTTTACCTCGAGCGAATTTGATTTCGCGCCCTGCTCTGCTTGGAACAGCCCCTTTATTCTGGGATAAAGGTCGCGGATTGCGGTTTCGCCCTCGAAAAAGCTTTGCTCGATATCATCCTCGAACAGAGGGCATACCGACACGCATCTGTACTGATGCGGGAACACCGTCTTCATAAACTCGTGAAGCATTACCGAAAGCGTATAGGTTATATGCGGAGTGCATTCAACCGCGGTGTCGAGCTCGACAACCAGCATTTTCGTTTTGATATCGCGCTTTAGCTTATTACGCAGTGCTTCGTTACCCGAAAGGTTAACGTATTTTGCGAAGTTGGGCTTTGCAAGGTCGACCGATTGTACCGATTTTTCGATAGAATAGTAGCCGACCGTATCGACGGATATTTCGGTATCGTATATATCGAAGCCGATATGCGCAACAACGCTGTTTTTGGTGCGGAAATCGTTGCCGAAGGAGGTTATTCTTTCGGCGTTCGCAATATTGTAAATTCTGGTCTGGATATAATCCATCGGAACGTTTACGCTCGGTCCGGTATCGTCGAGCGAAAGTATGCCCTCGGCGACGTTCATATCCTTAATCGTATAGCCGCGGTTATTGCGGGCTATTACCTGACCGGGAATAAAGTGCTGTGTGATTTCATCCTTGAATACGGGAATATATTCCTCGCTTTGAGTATTCGCGTATTCCAGCTTGACGGTTTTGGTGCATTCAAGCAATCTTTCGAAAAGCTTTTTGGATTCCTTGATATACACGAAGGTTTTGAAGCTTAATTCCGAATCCTGCTCACGCTTGAGCACGTATTTCGGCTCGTAGCCGTCATCGCTGCCGAGTGCGGTTTCGTAGCAAAGCTTTACGCAATCCTTAAGCTCGATACCGTCTTCGGAGGGCTGAAGCTTATCGCCCAAAAGCTCGGCGGCACGGCTTATGAACAGATTACGTTCGATACCGTTTACCGCGTCGCAAAGCAAAACGATAATGCTTGCGCGCTTGGCCTCGGCGTGCTCCGACATAGTGTTGCCGATAAGCTCGAAGTGAGCAACGTAGTCCTCTGCGCGCGCGGTGAAATAATCTCTTAACAGATAAGGCTTGCTTACAACGTGGAGCACGGTTGCCTTTCTGCCCGAAAATCTCGAATAATTATATATCGCGTTAGGAAGGTTGAAGAAGTCGTCGGCGACGATAACGTATCCGACTGGGTGGTCCGAAAGGTCGCAGCTGTTAAGAGTAAGCCCTTGGATTTCGGTAAGCTGACTGCTGTATACTGCGGTTTCGGAGATAAGATTAATGTTCGGGATACCGAAATTACCCGCATCCTTTGCAATCTGTACCTCGAGCGCAACCTGGTTTGCGCCGTTATCGACGTAAAGCGTCGAGGACATACCGGTGTGCCATACGAACACCTCGGTATTAGATGCAAGCCCGAAGGAATGGAAGGTTTCGAGCGGTGCATCCTCGAGATTGAAGAACTGTCTTATACTGTTGCCGAGCGATTGAATATGTCCGTTCGAGAAGAAGCTGTAGCGAACCCGCTTGCCGACGGCAACCGAACGGTCCGCATCGGGAACGTTCCAATTATCCGCTTCGGTGGTTGCCTTTTCAAGCTTTTTCGCCATAATAAGACAGTAATAGTTATTTGCGGTGAGAATTTTATCGGCATCGAGCACGAAAACGTCGACAAGCTCGTCGAAAAAGCTTCTGCCGTCGACAAAAAGACTGCGTTCGAGGAACTGCTCGGGAGTAAGAAGCAGAATATCCGGCTTTTCGCCCTCGTGCATTTTTTCAAACGTGCTTATTCTCCAAAGAATTTGCGGGGTTTTGGTTATCTGCTTAAAGCTCGATTCGAGATAAGCGGCGGCGTTTTCTATTTCCTTTTTATCCTCGCAGATAAAAAGCACGCGCTTGCCGAACGAAAGGGTTACGAACAGATAATGAACTATATATTCACCCAGCGCAGAATAGAGCGAGGAATCGAACAGCACGTGCTTGCCGTCGAACATATACTCTATGCTTTGCATATAATCGCCGTTGATAAAGCCTTTATTCGCACGGATAGCCTTTGCCATATTTTGAATAAATTGCTTCTTTTCACCGAGATTATAGGTGCTCTTGCCGCCCATTACGGCGGTATCAAAATTCTTTATACGGTAGCTCTTTCCGTATTTTTCCAAAATAGCGTTTCTCGATTTTTCGAGCTCTGCGGGCTTGCCCTCTTTAATGCTGTCCACAAACGAAACGAAGGATGCTTCCGCTTGCTCGGGCTCCTTGTGCTCGCCGTTTAGGAACCACAAAAGCTCGAAAAGAAATACGAGCGAGAGCACGGGATACATATAGGTGTTGCTTACCAGCCAGATAGCAACCTTATAAAACCAAGACGATTCCTCGAAGTTAAAATATATAGGGATTTGAACAACAAGGCAGACCGCAAGATAAACCAGCGAAACGAGCGCAAGGAAGGTTTTTAATTCCTTTGCCCATTTATAAGTACCGGTTTTTACGTATTCGTAATTATCGTCCTCGGAATAGAATATTCCGATAAATTTACGCCAAACGAGCTTTATAAATTCGCCGAGCGAAAGCGATTCATCGCGCTCTATCTTCGGCTTGGGCTCGGTTTCGCCGTCCTCGATCGATTTTTCGATACGGTAATCGGATGCGATAACCCCTTTTTTCGCGGCTTTTCTTTTATTTCTGCCGAAAACGAGAACAGAATCGCGGCGAAGCAATCTTAAACGCTTTTCCGAAACATCCTTCGATTCCGAGCTGCTCTCGGCAGCTGTTTTTTTGTTCTTTTTCTTGTCCTTTTTACCGCTCTTTTTATCGTCCTGCCGCTCGCCGCTATCCTTGAACACCTTGGTGTCGAGCAGTCTGCGCAAAGACTTTTTTATAAAGAGGAAGAGTATGCAAACCGCAAGGTTAACCGCTATTATCGTAACGACGTCGGCGATATATTCGAGTCTGTCGGGGATAATATTGGTAAGCCAGCGCATAATCTTCGTATCGAAAAGCCAAACGAGAAATCTTTTCAAATACGGTGCAAGGCACAAAAGCATCGAGCCGACAAGGAAGGTTTCGAGCACGAAGCAGATATTCTTCCACCGTTCCTTGCCCGAATATCCTGCCGATGCAAGCGAAAATTTAAACTTGCTTGGAAAGAAGGGCAGGCAAAGCACGGCAAGAACAGCCGCTATTGCCAAAATCTTAAACACGAAAAATTCCATTTAAGCTTTATTTCCCCCTTCCTAATCGTTTTTATCTGCCGAATTATCCTCCGACAGAACGCTGTATATCTTTTGGTTGGTTGCGCTGTGGAAGGATTCCTCTGCATCCAAATACAGTCCTTCCTCGGTATAGCGCTTAATATCCTCATCGGTAACTCGGCAGGCGTCGTCCTCGTAATCGAGCTTAAGCATAGTCATAAAACGCTTAACCTCGCCGATAAGAAATTCAAGACGCTTGATATGATTATTGCGCTTAATTCCCTTTTTGGAATTTTCTCTGTCACGGCGCAAAATTTCGCGCCAGAGCAGGCAATGATTTTCGGTTTTTACAACCGTTTCGCTATAATATTTATAGAGCGCCGCAATGCTTTCTCTGCGTTCACTCTCACTTTTCAGCTTTAATTGCTCCAAATCGTCCTTTAGCTTGCGCTTTTTCGAAACGATTTTCGAGGTATATATCGCCGCGGAAATGCCGTAAAGGCAGGCAAAGCCCGCGGTAAACAGCAGATACATAACCTTGAACACGAGGTTATCGGTTCCGACGTAATACTCGACGTAGATATACGGCAGCACCGACACCGCAATGGCGATAAGCGCACCGATAAACGAAACGAGATACCATTTGCCCTTACGCATAAGGTCGCCGTATTTTAGTACGAGATCCTTTGTTTCGAGCAAAATATTTTTATTTGCAGACAAACGGTGCTCGGCTTCGGTAACCTCGTTTATAAGCTGCGAATATTCGCGCTCGTATTCGGCTTCGATAAATGCAACCGTTTCTCTAACGTTGCTTTTTGTTTTTCCGCCTTCGCCGGAGGCTCTTTTAAGCGTTGCGTCGACTGTTTGCCTAAAATCGTCGCAGGTCTGCTTATCGCGCCAATTCCAAAGGCCCGTAAGGCATTCCTTTACGATTCTGCCGTTTTGCTTTTTAATAAGCTCGGTATCGTAATTATTAAAAATACTTTCGACCAAGCTGTGAAATTCGCGGTCGAGTCCGCGCATTTTTTCGGTTACCGCGGTGGTTTTTTCGGAAACGGTTTCCGCCATTATTTCGTCGGCAACCTCATAGGGTGTTTTATCCTTGTTTTTGTTCGCGATTTGCGAAGCGCTTCTGCGAGCCTTGAAAATTTCGTCTTTTATTTCGTATATCTTCGCAATAGGCTCGAATTCGAGGGTTATATTATCCTCGTCGGAGAAATATTCGTATTTTTTAAGCGCAGACAGAAGCATTTGCTTTATCTTTTCGCCGCTGTAAAGCTTGAACTGCTGTGAAATGCGTTTTTTCTGCACGCAGGTAAAGATATTTGCAAATATGTTGAAAAAGCCTTCGATGACCGTCTGCTCGTTATCGCGCTCGAAATGGTGGGTAATGCAGTTTGTGGAATATTCTATCGTTGCGCTGTTCGAAAGGAATGAAACGAAGCAGCCGTTTTTGGAATCGCCGTTTACCTCTGCCGTTTCGGAAATAAGCTTTTCTACAGCCGAAATTGCACTGTCGACAACCGAATATCCGTCGGGGCGGCTGGTTATCGAGGTGTTTTCAAGCATAAACACCGAGCCGAAATCCAAAACCTTTTCCTTGCCGGCATCGATAGGCAAAATCCACGAAATATCGTTTTTGGTCATTTCCTCGGTCCAGCCGAACAGCTCCATAATAAACTTTTGGCGCTGTGCGCGCTTGGATTTTTTGCTTGCGCGGGGGTCTGCCGCATCGAAAACGTCAACCAAGCCGTCCTCGCCGTCGGTCATACTGCCCTGCTTTTCCTCTGCCTCCAACGCCTCGCGGTTTTGCTTTTTGCGCTGCTCCTCGGCGTTTTGCGCTTCAAATTCGGTATAGGTATACCAAGCGCTTTCTGTCGAGGAATCGGCAAAGTATATCGAGGTTGCGGCGGGAATAAGACCTTGGTCGGAATAGAGCTTGCAAACCACGTTCATACCGATATAACGCGCAATCAAGGGCTTATAGACAGAGGCAAAGCCGCTGTCGTTACCGCGGGGAAGGCGGTACAGGTCGACAAGGACTATAAGATTATAGTCCCTGTCAACGATATCGGTATTATCCACCAACGCCTGCCTTATAAGCGGCGGAACGTTTTGAATATCCTTTAGCTCGGTTTCGAGCCAAATAAGGCTGTTTCGATCGCAAGGGGTTTTAAACAAAATATCTAACTTTGTTTCAACCGCTTCCTTCGAAGTATTAATAACTATGGTCTTCATTCTGTAAAACCCCTTTGATCGTTAAAGTTTTTTGTTACTGTTCGATATAGCGGATAAGCTCGGTCTTTGCCCAGTTTACAGACTTATCCTGGCAATCGAATTCGCTTAGATCGAGCGAAGAAACGGGAGCCTTTTCGGTTTCGAAGTTATCCTCGAGCTCCTTGTAGCCTCTGCCGAATGTGCCGCCCTTGTTTGCTTCTTCGTCCTTCTTAACACGCTTTTTCTTCTTGCCGTCGTATACCGAATTGAAGAAGGCTTCCATAAACTTGGTTGCTATATGGTTGCGAATGTGAACGTAGTTGCCGTAGGATTCGCTGCCCTCGATCTTCTTTTCGATATGCTCTGCATTGTAGGGTGCCTTTGCGTATCTGCAAATAATATCGCAAAGTGCATCTACGATAAGCTCGCCGTAGTCCTTATCGAAATCGTTTTCTTCGGTATCGTGGATTTCCCAAGCAAGCTTCAAAATGCCCATATTGTCTTCTTTTTCGGTGGTCTTCTTATCCTTGCCGGTCTTCGAGCCGCCGATAGCGATCGGGCTGATAATGTTTTCTCTTATGCGGTGAAGCAGATTAGACTGATTGGTGATAGCCGTATTGTAGGTTGCAACGGTATCGTCGTTTCTCGAAAGCATTTCGATTTCTTCCTCGATAGCCATATCGAGCTTTGCCGCATAAAGCGAAATAAGTGCATCCTGGTTTTCGAACCAGCGAAGCACGCGGTTCATTCGGTTATAAGGAATCGATCTGCCCTTATATACGATTATTTCGGGCTCTCTCTTGGGCTTCATATTAAGATCCTGGAATACGAATCTCGAAATTACGCCTTCCTTCTGATAGCCGATCTTCTTGTATGCCAACGCGAAGATGAACGCCTTTGCAAGCTCGTTGCGGCGGTCGATTTCCTTCGAAACGTTGATATAGGGCATTACGCCGTGCTTGTGCCAACGCTTATCGAGGTGAGGAGTGAGCGATACCTTGCCCTCGCGTTCCATTTCCTCGATAATATCGGCATAGTTGGTAAAGTAAATACCGTCTTCAAGCTCGTTGTACTTGCCGATCTGGTAAGGCTGCAGGCAGTTGACCGCAGAATAGAATACCATAGTATCGTCATCTACGGAATCGCCCTCAACGTAGGAAAGACGAATGTTCATCTTTTCGGTGTCCTTGGGCATACTGCCGGAGCATTTATCATAAAAATCGTCTGCCTTAACGTTGCCGCCGCAAACAGCGTTGATGCTTTCTGCAACGTTTGCGTTATGGGAGATAAATCTGTAGTTGATGGATACGCGATCTCTTTCCTGAATACCGCCGTTGCCGTCGTCCTTTTTGAAGAGTCCGCTATACATATCCACGTCATCGTAAATAATTGCGGGAGCGGCAACGATAGCGATGTTGTTGAGCACCTTGGTAATATGCTCGACGATGCGGGTTTCAGCCGCCTTGTCGCTGCTCATATTCTTGATATCTTCCGCATGGTCGGGGTTAAGAAGCTCGTATTCGTAAAGCATTGCCTCGAACACGTTCTTGTGAAGTGCCTGAATTTGAGGATTGTAAGCAAAGCTTTCGCGTACTACCGAAACCATCATTTCGAGAATCGAATTGATAGTATTGATATCCTGCTGGAGATTTACCTTCTTCTTGCCCTTTACGCTTGCGTTTACAACAGCCTTGTTGCGCATTGTGGTAAACAGCGATCTGCTGATTTCGCTTGCAACCTCGCCGGACTGGGTATTGATATATTTGCCGATCTGCTTATACATCAAATCCTTGGTTGCAGCCTTGGCGCAAACGTATACCACGCCGTAGGATTTATCGTGAACGTTTGCACAGCGCGCGGTCTGCTGTTCTGCACGTGCCGCGAATTCGCCGATATGATCGAAGAAGTTTTCGTATTCCTTAATAAGTGCTTCGATCTTGCCGATAACCTTGCTGTAGGAGAAGAGGAGGAGCGCATCGACGAACGAGATATTCGCCTTGCCTACGTTTTCGGTAAGCTTTCTGAAATATTGATCTACGCCCTTCTTTGCACGCTTCTTGCCGACGAACGCTTTATCGATAGTCTTCTGAAGAATATTGAAGTTCGAAAGGTTGGTTTCGGAATTGGGGCGAAGCGCCTTTTTCTGTACGTTAACGATAGAGGACACCATAAAGTTATAGAAATCGTCCTCGTCGTTTGCAACGGTATCGTTGATAGAGGTAAGGATATTATCGATCTGCTGCTCCATATTCTTTCTCAAGGAGTACAACAGATATCTTGCGGCAACGGGGTGAGCCCATTCGCCTGTCTGGTTATTGTAAAGCAAGCCGTTGATAATGCCGATTTCTTCTTTATCGTATGCGTCCTCGAGCGAAAGATCGTTGCAGAAGATCTTGTTCGAGAAGTCTATCGACATATCCGAAATGTGAGTAATACACTTTTTGCAGAAGTTTTCAAGACCGTCGTCGATTTCTCTGATCTTTAAGAATATCTGCTTGGCGCGCTTATTGTTGCCCTCGTCATCGGTTTCCGAGCTCGAGGAATAGCCGTCGATCTTCTTCGTTACGTTTGCCTTTTCGCGAAGGATATCGTCCAATCTTAAATTAGCCTTTTCGTTTTGGATCTTGGCATCCTTTTCGATAGCAAGAGTAGCCGAAGCCTTAACAGCCTTGAAGTAAGCGTCAACCGCATTTACGTCGATTTCGCCGTATTTTCTCGTAACCATGGGAGCAAGGAACGAGAACTTGTTTTTCGAAATGCTGCCGGTATTGATAGCCGCTTCGAAATCATCGATGTATCTTGCTTCTCTTTCGTTCTGCTCGGGGATATACTGTGCAAGACCGCGAGCCTTTGCAGAAGCGTCCTTCGTGCTGCAGTAGTTATTCCACTTGTTATCGAGATAGCGCCATACCGTGCCGGCATCCTTTTCGTCGGCTTCGGGGTTTTCGATGCTTTCCCAAATAGCTCTGGTTGCGAAATATTCGAGAATATCGTCGAAGGGATATTTTGCGGTGGTTGCGCCCGCAGAGCCGTAGATAGCGGTGGGAGCAACGATATGGTTCTTGGTTTCGTTGGATTCGGTGCTCTGGATAGCGGTTTTAATGGGGGTGTAAAGGTGGGTATATGCGATATCCGCCATTGCCTTGTAATATTCGTCAAGACCGCCGCGAATGGTGCTCATGCAGTTAACCTTATCGATAAAATACATATTATCGAAGGGCTTATGGGTGTATCTTCCCTTATCGTCCTTTTCGAAGAGCTTGCCTTCGCTATCGGTGCTGATTTCGATATCGAGCTCGATCTTGCCGCCGTAAGCCGCGGTTTCATCGGGACCGCAGATAAGGTTGAATGCGTTCAATTCGCGTATAGCCGCGTATGCGTTCGAATAAAGGTTGCGGTGAAGGCTTCTGTCGACCTTTGCCACGTAGAGATCGGGCAATGCGAACAAGCCGTAGATCTGCACCTGCTGAATACCGTGCTGTCTGAAAAATTCTTTAACGTAGAGCGCGGTCTGAATAAATATACCCGAGCCGGTACCGCCCGCGAGCGAGGAAGCGATTAAAACAACGGGGTCCTGCTGAATAAAGGAATCGCCGGTTGCGGTAGCAGTCTGCGCGTCCTCCAATATTTTAAAGAATTCGTTTCTCTTATCCTTTAACAAGGTCGAGAACAAAAGTCTCGATTTGATTCTGCTCTGCGATGCGCCGTTGAAAAGCTTATCGCCGAAGTATACGGTTTCGTCCTGAGTGTTGGGGAACCATTCGCCAACGTCCTCTCCCGAAACGTTATAATACTGACCGATGCTTCCTCTGCCGCTTATGCAGATTTTCTGTACGCCGAGTTCGGAAAGTGCCTGAAGCTCGCCCTGATCGGTATCGATCGCGATGCACGCAACGTCATCGCCAAACGAAGTGCCGCGCTCCTCGAGCAAACGGTTATACAATTGGGTAATAACCTTGCCGCCGCTGCCGCCCAGGCCGATAAAATAATTGTTTTTCATTCCTTTTCTCCTTGTGTTATATATCTTATATTTTTATTCGCTTAATCTTCGTCGCTCGTATACTGCTCTTCTTCCTCTTTTGTAAGGTAGAACGCAATATAAAGCCTGTTTCCGTCCTCGTAATACAAGCCGCTTGCCGAGCTTATGCTTACGTCGCGGTTCGTGGGGTCGGGATTCATAGGTGCAAATTCGTAATTGTATTTATCGTTCTCTGCTAAAATTTGGGGAATTACCACCTGGTTAACGTTGAGCGTTGTTTTAACGTTGTTTTCGCAAAGCTCTTTACCGTCGCACACGGGATAGTTCTTTTCGAACAGCGAAGCGCCCATCGAGTTAGAGGTGGGGGTAACGGTTATGCTTACTTCGCCGAGGCAGACTACCGTGCTGTATTTTTGTCGCGGCAAGCCCTTGAAGGTCATAAGCTTATAGGCTCTCGTCGTATCGTGAGAGGTATACTTCAAGCTTATTCCGTTTCTTATAAATTCGGCAACGTAGAAGGTACCCGGCTCGATACGTATAAGCGTCATCCAGCAGATCACGATATACAGAAGCAGTAACAGCACGCCCAGCAATACGAAGCAGCCGATTATCCAAATTCTGTTTCGTATTACGTCGAGCTCGCCAACCGCGCTCTTTTCGCCCAAGGTGAGCTTTATTTCAAGGTCGCCGTGGGGCCCGAAGAAGAACGGAAGCAGTCCTTCGTATACAGGAACGCAGCACAAATACGCGGTTCCGTCTGCGGCTTCGCGCACGCAGGGGTTCAAAACCAGCTTTTTCGAATCGGAATTTATGCTTAAATTATAGGGTGCAAGACCTTCTACCTCGCGCTTGTTCAGCACTCTGCCATCGCGCTTTATAAGGAATTCAACGCCGATTTCGTTGCCGCGCAGGTCGGTATCGACTATTGTAAATCCGTCATTTTGAACTATTATATCGTAATTCGGAGCCTTTACCTCGATATCGGCTTGCGCCTTTGTATCGGTGCCCGAAACAGTTGCGGTAACGGTATGGGTTCTGCCGGCAACCTCGGTGAACACGATTCCGGTTTCGGCGTTTTCGTCGTAGCGCGGGGTAAAGGATTTACCGATAATTTTGCCGTTTTCATCGCGCTCGGATTCGACTATGCCCAAAAGCTTGCCCGATTCTATATTAAGCTTATCGAACACGCCGGAGTCCCAATCCTCGACAGCACCGTAATTGCCGTCGCCGTTATAGTCCGCTAAAACCTTAAAAATTACCTTTTGGGTATTCGTCTTTAGGCTATCGAGGTTCAACAGCTCGGTAACGCCGTTTTCGACCTCTATTTTATAGCTGCCGCCTGCAACCGAAACAATAACCTTTTCGGATTCCACAGCCTTGCCGTCGACGGTAGCAGATGCGTAAACCGTGTGGTCCGAGCCGACGATATCCGAGGGCGGCACGTCGGCATTTACCGCCGAATCGTAACGCGGAGTAAAGATTATTTCGCCGTTTTGGTTGTTTATTTCGCCGGTAAGCTTGCCTGCATTAAGCGAAATATTAATTTCCTTTTCGCAATCGAAATTGCTTATCGGTGCATAATTACCGCTGTTATCGTAGCAGGCTGTAAGCTTAAAGCTAATGCTTTTATCGTTATTTTTAAGCATTCCGAGATTCAAAGCGATTCCTTCGAATCGGTTGCTTATTTCAAATTTGTAATCGGGCTGAATTACTGTTATATTCGCAAACGCAAGATCGGTATTCGTGGTGTTATCTACCAGTACAACCTTGAAATTTCCAAGCTGTGAATAAACCGTATCCTGCGGAAGCTTGGGGGTATAAACCACGTTGTTGCCCGAAACGCTAACGTTTGCAAGGCTCGAGCAGACACCCGATTGAAGCCCGTTTATTCCCTCGACTCTTATCGAAAGATCCGAAAGCATCGTGCTGCTTGCCGAAACGAGCGGGAAGGAAATTTGCTTGTTACCGTTTATCCAATCCTGAAGCTCGGGCTTGGTTATGGTAAGCTCGATAGAATTTCCGCCGTTGCCGAAATCGATTTCGGGACGGGTGTTCAGCTCGCCGAAATATTCGCGAAGCACGAAGGGCTGGTAGCCCTTGAGCACCGCTTCTATTTTCAGCTCTTTATTTTCGTGTTCCTTGGTTATTTCCACCTCGAACTTATTCGTGCCGATTCTTTTTCCGATTTCGGAATCGTTGATATAGACCTTATAATCGGGTGAAAGCACTTCGAGCGGAACGGGATCGCCCAAGGATCCGTCGGAATTCATTTCATAAAGTCCGCATTCGATTAATACCTCGTCACCCTCGCGGACGAATTTTTTTATTTCCTCGAAGCTGCGCGCCGTGGGGTCGTCGCCGAGGTAATACTTACAGCCAATTTTGACCGCAGGCTCGACGAGCACGACCAAATCGCCCGAATTTATGCCAAGCGACGAAAAATCGATAGTATACGAGCCCTTCGCGACAGAGCCGTTGCCGTTATCTATTAATGCAACGAAGCCCGAGGGGGGATTAACGGGAACCTTTTCCTGATATTTTATACTTACGTTCGGATTTTTAACTATTTCGGTCGGGCAGTCGACGTAGTAAACGCCGGTATTATAGGAAACGCCGCTTCCGTTTTTGGTTATCGGCACGCGCACGTTCGCAAACTTTGTATTCTGCTTTTGCACGAACACCGCAACACTGAGCGCGGGATATTTAAGGTCGAAGGAAAGCTTTCCGCCCGAAACGCTGTGCTCGATTTTCGTTCTGCCCATTATATCGGCGGAAATGTTACGCAAAACGTTTACGATTTCGTTGCCGGTTTTTGCCGAATATCCGTCGACACCGGGGATATTGTCGAAAACGATTTTATCCTCGTTTTCGTCGTTATACATCGCAAAATAAACCGTTTCGAAGTCCGCATCGGAAAGCGCAGTTGCGGTTTTTGCGGAAATCCCCTCCAATTCGCTCGACAATTCGCCCTGACCGGGATCGAGCTCGCCGTCGCACATTGCAACAAGATAATACTTCGCGTTTGCGCCGCGGTCCTTGTATTCATCCTCGAGGCATTTTGCCGCAACCGCAAGCTTATTCGGCGTACCGCCGCCGAACATCGCTTTTTCTATTTTTTCGATATTTCCCTGCTTTGCGGAATTCGAAAGAACTATATCTATCGAGCCCGTGGACGCGTTGAGATAGGTGACGTAAAGCACGTCCTCTTCGCCCATCATCGCAACGAACGCCTGCATTGCGTAGCTTGCGTACGCCCAACGGTCAGTATCCTTATACATACTGCCGGAATCGTCGAACACAACCGATACTATACGCGGAATATGCTTTGGGGACCCCGATTCGTTCGCGGCAAGCACCGTTCCCGAATAAATTTGAGCTACAAAAAGCAAAACGAGCAGCACGCTCAATATTCTTTTCATTCTGTATATCCCCCTTGCAATAGGTTTCGACAATAAGACCATTATATTTACATAATTTTATCACTCTATTATTATTTTGTCAACAATATTTTAACATATTATCATAATCCTACCATATTTTTCTTCATATATTTATATATACTACACAAAGCAACAAAAAAGAGCGGTATTCCCGCTCTTTTAAAGTGCCGCAAGGCAGAATTACATAATAAGCTTATGGATAAATGCAGCCTCTTCGCGCTTGATAGTTTCGTCGCACGCTGCGATGCTTGCAACGAGGTTAACAACCTCGAACTTGAGCTCGTCGTTAAGTGCGTCTGCGAGCTTATCGAGAAGTTCGCCTTCTGCGCCGTTGTAAAGGTTAACCATTTCATCAACCTTCTGTTCGGTAGTGCCGAGAACTTCGCAAAGGAAGAGCTTTTCTTTGCCGGTAAGGGTACCGTCTGCTGCAACCGATGCAAGAATGGTAGCAATAAACATAACCGCGCCGTCGTTCTTGGGGTCAACCTGCTTAAACACAGGCATAAGCTTTACGAGAGAGGACTGAGCAAGCTTTACGAGAGTATCGCGATCGGTATCAACGTACTTCTGCATAAGTTCATCGAATTTAGTCATTGGAAAATACCTCCGAAAATTAATTATCAATATATGACTTTACTATATTACCACCTTTTGCGGTTTTTGTCAATAAGTTATCAATAATTAAGAAATTTATTGAATTTTTTGATTAAAAAGTGTATTATATAGAAAAGTTTTTTGAAAGGAGCGGCTATGACCTACGTTTTTTCGGACGTCCACGGCGACGTGGATTCATATTGGAAAATGCTTAAGCTTATACGCTTTTCCAAGGAAGACAGGCTTATTGTTCTCGGCGACGTGTGCGACCGCGGCAACGATTCCGCCGAAATATACCTCGACCTTATGCAGCGCAAAAACGCAGTCTGTATTAAAGGCAACCACGAGCTGATGGCAGAATCGGTGCTCCCCTATATGTTCTCGCTCGAAAGAAAGCCCTCGCGCTCGCGCTACAAATCGGCTTACGACAATTGGATGGAAAACGGCGGCGACGCAACCGTTTTATCGCTTTACCGCTATTCCGATTCGGCGCGGCTTCGCATTCTCGAATACATCCGCGAAATGCCGCTTTATCTTTCGTTAACCGTTGGCGAACGCGAATTTTTGCTTGTTCACGCAGGCATCGGGGACTATGCCGAAGGAAAGCCGATGGAGGAATACACCGCGCGCGAGCTTGTATGGAGCGTGCCCGACCTGCATACTCCGCTTTGGGAGGACAAAAACAAATATCTTATCGTCGGGCACACCCCGACTATGCTGATTTCGCGCCAAAAGCCGCCTATGATATACCGCGCGAAATCGAGAGTTATCGACATTGACTGCGGCAACGCATACCGCAGCGTAGGCGGGCGTTTGGGGTGTCTGCGGTTGGAGGATATGCAGGAGTTTTACGTTTGAAATCACTTGCAATTCCTATATTTTTCTCTATATATACAAAAACAGAACAGAATAAAAGCAGCGCTGACACGGTTAACCGTATCAGCGCTTTTTTGTTAAATATTATAGCAATTCAGATTACGAAATAGCGAGGGAGAACGCGCTATCCATATTTTCTTCCGAAAGGATAACGATAATGTAGTCAACAACCGCATCGCCGTCGTTTGCATACTGGGGAGCGGTGGAAAGGTTGATATCGAGGTCGTTCATCTTACCGAGCATGCACTTGCTGAATCTTTCCGCAAGGATATCCGAGAAGGAAAGCGAGCTGTAATCGCGGTAAACGAGTGCGCTGGGAAGATCGGTAATATCGGTACGGTCGGTAGCATCGATGAGCCAACGCTCTGCGATACCGTTGATATCGTCGTTATTATCAGCGGTGAGGAAGAAGTTGTAATCGCCTTCTTCTGCGTTTACGTACTTATTGAGCGAGGAAATCTTGGAAGAGCCTGCGGAATCCTTACCAAATTCAAGATCGAAGTTGGGAACAGCCGCAATGATTTCTTCGGTGATAACTTCGCCGTCGATCTCACGGTAGCCGACAAGGTTACCGCCCTTTACCTGAACAGAGGACCATTCGAACTCTTCGAGAGCTCTGGGCGCGGCGTTCGGGAAGGTTTCCGCAACCTTATTCATAAGCTCGCGGTATGCGATATATGCGCCGTAATCGGAAAGCGCGCTATCGGTTTCACGGTAAAGCTTGCCGTATTTTGCAATAGCTTCTTCGTCCTGCATAGCTGCTTCGAAAACGGGCTTAAGGTCGATAACGGTTGCTCTCGTCTGGCTAAGAGTGCTTACGATCTGTTCGTAAACGGTGGTGTTGGTTTCGCCGACAACCTCTTCGGGAACGATGCCGTCTTCAACGGTGGTAACGTTGGGAACGAGGAGGTAGATAAGCTCTACGTCCTGACCGCCCGCTCTATCGTTATAGTAGCTGGTTACGGTGCTGGTAACGTAATCGCGGACAGAGTTGAGCTGAGATGCGGTATAAAGGTTGGTGCCCGACATATCCTCGAGCATTTTGTCGAAGTAAAGACGGGAGTTCAAGCCAACGGATACGCTGTTACCGTCGAGAAGGGTATCTGCGGTAGCGTCCTTCTGTGCAACGATTTCTCTTTCGAGCGATTCTTCTTCACCTTCTACCTGAGCGGTTACTTTAAGAAGGGTGTTTCTGTCCCAAATTTCTACTTCAACGATGTAGTAGGTGCCGTGTGCGGTTGTTTCGGCATCTTCCTTACCGCCGCTTACGCGAATCGTTGCGTTTTCTTCACAAGTGCCGTAAACCGCAACGGTGGTAGGCTTAATATTAACTACACCGGAAACTACGGGTGCATCGGTGCATCCTTCGGGTGTGGAAAGCTCGATTTCGCTCTGTTCGACGTATTCAGAGGATTCGGTCTTCATTTTGCTGGTATCGAGTGCGTCTTCGACGCTCGAGGTGTCAACGCAAGCGGCAAGCAAAACGCCGAACACCATTACAAGCCCGATAAGTAGTGATACTCTGCGGGTGGTTTTAAGATTTTTCATTATAATTGCCTCACTTTTTCGGAATCGTGGTTTTTCTAAATTGCTTATTTAATTATTCTGCTTTAATTATTCTTCTGCGTCCTTTTTAGCTTCTGCGATAACCTTCTGCGCAACCTCTGCAGGAGCTTCTTCGTATCTTACGAATTCAAAGGTATATGTACCTCTGCCCTGAGTCATAGCGCGGAGCTGTACCGCGTACACAGTCATTTCTGCAGAGGGGATTTCGGCTTCGATAACCGTGTAGCCCTTACGGGTGCTTTCGCTCATACCCATAATTCTGCCGCGGCGCTTGCTTACGTCGCCCATAATGTCGCCCGAGTATGCGGTGGGAATGGTACACTTCAAATATCCGACAGGCTCGAGAATTACGGGGCTTGCCTTGGGAAGACCTTCCTTGAATGCAAGCTTAGCCGCAAGCTTGAAGGAGATTTCGTTGGAGTCAACGGGGTGGTAGGAGCCGTCGAAGAGGTCTGCTTTAAGAGCAACTACGGGGAAGCCCGCAAGAACGCCCTTTTGCATTGCTTCCTGAAGACCCTTTTCTACTGCGGGGTAGAAGTTCTTCGGAACGTTACCGCCTACAACGCTTTGGGTAAAGGTAAGACCTTCCTCTTCACCGGGGGAGAAGGTGATCTTAACGTGACCGTACTGACCCGATCCGCCCGACTGCTTTTTGTGCTTACCTTCAACGGAAATGCTCTTTTTAATAGTTTCGCGGTATGCAATCTTCGGTTCGGTAAGCTCTACTGCGGTGCCGTAGCGGGATTTAAGCTTACTGCAAACTACGTCGAGGTGGATATCGCCCATACCCGAAATAGTCATCTGCTTGGTTTCGGCATTGTTCGCATAGCGAAGGGTGGGATCTTCCTCGAGAAGTCTAACGATACCCTGCGAAACCTTATCCTCGTCGTTTTTGGAAACCGGCTTAATAGCCATGGTGTAGTAGGGCGAGGGGAATTCGATTTTGGTAAATTCGTTGCCTGCGTTGCCGTTGCCGAGCGTATCGTTAACGCCGGTATTAACAAGCTTAACGACGTAACCGATATCGCCGGTTACCAATTCGTCAACCTCGATTTCCTTCTTACCGATAGCGATGCAGATCTTCGAGAATTTTTCCTGCTGACCGGTGGTGATATTGTTAAGCACCTGATCCTTTTTCAAGGTACCGTTCATAACCTTGAAGAATACCTTCTTGCCGAAGTTATCCGAAAGCACCTTGAACACGAAGAGCTGGGTATCGCCGTTTTCATCGGCGTACTTCATCATATCGAGAGGAGAAACGAAGGAAGCCGCAGCGGTATCGAGGAAGAAGCGGATACCCGCAAGATCGGTTGCCGAGCCTGCGAATACGGGAGCAATGTCGCCGTTCAAAAGGCCGGAATTAAGTGCATGGTGCTTTTCTTCTTCGGTGAAGGGCTCTTCCATAAGGAATTTTTCCATAAGTTCTTCGCTGGTAACCGCAAGCGATTCGTAAAGCGCGAGCTTGTATTCCTCGATCTTATCCTTATACTTATCGGGAAGCGCGATTTCGATACGCTTGCCGGTCTTCTTTTCGCAGGTGAATACTTCATCGGTGATAAGGTTATAAAGACCTACCTCGCCGGTACCTTCGTTAAACGGAATAAGAAGCGGGCAGACCGAGGTGCCGAACTGTTCGCGGAGTCCGTTGAAGGTGTTTTCGAAGTTGGAGTTTTCATCGTCGATCTTGTTAACGAAGAATGCCTTGGGCTTGCCTGCGGAATATTCCCAAGCGAGCTCGGTGCCGACCTTACAGCCGCTCTTCGCATCGACAACAATAACGGTACTTGCCGCAACCGCAGCAGCCGCCTTTGCTTCACCGGCAAAGCCGAACATACCGGGGGCATCGAGTATATTTATTTTCTTGCCGTTCCATTCAAGGCTTGCAAGAGCGGTAGAGATAGAATAGCCTCTTTTGATTTCTTCGGGATCGAAGTCGCAAACCGTGTTGCCTTCGGAGGGCTTGCCGAGTCTATCGGTTACCTTTGCAAGATAAAGCATTGCTTCGGCGAACGAGGTTTTACCGTCGCCGCTATGTCCGACAAGACAGATATTTCTAATTTGAGAAGAAGTTATTTTCGCCATTTTAAAGATCCTCCAGCAATATATTTATACATATTATATATTATATATTACAAAGATAAAATAATCAAGTGCAATTTCGATTTTTTTATCACAAATAACCAAAAATTTAAAATTTGGTTACTTTCTCATCATCAAAATCGATATCAGCCACACCGGAAGCAGCCAAAACAGTTGGAAAGCGACCGCGTGGAGCGACGTTATCGCCGCAATATCGCCGGTTACGGCAAGAAATCCGACCGCAACGAACGAAAGGAACACGCTGATTATGCTTATAATTACGTTGCTCTTCGTAATATGGCGCGCCTTATCGCAAAGCGCAAACATTTTTAGGAAATTATGCAGCGAGGAATTACAAACGATACCGCTGTCAACGCGCTCGGCTTCGCCCGAAACGTATTCGGGCTCGTTTCCGCGAAGCACCGAAATAGGACATTTGCGGAAGGTGATTCCCGCGCTTATAAGGTCGTTATTAATATTTGGATCAAGCGTTTTTACGCCGAGGCACAGCCCTGCTTTATACATATCCTTTAGCAAGGAATCGAACAAGGGGTTAATGGTATACTTAATATAAAGCTTTGCCGCCAATCTTTCGTCGATAACAACGTACATCACCGAGCCGACTCCGCGCTCGTACGCATCGTCGCCTTCATCAATCGGAGCTTCGAAGCGGTAACGGCGCATATAGCTCTTTTTGCCAAGGAAATAGTTATGTCCGTCCATTGCAACGCAAAGACCGTCGTTCGCACTTTCGATAACCCTTATAAGAGCAGGCTTTTCGACGTTTTCGCTCAAGGTTGCCGAAAGCACCTTCGAAAGCGGACCTCCGACGTATTTAAACACCTTTGCCATATCGGTAAGAACTGCATCGATACGGTAATCGCCGTACATACGGATGTTTGTGATCTTAACAAGGCTTGCGGGGTAAACCTCGGTATCGGCGAACGAAAGAACAGAAGCCGTGGCGTATTCCTCGGCAATAGCGTTGCCGATAAACGCGGTAGAATGCTTCGCGCCGACACGGTTTGCCGAAACGACGGGAAGCGTTATCATAAAGAACGAGGTTGCGGGTATACTTGCCGCAATAATAATCGAGAACGCCGCGTATGCATCGGCAGGCTCGCTTCCGAGCAGGCTCATAACCCCGAAAAGTACTGCGCCGGCAAGGAAAATTACCGGAATCATAAAGTTCAAAACGTCTTCGGACTTGGGGCGTTTTTCGGTACGCTCAACAAAGCCGTCGACAAAATGAGTGCGCTTTACGG
Organism: Clostridia bacterium; assembly: GCA_017466805.1. GTDB lineage: Bacteria > Bacillota > Clostridia > Oscillospirales > CAG-382 > Coliplasma. Next base: position 28,237 of record JAFTTN010000043.1, read on the forward strand.
TGTAAATATCGCTATCCTCGAAGAGATATTTGTAGAATTCATCTGCTTCCTTCGTGCCGCCGATAAGCTCACACGCGGTGTACTTCGGACGCTTCGATGCAACTATACGGAAGCAACGGTAGTCCTTCTTCGCGCAGAGATAACCCGAAACGGCGGCGCAGAGCGATGCAAACGCCGCGGGAAGATTATATAGCTTTAAATCCGCCGCATAGGGATCGGTAAACAAAATCACCAGCGAATACGCCGCGGCAAAGAATATCGAAACGACAAGCAGGCTATCGGTATTAAGCCTTAGCTTAAACAGACCGCTTACGCCGTTGCGGATAGAATCGAGCATTGCGATAGCGATAAAGAACAAAAGCTGCAAATCGATAAGGATATAAATTATACCGTATCTTCCCTGCTTTGCAAAATCGCCGTGGAGCGAGCTATCCTTGGTGGCAAGCTCCAAAAACAGTATGCCGAGCGCAAGAAGACCAACGATAATAATACGTATAAGCGATTTGCGTGCACGCTTGCGGTAAATCGAGGCGATTTCAGAATTTTGCTCGCGCGAGGTGTATTTTACCAATCCGTCGCCTTCGCGTTCTTCACGCTCGCGCTTGCTCTTTTCGCGGTTCTTTTCGGCAATCTTTTTCAGCTTGCCGTCCTCGTCCTCCATCATTTCAAACGCAAGACGCAGATTTATATCGGTTTCATCGAGCTCTTCCTCGCCCAAAACGGCAATTTGCTCGTCGTCGGTGACGAATTTAACCTGACCTTCGCTTTCCTCTTCGCCCTCGAAGTGAATTTCCCTGCCGGTAACCTTTTCGGTAAGGCTTTCGTAATCGGAATCGAAGCTTGCTACCTCGCTTTCGTCAACCGCGCTTTCGAAACGCAGGGTATCGCCCAGCGGAAACATCTGCTCCTGTGTGTATTCCTCGCTTTTAAGCTCGCCGCTATCCGAAAAGCGCTTCGCGCCGATAAACTCAGGCGGCTTTTTTTCAAGGTCGGAAAGGGTTCTGGTGCGGGCGTCGTTTATCATATCGTACAGCTTTTCGACGCGTTCGCTTTTACCCGACTTATTTTCCTCGGCAAGATAACCCAAAAGCTCGTTGCTTTCGTTTTGCTCGGCAAGCTTCAGCCTTAATTTTTGGGTATCGGTCAACGCCTTTTCTTCTTTATAAGTGCTGTATTGATCTATAAGCTCTGCCGTTTCGGCATTTATACGTTTCGTAACCTTGGTACGCTTTTTGGGCGTTTCCTCTTCCGCCGCAAGCTTCGTTTTTTCCATTTCGGGCTTGCGACCGGACAGGTTCACGTCCATATCGGCGTGGTTTTGCTCCTCGGCTTCGCGGAGGATATCGAGTATGTCCTTCTTCGGCGGGGTTCCGCCCGCTTTGCCTGCCATAAATTTCACCTGCTTTATATTTTACGAATATATCAAGAATTGCGTTGCTTTGCCGCTTCGAACATTACTATTGCGCCTGCGTTCGAAACGTTCAACGAGTTCACACTGCCGTACATCGGTATCCCTGCGATAAAATCGCTTTCTTTTTTAAGAATATCCGAAACACCTTCGCCCTCGCTGCCGAGTATAAGTGCGCACGAGCCTTTAAAATCCTGCTCGTAATAGGGCTTTCCGCCCGCTTCGACAGCCCATATCCAAACGCCGTTTTCTTTTAAATACTTAACCGCGCTCGCAAGGTTGGGCACCCTCGCAATAGGCATTGCGAACACCGCGCCCGCGCTTGACTTTGCAACCGTGCCGTTTACACCGACCGAACGCCTTTTGGGAATAATAACGCCGTTTACGCCGGCACAGTTTGCGCTTCGAATAAGTGCGCCGAGGTTGTGGGGATCGTTTATCGAATCGCATATCAAAAAGAAGGGTTTTTCGCCCTTATCGGCAACAAGCTGCAAAAGCTGCTCTATATCCAAATAATCGGTTTCGGCAGCAACCGCAATAACACCCTGGTGCACCGCTCCGTCGGCAAGCTTATCGAGCTTGCGGTTATCGGTTTCGATTATCGGGACACGCTTTTGATTTGCGAGCGCAATAATCTTTCCGAGCACGCCTTCGGAATTATCGCCGCGCATATATATTCTGTCCACCGTGCGTTCGCTTCGAAGCAGCTCGATAACGGCATTTCTGCCGATAAACAGCCCTTCCGGCGCCTGCTCGGGTTTATGATTTCTGTTATCCTTCATTAAATAATAATCCTTATAGTATAATCAAGGTATTATACCACACTTATCGATTTGTGTCAATCGAGTTGGCGCTCTTTTGAATTTATTTACAATTAAAATTTATCGCCCGTTTTTTATCTATTTTGCACATCAAAACAAAAACAGCCCCGCTTTTGCAGAGCTGTTTTAATCTCGTTTAGTTGCCGTATACGTTTCCCCACTGGTCTGTTAACGTTTTACCGTCGACTTTCCACGGCACACGTCCGCCGGTATCGCCTTCGCCGGTTGCGAGCGAGTGGGTGATTATATCTTGTATTTCAAATTCAATTTTTTCTATTTCAGGAGCAACATATTGCTTCTTCATTAAATACACCTTCTTATAGAAAATATACCCCAAATAATTATCAAAGTTATTATAGCAAACAAGGTTGAAAAATGCAACAATTATTTTATCAATTTGATTTAATTTACAATTTGTTCATAATTACATTCGTACATCAACGCAATAAAACCTCAACTTGTGAAAGTCCTTGTCTTGCAAGAGCTTTTATATAACGCACATAAATTCAACAATATCTGTTACCTATTATCATGTAATCTTTTTGTCTTTTATCCTTTCCCCAAAGCAACAAAAAGGACTGCCGAACGGAGGCACTTCATAAAGAAGTTGTCTCCGTTTTTCTATACAAAAAGAAAACGACACTTTCGACTTGAAAGTGCCATAGTGGGTTACATACTTTGAGAAAGGCAAACTCACTTACCGAAAAACTTTTATCGGCGTGTAAAATGATATATCTCTAACGAGATATGATATACAGCGATGCTGTATGATATATTTCCACTTCGTGAAAATATGATATA
>JAFTTN010000044.1 GCA_017466805.1 Clostridia bacterium
AAGCTGTGCGCCGAGGAACGCAAGGCAGTGATGCAACGTCTCGGAGTTGGACAATGGCAAATTTTCGGAGCACACGGCTTCAAAAAGGATTACTCGGTTAATTCTTAATGATTATGAAACACAAACGGCAAGGAATGATACTATGAACGACAACAAAGAGATGCTGGGCACTGCACCGATCGGAAAGCTGCTGTTTAAGCTTGCGCTTCCCACGGTGGTGGCTCAGCTTATTAATATGCTCTACAACATCGTTGACCGCATTTATATTGGTCATATGCCCGGGGACGGCAGTTTGGCTTTAACGGGCGTGGGCGTTTGCATGCCCATTATTATGATCATATCCGCTTTTGCGGCTCTCATCAGCTCCGGCGGCGCACCAAGGGCATCCATCTATATGGGCAAGGGCGATAACGAATCTGCCGAAAAGATCTTGGGCGGCTGTTTTACCCTTCAGCTCTTTCTCTCTGCAATTCTTACCGCCGTACTGCTGATCTGGAACGAGGATCTGCTTTTGATGTTCGGCGCAAGCAAGAATACTATCGGTTATGCCACCGACTATATGAATATTTACGCCATTGGCACGATCTTTGTTCAGCTTACTCTCGGTATGGGTGCGTTCATCACCGCTCAGGGCTTTGCCAAGGTCGGTATGATGACGGTGCTCATCGGTGCGGTCAGCAATATTATTCTTGACCCCATTTTCATTTTCGGCTGTAACCTCGGTGTAAGGGGTGCGGCACTGGCCACTATCATTTCTCAGGCGATTTCTTGTGTTTGGGTGCTCAGCTTCCTGCGCGGGAAGAAGACCTACTTAAAGCTCCAACGGAAGAATATGCGCATTGATGGGAAGCTCGTTTTTCCCTGTGTTGCTTTGGGTCTTTCTGCATTCATTATGCAAAGCAGCGAAAGCGTGATCTCGGTCTGCTTCAATTCCTCGCTTCTCAAATACGGCGGCGACATTGCCGTGGGTGCAATGACAATCCTCACCAGTGTGATGCAGTTTGCTATGCTCCCGATGCAGGGCATCGCCCAGGGCGCACAGCCCATCTCCAGCTACAATTACGGTGCAAAAAATACCGACCGTGTAAAAAAGACATTTAGACTGCTTCTGACCTCCTGTGTCGTCTATTCCTTTGTTATCTGGGGTGCTATTATGCTGTTCCCTCAGGTGTTTGCAGGTATCTTTACGCCCGACAAAGAACTGATCGACTTTACCGCAAACGCCCTGCGAATATACTGCGGTGTGATGTGCATTTTCGGTATTCAGATCGCTTGCCAAATGACCTTTGTTTCCACCGGCAACGCACCTTGCTCTATCATCGTTGCCATCGTGCGTAAATTCGTCCTGCTCCTGCCGTTTATTTATTTGATTCCCAATCTTGTGCAGGATAAGACAATGGGCGTTTACCTTGCCGAGCCGGTGGCAGATATTATTGCAGTAACCTTTACGGCGATCCTTTTTGCCGTTCAATTCAAAAAATCACTTAAAAAAGTAGAAATGGAGAAGATACAATGAAAATTGCAGTAACCTACGAAAACGGACAGATCTTTCAGCACTTCGGTCATACCGCACAGTTTAAGCTCTATGAGATAGAGGATGGCAAAATCTTAAATACTGAAGTAATTGATACCAACGGGAGCGGCCACGGCGCATTGGCGGGACTTCTTTCTTCGCTGAATGCAGACGTCCTCATTTGCGGCGGCATCGGCGGCGGTGCGCAGATGGCACTTGCCCAAGCAGGCATTAAGCTCTTCGGCGGTGTCCACGGTGATGCGGACGAAGCGGTGGAGGCATTCCTTGCAAACAGTTTGAACTATGATCCCGAAGCCAAGTGTGACCACCACGACCATCACCACGGCGAGGGACATAACTGCGGAGACCACGGCTACGGCAGTAACTGCGGTTCCCACGGTTGCCATTGAATTACCCAAAGACGTTGCTTCGTTGCGGCGTCTTTTTTTATTAAGAAAAAGTTATTAATGCGCCTAAAACTTGAAAAACTCAATTTTATTTTGAAAAACACCTAAAAATTATTGAAAACATCCGCAAATTATGGTATAATATTCGCAGTAAACCTTTTTAAAAAGCCTTAGAGCTTCGCTCTCCCGTGCTACGCACGGCTGTGATATTGACGGCTTCGCAAAAATGCCCTTGCGAGCATGTATTTTTGCTTCATGGTTTAACACTTTATATACTAACCTTTGGAGGTTTCCTATTCCTCTCTTGAAGAATATGTTCCAAATAATAGCAAATTAATAGATTGTTTTGTAAGCGGTCGCTATAATTATTACCCTAATACAAACATTGATGTAAAAACTGTAGTTGATTTTTATAAACTTATCATACGCCTTTCCTCATCGAAAAAGAAAGTTGTTTTAGATAATATAAACAATCGACTTTCTGCAATTAAAATCAAATATGATGACGATTTGCCATTCTAAATGCTACTTGATTGAGAGAATGACGTATCAACAAATACTAAAAAACTGACGATATTACCTCGTCAGTTTTTTATCTTTTTCTCAGAAACAGCTTGTCCTATCGTGAATTTTGTAAAAATTAGTGTAATTTAGGGTCAAGTTGTTCTTATGTGGTTGCAGGTATGCCATTTTTGCGAAAAGTCTCAAAGTGGCGAAAACCCAGTCATATCAAGGGTTTTCAGGCTCTCGGAAATGCTGGTTGTTCTTTGGCGGTCGTGGTATCTGAAGAGCATCTTATGTGAACAATCACAACAATGCGTATAGTGTTTTTTAAACCGTCTATTTTTGAAAATGGACGGTTTTGCTTTTTACTTCTAAACAAAGCGTCATATTTCAGCATAGCGGACAAGGAGTGAAACATATTTTGTAACAGCGGCTTATTGCAAAAAGGAGCAAAGATATGGCAGATTATATGGTGGAAGAAAGTGAAAGAAAGATAGGCGGGAAAACAATAATTATTGTAAATCTAACCCCCAACCTTTCGGGAACCGAAAAGCGAGAACGTAAATGCGATATTGAGCAAAAGCTTTACGACGTTTTTCGAAAATATTACGAAAAAGCCATTGAACATAGGGATTTGCCATGATAGAATTGAAACATCAGCGGCTCTGCTTCTTTTTTGCGAGAAAGGGAGTTGAAATTGAGTCTTTTTGACGCTATTTACGCAAGGCAATCGGTTGACAGGGCGGACAGTATATCCATCGAAAGTCAAATTGAGCTTTGCAAAAAGGAAGTGACGGAATCTCGGTTTAAGGTATATACCGACAAGGGCTACAGCGGAAAAAACACCGACAGACCTGCATTCCGGGAGCTGATGAGCGACATCGAAAGCGGTAAAGTAAACCGTGTTATCGTTTATCGGCTTGACCGTATAAGCCGTTCGGTGCTTGATTTTGCCAATATTATCGACATATTTCAAAATCACGGTGTAGGCTTTATAAGCACAATGGAAAAGTTCGACACGGGAACGCCAATCGGCAAGGCGATGCTGATGATCGTGATGATTTTCGCACAGCTTGAACGTGAAACCATTCAGCAGCGTGTTATTGATGCCTATTCGTCCCGAAGCAAAAAGGGGTTTTATATGGGCGGTCGTGTTCCTTTTGGGTTTGGACTTAAAGAAACGGTTATCGACGGTGTTCGCACCAAAATGTATGAGCCCATTGAAAGTGAAGCGGAAACGGTAAGGCTGATATTCACGCTTTATTCCCAACCGCAAACATCCTTGGGCGATGTAGCGAGGTGTTTGGAATTAAACGGAATACGCAAACGGGACGGAAAACCCTTTAACCGCAGTCGGTTGCGTGATGTTATCATAAACCCCGTGTACGTGAAAGCCGATTACCGTCTTTATGATTTTTTTCGGTCGCAAGGCACCAATATCGCCAATAATCCCGAAGATTTTATCGGCACAAACGGCGCATATCTTTATTCCGGCGGCAACAAAAAGCGCAAGACCGTTTCTCTAAACGGACACGCCCTTGTGCTTGCGCCCCATAGAGGGTTTATGGATTCGGAAATATGGATAAAATGCCGTTTCAAATGCCTTAATAACCAAAGCGTTGCAAAGCCGATCAAGGCAAAAGCCACCTGGCTTGCAGGCAAGATCAAATGCGCTCATTGCGGATATGCCCTGACGGCGAAAACCTACCGTTGCAAGACCAAATCGGACAACCGCTATTATCTTTGCAACAACAAATATAATTTCGGTGGTTGCGAATTTGGTTCGTTGGATGCCGATATTGTAGATAAAATCGTGTTTGACGAAATTAAAAAGAAGTTGGAGGGTTTCAAAACGCTATCCCAACAAAAGCAGGAAGACTTTGATTTAGAAACTATCCAACTTAAAACACGTATAAGCGCAATCGATAGCGAAATATCATCCCTGTTGGAAAAGATTGCCTCGGCAAACGAAACGGTTATGCAATATATAAACAGCCGTGTTTCTTCGCTGGATGCAGAAAAGAAGGAACTGTATGCACAAATTACACGTTTTGAGAACAATCGCAAGGACAACATAGGCGAAATTAGCGGTTATATGGATCTTTGGGAAGAATTGACGATCGACGACAAAATGACTGTTGTTGATGCACTTATTGAGCGTATCACCGCATCGAAGGAAAAAATCGAAATCAAGTGGAAAATCTAATTGTTTTATATCGCAAAAACATTCCACGTTGATTGCTTCGGTGATGCGTTGCGTATCGTTCAGGATAACTTGGACTACAAGAACTTTTACGCTTATAACCCGAGCTTTGATAAACGCTGACGCTCTCGACACAAAATGCAAGCATTTTGGTCGGTTTTTGGATGTCCGTTCATTCGCATAAAGTGCGTGCGCGGCGCTTCGCACCTTGTCCGCACTTTCGGACATCATAGGTATAAAAATCCACGCGCATGTCGCGGATTTTTATAAAACTCAATAATAAAAAGGGGCTTCGCAAGAAGTCCCTTTTTAGCGTCTAAAAAACCAAATTTTAGCTGCACAGCAGCAAAATCAGAAAAACTATACCGGAAATAAAGAAGAACAGCGGCACGCCGTAAATATCACCCTTCTTCATTTTATACCAGTGAATTCTGTTTGGAGTCATTCTTTCGCGGCAGGCGTTTTGAAACGAACAATAAATATGTTTCCATTTTAGTTTATATCCAACAAAAGACCAAATGGAAAAGATAAACGAAGCGACGCAAATAAACCAAGGCGTATACTCGCGCCAAACAGCGCAGCATAAAAGCAATACTGCAAACCAGCCAAATCGATGAAAATAAGCCAACAAACGTATAAAGTCGTAAGACAGATCCTTTTTGCTCATTGTATTAATTCTCCTTTGTTTGAAATTTTTAGGAAGACGGCGGTTTTCGTTGTTCGATTCCTTTATATTTAAAAATATTTTTTAAGCGGCAGGCGGTCTTCGAAGCGAAAAAATCTTTCGAACAGCTTGGAAAACAGCGCGATAAGCGGACCGTTAACAAGTGCGCTCAGCACCGAGCCGAGCTTTATTCCCTCGAAATGCCAAAGCCCGAAGAAAAGGAACGACATTAATATGCTTATAACACAGCTCGAGCAATCGTAAACGATTTTGAACCTGTGCAGGTCGTAGCCGAATTTGCGCGAAACCTCTTTTACAAAAAGCTCGTACGCCTCGGGCGAGATATAGGTGTGAAAGAGCAGCGAAATTGCCGCAGTGCCGAGCAGAATGCCGATTATATACATAATAAGATCGGCGGCAAAGCTTGTTTCGGGGATAAGCGCGATAATCGCCATTGCGCCGTCCAGCGCGAAGCCGTAAAGAACCGCTGTGACCAGCGAGAAGAAATAGGAAAGCTTTGCCTTGCGGAGCACCAGCATCGTAACAACAAGAAGCAACGCTTGGAAGGTATATTCCGCCATACCGAAGGTGAAAAAGGGAAGGAATTGCGATACCTTTAAGTGCAAAAGGTAGGCGGGCGCAATAACCATCGAAACGCCGAAATCGGCGCGTTCGGTGAGCGCGGCGCTGACGGCGAGAATGAGCAAGCCGAAAATATAGGCAAGCTCGGTATAAAAGATAGTTTTTTTCATATTGCTTCGCTTTCGAAAATTCGTGTAATCAAAGCTATTATAAAACAGCTTTCGGCTTATGTTAAGCGGCGATATTAAAGCAAATCGGGCATTTGGCCGTCGTGCGCGAGCCAGCGGCATTCGGTTACTTCCATTTCGGTAAAGGTGGCTTTGAACGATGAGTTTTCGGGACTGCAGGCGTAGATGCCGAAAAAGATTTTGCCGGCACCGTTGTGCATATGGCAGATTCGCATTTGCGAAAAGCATTTTCCGTCCCGCGAGCATTCGATGCAAAAATCGTCCTCGCGGCGACTGAAGCGGTAGTACATAGATTTAATATCCGCATCGATAGCTGTGGTTGCCCAATCGGAATAGCCGTTGTTGGTGACGACGCTGCCAAGGTGCTGAAAGCTTTCGTTTTCGTATTCGATCGATGCTTTTAGCCAATTTTCAGAATCGAGATACATAACTATTCCGCATTGATCGAAGCGGTGCTTGCTTTCGAATTCGGTCTTTACGGTGAAGGAAAAGAACTTTTCCTCGGTTTCGATTTGCAAAACGGGGGCGTTATCGTTTCGGAAGTGATAATAGGTGCGCTGCCAAAGATCTGTGTGCGGATTCGTGATTATTTCGATTTTTTCGTCGGTAATGCTATAGCTTTTCGGCTCGCGAGTCCAAATAAGCTTGCTCGTATCTAATTTCATAAAAACCTCTTTTTGTTTTCGTATACAGCAGTATACCACAAAAACGAATAAAACTAAAGAGTTTATTGAAAAAACGATAAATTTTGCTCAAAAGACTTTTCGTTGTTACAAAGCACCAAAAAAAGTGCGTTTGGATTGTGTGAGATTCCAAAAATGTTTTCGAAAACCTCTTTTTTGTTGACAAAATGCAATAAAACCGTTAAAATATCCAAGTTAGATTATACATTAACGGAGGTTATTTATGAAAGCAATTAAACATATTCTTGCGCTCTGCCTTTCGATAGTTATGATCGCTTCGATGATAGTTTCCTCGGGCGTTATGACCGCATCGGCAATAGCGGGTGGCGGTGTTGCATCGTCGACCTACCGCGCTTACGGTGCCGACCTTTCCTTCTGGAACGTTGGCGGCAGCACTCTTAACTATTCGCTCGTTGACTTTGCGAAAATGAAGGCTGACGGCTGTCAGTTCGTTATTTTGCGTCTGGGCTACGAGGGCTCTTCCTCGCGTACCGACGTGCTCGACACCGCGTTTGTAGAATTCTACAACCGTGCGCGTGCGGCGGGAATGCCTTTGGGTGTTTACTTCTATTCGCTCGCAACCACATATGCCGGTGCACAGCAGGACGCAAACTGGGTGGCTGACCAGATCGAAAAATACGGTATGTATTTCGAGTATCCCATTTATTACGATATAGAAGACTCTACATATACCAATCAGGTCGGCTTGAGCTCGACAAAAATGGAACAGCTTTGCTTGGGTTGGTGCGAAACGCTTGAAGCACGCGGCTATTTCCCCGGCATTTACGGCGGCAAATCGCAGGTTTTAGATAAGCTTTCCTCCTCCTTCAAGTCAAAATACGACCTTTGGTACCCCCGTGTACTTACCAACGGCCACGGCTCGCAGTATAACCCCGCCAACTACGATTACAGCTATATGTGCAATATGTGGCAGTATGCGTGGTACGACTATGAATACAACGGAATCGGTCTTGATATGCTCGACGTTAACGTCTGCTACAAGAACTATCCCGCAATTATGGCGCAGTACGGCTACAATAACTGCGGCAACCCCGCAAAAACCAATCTCGGCAACGCTATCGACGAGGCAAAGAAGGTACGCTACGATTATTATACCGAATCAAACCTTTCTACTCTTCGCTCGGTTTACAACGAAGCCGTAGCACTCTATAACAACGAAAGCGCAAGCGACGATTCGATGGCTTCGATGGCTACCAAGCTTGAAAACGCCGTTAAGAACACCGTGGCAAACGCAGAAAACGTTGTATCCAAGGGCAAGAGCTATACCACCACCGAAAGCGGCAGAACCGACATATACGTCGATGACGGCAAGCGTCTTACCGACGGCGTAAAGGGCAATACCGACGGCGGCAACAATATGTTCTCGGGCTATAACTCCAGCTCGACTATCGACGTAGTTCTCGATATGGGCGGCAACGTTAACACCAACACCTACCGTATTTATGCGGCAAAGATGGAAAGCTGGGGCATTTCCGCACCCGCAAAGCTTGAAATTTCGGTTTCGAACGACGGCGTTAACTTTACCAACGTCGGCAGCACGTCGGTCAGATACCGCACCTCTGGTACGACAGACACCTGGAATATGTTCACCTATACGGTTAAGACCAACACCACCCGCACCGAAAGATATATTAAGTTTACCGTAACCAGCGCCAGCAACCACGTTTGGCTCGAAGAGGTCGAGGCTATAAGTGCACCGGTTGCTGCAACCGGCAAGGTTTACGTTACCGGCGTTAACAAGTATATTACTGCGGGCGATACCGTTGTATTTACTCCCGGTCAGGAAATCAACGTAACCAACTTCAATATCTCTTATACCACCAACGTCGTTGCAACCTGGAACGGTGCAAACTACGTAGTATCCTCTGTAACCACCGGCACCGGTACCGATACCCCCGCAATTACTCTTAACAGCAACCAGATTCTCGTTGCTTGTCACGAATGGGAAGGCGGCACCGATGATCCTATACTCGGCTCGGGTGCGAACGCAAACCGCATAAAGAGCGTGAAGGTTGGCGACGTGCTTACTCTTACCAACGTTGACGTTGCGAATAAATCCGCATCGGTTACTCCCACCATTCAGATTGTTGCGGCATCGAGCGAGCCTGTCGAAAAGCCCGCGAATGCAGAGGTATTCTGGGTAACTCATATTAACGACCACAACTCCGAAGGCGCCGGCTCGATCTTTACAAGCGCATACGAGGGCGCGGTTTGGTGGCTGCACGTTGCGTTTGCACCCACCGGCACCGCAGGCGTATACAAGATTACCGCTATTTCCGACGGTATTCCCGAAGGAAAGGGCGAAGCGCAAGCGATCCCCGAAGGCGGATTCGTTTATGCGATAAATAAGGGTAACAACTATATCGAGCTCGGTATCGGCGATACCGACTTTACCTCGCCCAACTGTGATGCGGCTATCGCACAGGCACAGACCTGGAAGGTTGGCGACGAATTCAAGTTCTACGGCATCGACCCGTTGAACCCCACCGTTTCCACCTCTACTCCCGGTTTGGTTTGGTACGAGGATAACTACGTTTGCACCTCGTATTTCGAACGCCTTACCGACGATGAGCCTATCGTAACTCCTCCTGTGGTCGAGCCCGACGACGTTGTTCTCGGCGACGTAAACCTCGACGGCAAAATCGACCAGTACGATTACATTCTCGTTAAGCGTCACTATTTCGAAACCCGCATTCTCGTGGGCGACGAATTCAAGCGCGGCGACGTTAACGTCGACGGTGTAGTTGACCAATA
>JAFTTN010000045.1 GCA_017466805.1 Clostridia bacterium
GAGGAACTTTTTATAAAAAGTTCCTCTCGCAAATAATATTATTCTGAAATCTTTAATCCTCAAAAACCTCTATCGCGGTAACCCTGCAGAGCTCGGTTTCGGAGGTAAATACGAATTCGTTTTCGCCCTCGTTAAGCGCAACGGCACGGAGGTCGGTAACGGTTTTACCCTCGGTTCCGCCGACAATAAAGCCGCCCGCATTTTTGGTCGAGATGCTTAATCCGACGTTGGTTTGGGTAAGCGTAGGCGTATCCGACACGAAGGAAACGCGTATTATCGCTTTTTTGGTGTTATCGGAATTAATAACAACACTGCCGTTTTTAACGCCGAGCGCAATAATAGGAGTCTTGCCCTCGATTTCGCTCTTTAAATCGCGCTTGCCGAAGCCTTCGCGCTGGGCGCGGTAGGAAAGTGAAATAAGCGAGAAATTGATAAGGTTGCGGGCACATTCCTGAAGCTCGCCGCGGGTAAGAGTACCGTCGGCAAGCGAGGAGGCGAGGTTGTCCTCGCGCAGAACCGCATCGGGACAAACCATATATACGTCGTTTTGCGCGTGTGCCATCGCTTTTAGGTTGGTAACCGAAGCGCTTCCGTCCTCGGCGGAAACACGCGCCCACCAGTCTGTCATAACGAAGCCGTCGAAGCCGAAATCGTTGCGGAGCAGGCGGACGGTAAGGTCGTAGTTAGATGCACACCAGCGATTGTTTACGGGGTTGTAGGCTGTCATAACCGAGCGCACGCCGCTTTCCTGCACGCAGATTTCGAAGGGGCGGGCGTATATTTCGCGCACGGCGCGTTCCGAAAGCACGGCGTTAACACCGTGGCGGTCAACCTCTTGGTTGTTTGCCATAAAGTGCTTTACCGCACCGCTTACGCCGGCTTTATCAAGACCGCGGCAGACAGCCGCCGCCATTTTACCCGAAAGGAGCGGATCCTCGGAAAAATATTCGAAGTTGCGTCCGCAAAGCACGTCGCGGTGGATATTTGTGCCGGGACCGAGAAGAATATCGACGTTGAAGCTTGCAAGCTCGCACCCGCAGGAGAAATAGGTTTGCTCGAGCAAATCGGTATCCCAGGTAGCCGCAAGACAGGTAGCGGCGGGGTATGCAACACACTTAACGTCGCCCATAATGCGAATACCCGAGGGACCGTCGGTACAGCAAAGGGTGGGAAGCTTTAACGCCTTGAGCGAAGGGGTTACGCCGACGAACGCCGCGGCGGTGCCGGGGGTTACCTTTGGCGACGCCATACCCTCGGCGCGAACGATATGGATTAAATCGAGGTCGGAAAGCCTTGCGATAAGCTCGTCGACGGTGGCTCTGCCCTCGTATACGTCGTCGAGCGTTAAGCCGTCCTTTTCAACCTGCTTTATCGTTGCGGGGATAGGCTCGGCCTTTTCGATACGAAGGGGTGCGGGCTCGGTGGTTTTTACGCCGCTTCTGTTAACAACGCGCTCGAAGGGGGTAATCGGCGCAAGCGCGCTTTGAACGCTTTTCGTAACGATATCGTTGTTAACGGTAAACGAGCACGCCTCGAAGCAATCGCGGCTGTTTCTGCCGAGCTCAACTATATATTCGCCCTGCTCTAAAACGTAGCAGTATTTGTTGCCGGTAATGCCCGAATCGTCGTAGGACGAAATCGAATAATCATCGAAATAAAGGTCGATAGTACAGCTTTCGCCGCCTTGCAAAAGCGGTGTTTTGGCAAATGCGGCAAGAACTCTTTTCGGCTTGCCCAATTTACCGCAGGGCTGCTTAATATAGCATTGAAGCACTTCCCTGCCCGCTACACTTCCGAGGTTGCTTACAACCGCACGGATACGGGTTTTGCCGTCGACGCGGTGGATATCTATAAAGAAGCAATCGAATTCGGTATAGGAAAGACCGTAGCCGAAGGGATAAACTATATCGTTCGGCGCAAAGGTGTGGAAATGGCGGTAGCCGACGTATATATCCTCGGCGTATATCGCCTGTGCGGGCTTGCCGCAGTTTTCATAGGCGGGGTATGCCGCGCGCGAGACCGCCATAGTATCGGGCAATCTGCCGCTCGGGTTGGTTAAGCCCATAATTACCCTTGCCGCCGCCTTGCCGCCGAGCATACCGCCCGTCCAAAGCATTAAAACCGCGTCGGGCTCTACCGAATTTATTTCGGAAATATCGATAATCCCGCTTACGTTCAAAAGAACCGTTACTTTTTTGAAATATTTGCGGATAAGCTTTAAATTGCAAAGCTCTGCTTCGGTAAGCAGATAACCGCCGCGTGCATAGGACATATCCTTGTCCTCGCCTGCCATACGGGTGAGCACGAAAAGCGCATTTTCGTTGCGCTCGGCTGCCGAAGAAACGAACTGCTCGTCGAGTATAGGCTCCTGCTGACATTCGGGGTGAATCCAGCCGCCCGCATCGTCATAGGGGTGCTTTTCGACGTAATCGTCGTAAAATTTTTCGACCTCTTTATCGAGCGATAAGCCGAGCTCGGAAAGCGAATCGAAAATATTGGTGGTTACGAGCGGAACCACTCTGCCGCCCGAGCCCGAGCCGAGCATTACGTAGCGCTTTTGCATTCTGCCGAAGAACGCCGCCTTCGATTCGGGGGTGAGGGGCAGGGTGCGGTTTTTGTTTTCGAGCAGAACTATGCCGTCCTCTGCGCCGCGAAGCGAATAGTCAAACGCAGCTTCTGCGTCGAACCGCTTTTTGCCGGTTAGGTATTCAAATGCGATATCGGTATTCATAATCTATACTCCAATATATTAATAATATTGCCGTTTAATTGTAGCAGATTATAACCGTTTCGTCAAGTTTTGATACTTGACTATTTATAAATAGTGTGGTAAAATTACAAAGTAAATTTATATATTTGGAGGCTTTATCTTATGAAGCGTATTCTCGTTTCCTTATTCGCAATCTGCCTCGTGCTTTCGATGAGCGTTTTCTCGGTTAGCGCGGCAGACAGCTACGAGCTTATCCCCCTCGGCGCAACCTGGTCGAAGACCGATAACGGCGGCGCAAGCGTTACCGTTACCGAAAATGCAGACAGCGTTGAATTCGGCGGCTCGATTTCGGGCACCTGGCCCTGCGTTGACACCTATTACGACAGCGAAGATATTGTAAAGGCAAATATCGATGAATATTCGCTCGTTTACGATTTCACCGTAGCAGGCGGCGCAATCAACATCAACTTCTATTTCACCGACGGCTTCGGCAACTCCTCGTCCTTCACCATCGCAAACAACACCCTCGGCAGCGTTAACTACGATTCCGGCTCGGGCGACCTTTACGACGGCGATTACAAGGGCGTTATCAAGCTTTCCGATTTCGTCAACTCCACCGCATTCCTCAATGCAGCTACCTTTAACAAGGATTTTATCACCGAAGATAACGAAATTATCTTTACCGGTATTCAGGTTTACTCGGTAAACGGCGGCGTGGTTACCGTTAAAGCGCTCGATATCGTTGCAAACGACGAAGCTTCCGCTCCTACCGACGATGAATCCGAAGCTGCTTCCGAGGCTGTTTCCGAAGCAGAGTCCGAAGCTGTTTCCGAAGTCGAATCCGAAGCAGTTTCCGAAGAAGAATCCGAAGCTGTTTCCGAAGCTGTTTCCAAGGAAGAATCCAAGACCGAATCTTCTGCCAATGTAGCAGAATCCTCTGAAGCAGAAGCAGAAAACGAAGGCTTGGGCACCGGCGCGATTATCGCAATTATCGTTGCGGCTGTTGCTGTTATCGCCGTTATCGTTGTCTTTATCGTTAAGAAAAAGAAATAATTGAGCAATAAAAATCCCACCTGCGCGGTGGGATTTCAGAGCGAAGACAAATGGTGTATTTGCGCCCTTGAAAAGCAAATGCAAAAGAAACAGTGTGCCTTCCGTATAAAGCGAAGGTACACTGTCTTTTTATAAGGAATAGAGATTTTTTATTGTATTTTCAAGGGCTTGCACGAAATGCTTCGACTGCCGTAGAATACTACGCCTACGCTCGCATTTCGCGCAAACTACCCTCATTTCTCTCACTCTGATTCA
>JAFTTN010000046.1 GCA_017466805.1 Clostridia bacterium
AATTATTTCACGTTTTGCGTTAGCAAAATATTTCATTAAAAAGAAAAGAGAAGGAACGACCAATCGGTTGAACCTTCTCTTTTTCTGTTGTAGATGGGTTTGGGCTACTGCCCAAGTGCATTTGTACTTACAAATGCGATGCCGGTTCTTAGCTGAATTTAAAAGAATTTTATTTTCTCCGATAAGAACAACACACTTTCTACGCTTGGCGTTTTTTTAGATAATAGATAGGTTTTCACGTTGCCGCAATCCTAAAACAAAGCGACAATGATACACTATATTTTTTTCTGATTTAAAAGTTTTTGGGAGAGAGCGCGAGAGAGGACTTTTTTCAAAAAGTCCTCTCTCGTAATCATTTTAGTTTTAAACCTCACCCAATAACAAACGTGCCGAAGTAGTGGCGTGCGATAAGGATGTAGTCGTATTGGTCTACCTTGTTGTCCTTGTTGACGTCGGCGCGGAGTGCTTCGTCTTCCGAAAGGATGCGGGTTTCGAAGTAGTGGCGCTTTACAAGAATATAGTCGTATTGGTCGATTTTGCCGTCGTCGTTAACGTCGCCGAGAGTGTATTCGGGCTCTACGACGGGGGGCTTTTCGGGAATGGTGAGGTAGATAAATACGGGGCTGGAGGTGTTGGTGTCGATAGCGAGCTTATCGGTTTCGGCGATAGCCAAGCCCGCAAGGTCGAATTCGGCACCGAGAAGTCCGCCGTTGTCTGCCAGCTCGTACGCGCTGTTGGAGGAGTAAACGCAATAGAGGAAGCCGCCCGCGGGAACGGTAACGGTGTGGCAATCGTTGGTGTCCTTGTAATAGTTTGTTGCGATATATTTGCCGTCCTGCTTTTCGACGGTGTAAACCACCCAGTTCTTTGCGATGCGCTGGCTGATCACGTCGACGACAGTCTTGCCGTCGCCCGAAATAATCATCGATTCGAAGGTTTGCCAGTTGTAAAGGTTAACGTGCGAAACCTTGACGGGAACCTGGTTGCTTTCGCTGCTGCCATCGACGTATTTTTCGTACTGCGCGGTGCAAACGTAGCCTTCGGAATAGTAATCGATATATTCGGTGGTGGTGGGGATACGCATCGTTTCGAGGTTCAAGCCGCTGAAGCGGACCTTGTCGCCGACGCGAAGCGCGCGGATAGCCGACATACTGTCGCTTGCGCCCTTGTTTTTAAAGTTAACGTCGTGCTCGTCCTTGTTAATGTCAATATAGTTGTTGCCGGTGTTGACCGCATAGACGAAGCCGCCCTCGGGAATAGCAAGAGGAGTACCGGTGCCGTTGCTTGCGCCATCGGACTTTTCGACGAGCTCGTATACGTTTTCGAGCCCTTCGACAGGCTTAAAGGAGGCGTGTACCCACCAGCCGCAGCCGGTGTATTCCTGTGTGAAGATAGAGCCTGCACCCTCGGCGCCGGTGTTGTTGAAGTGGGTTACCCAGAAGGTTTTGCCGTCTTCAAGCTCGGGCTCGCCTTTGTAATCTGCAATAGAGGCATAGGGAAGAATATCGGCTTCGCCGTCTGCCGAAACGCCGCTTAAAGTGATTTTTTGACCGACCGAAAGGGCTGCAACCTTTTCCTTGTTAAGAATGGTGCTTGCCGTAACCTCGTCGGAATGTGCCGAAATCATAATCATACCTTCGGTAAGAACGATATCCGAGGCGTTGGTGCCGGGGTTGTTGATGATTTCTTTAACGATATACGCCTGCTCGGCATCGCTCCATTCGGCGATAGCGTTTGCGGTCCATCTGTGGTTTGCACTGTCTGCGGTGTGTGTGCCTTTTGTAAATACGATGCAATCGCCTGCGGTAACCTTGCGGTTAACGCCGGTGATGTAAACCGTGTTTTCGGAGGGGTAGGTGCGCAAGCCTGCCTCGACCTCGCTTAACCAAACGAAATTGCCGTTGGGCACGACGCTGAGGCGGACGTATCTGGTGCTGTGGATTTCATCGGACACGGCGGTGATAACCGAGGTATCCCAAGTGCCCTTTTGACCTACGAGGTTAAAGGTGGTTTTCAGATGTGTCTGGGACGCGATTTCGTTCCAGCTTTCACCGTCTTCGGAAATATAAACGGTAAGCTTTGCGGGCTTTTGAATGCCCCAGCCGCCATCGGACGCGGCGTATGCGCTAAAGCTGTTAACCGGCTTTACTTCGCCGAGGTCTAAATCGATATTAACGGTAGAGCCCTCGCTCCAGCCGGAATATTTGCCGGTGCCGCCGTCTGCGGTGCTCTTTTCGCCGTCGGTAAGGCGAACAGAATCATCGGGGTATTTTGTGTGCTTGGTGCCTTCGGTTTTGTAGCTTGCGCCGTTGGAAACAACGTAAGGATCGCCGTTTGCGGTGGCGATAAGAGCCGAAAGCTTTTCGGAGCATTCGATAAGCGCGTTTGCATCGATTTCGTCGGCAGCGATAAGCTCGCTTGCTTCGTCGACCGCTTTACGAATAAGCTCGATAACTTCAACGCTGTAGCCGTATGCGTTAAGCGATTTTGCCTGCTCGATAAGCGAATAGATATCGAGAGTATAGGTGAAGGTGAATTCGGCACCGTTCACAAAGGTGGTTTCGATATCGGCTTCCTTTGCGGAATAGCCTGCAATTTCGGGGGAGGCAAGCGTGATATGCGCGCCCGCCGCGCCGATATGGGTAACGGTTTTAAGAAGGTCGCCGTTTTCGTCAACGCATTTAACCGTCATGGTTGCTTTGTTTTGATTGTCGTATACGGCAAGCATATGCTTCGAAATATAGCTTGCATACTGCTTTCTGCCGTAGTCGGAATGGTGAATACCGTCGCCGTACTGCGCGAAGGTGTTCATATCCTCGAAATCGCATTCGTAGTTGATGTCAACGATGGTGCATTCGTTTTCGATAGCAATTTCGCGGATAGCGTTACAAAAGCTCGCCATATGAACTCCGCCGTAATCAAGACCGTATGCGCCGGAAACGTAATAGCCGGAGTTGGTGTTAACGGGGCTGGGGGTAACGAGAATAACGTCGCTGCCGATTGCTTTAAGCTCTTGTACAAAGTAATTGAGGTTGCTTTTGTATGTGTCGAGCGCAACGTTGGGGTTGCCGTTGGAAATAACGGTTGCCTGGTCGTTCATACCGATACAGATAATAACGATGTCGGGGTTTTTGTCGAGCACGTCGGCTTTAAAGCGTGCCATAACGTGATTGGTGGTATCGCCGCCGACACCCGCGTTGATAACGTCAACGCCGAGGTAATCGCTCGTGCTTAAATAGTAAGGATAGGTTTTTTCGCCCGTCGAGGAGGTTGTTCCGCTTGCGGTGGTGCCGAAGCGTGTCATACTGTCGCCGAGCGCAATAATCGTCTTGCCCTGCAACGCTGTCGATGCCGCGAGCGCGGTAAAGGGAATAAGTGCGGTAAGCATAACAGCGACAAGCAAGAGCGCGAATATGCGTGTGGTCTTTTTCATTTTTTGTTCTCCTTATTATTATTTTTTCTTGCAAGGTTATTTTATAACAGCTTCGCCGATTTGTCAAGTTAATCGTGCTTTATCAAGCCCCGAAGCAAAGCAACAATGACACACTATAAATTATTTTTGCTTTAAAAGTTTTTGGGAGAGAGCGCGAGAGAGGACTTTTTTCAAAAAGTCCTCTCTCGTAATCTATTTTCGTTTTAAATCTCAACCGATAACAAACGTGCCGAAGTAGTGGCGTGCGATAAGGATGTAGTCGTATTGGTCGACCTTGTTATCCTTGTTAACGTCTGCGCGAAGTGCTTCGTCCGAAGAAAGAATGCGGGTTTCGAAGTAGTGGCGCTTTACAAGAATATAATCGTACTGGTCGATTTTGCCGTCGGCGTTAACGTCGCCGAGCGCGTAGTCGGGCTCGGGATCTGGATCGGGATCGGGGTCGGGATCGGGATCGGGGTCGGGGTCGGGATCAGGATCGGGATCGGGATCAGGGTCGGGATCGGGGTCGGGATCGGGATCGGAGTCTGCAGGCTTGGTGTAGCCGCATACGCAAGCGCCCGATTCATCCAAAACGTGCGCACCCTTGTCGCTAACCGATTCGGTGCAGTGCAGGCAGACTTTCCAGTGGTTTTCGGCGTCGAAGCTCCAAGCGGGTGCGAAAATATGCGTGTTTTCGCCCCAGATAACCTCGGCATCGCAGTTTTTGTTCCAAATATCAGACCAATCTGCAGGCGCGGAAGCCGCCGCGCAGTAAATCGTTTCGAGCGATTCGCAATAGCCGAACGCGGTCGAGCCAACGCGCGCCACGCCCGCGGGAATATAGAACAGCTTTACGCCGCTCGAGCTGAACGCGAGGTTGCCGATTTCCTTTACGCTTGCGGGGATTGCAATGCATTCGAGCGATAGTGTGCCCATAAACGCCATCATACCGATGCTTTCAACCTTTGCGCCGAGCGTTACGGCTTTAAGCTCGCGGCACTGTGCAAACGCGCCCTGACCGATAATAGTAACGCTATCGGGGATAACCACCGAGGTAATGTTGCTTTCGCTGAACGCGAGCCTGCCGATTTCCTTAACGGGAAGTCCGGAATGGGTTGCGGGGATAACCACCTCGCCGCCGACAGAGGTACCGGCACCGATAACGGTGTAATAGCTACCGTCCGCCGAAAGCGTGTATTCCAAGCCGTTAAGGCGCAAAGCCTTTGCGTTCAAATCACCGTCGTTTGCTCTGAACCAGCTTGTTTTCGGGTAATAAACGCCCGATGCCTGATAAACCTGCGGATAGTAAAGGCAGGGCTCTTCGCTGCCGTTGTTGGTCGAGCAGGAGATAAAATAGGGTATCTGTTCGAGCTCGGTCGCGTTGATTTCGGCAAGCGGAATACGGAATTCAAACGTTACCGAATTGCTTTGCGCGGTGAGCGCGGCAGCTGCATTGCTTGCGGCCGAGGGCGCAATGCCCACAGAGCCGGCGGTATTATAATAAAAATCGTAGTAATGGGTTGCGCCGACCGACGAGGAATCGGTGTTGAGCCAAAGTCTAAAGTTGGTCGCGCTGCCGTTGCCGCTGCCTGCAACGGGGGTGCCGTATATTACCGCCGCGCCGTAAAGATAGTTGCTGTCGGTGCGGAATTGGAATTTATAGGAAAGCGATTTATCGTTAAAATCCTTCTGCCAATAACCGCTTTCGCTATCGACGGTTATCCAATTATTTTCAAGCCAGGCGTTATCGTCGTGCTTGCCGTCGATTACGACCGTTTCGCTAACAGGGCGGGCTTCTTCTTTATATACGCGGTACTTTGCGGTGCAGATATAACCGCTTTCGTACCATTTAAGGTTGGGTGTAACGGTAGGCGCAACGAGCGATTCGATATTAAGGTTAACGAATTCGAACTGCGTTCCGAGCTCCCAGCTCTTTGCGGTTTCGAGCGCTTTGTTGGTTTGGTCGTTTACGTAGTTAACGCCGCCGGTTGCGGAATAGTCGTTACCGACGTTTATATGATAAATAAAGCCGCCGTCGGGAACCGAAAATCCGGTAAAATCGGTAATAACGCCTTCGGAGGTGTTGCTGTCGCCAAGGTGGTCGAACTTATGGGTAAGCTCGAAAACACCCGCGCGGTTTTCGACCGGCTCGAAAACGCAAATATATCTCCACGCCCAAGCGTTGATAACGTTAAATTCGTTCGCGGTAATTATCGCGGCGCCCGCCTCCTGCGAGCAGTCGTTATAGGTGGTAAGCCAGAAGGTTTCCCATTCGTTCGGCTCGGCATTTGCGGTTTGGAAGGCAAACGCGGGCAGAACGCAGATAATTGCGAGCATTATTGCAACGATTCTTTTCATAAGCACCTCTTGCATTTTCGGCATTATCGCCGTCTTTTGTTCCATTATATCATATAATATCCAAAAGGTCAAGGAGGATAAAGCATCAACCTCCCCGCCCCGCCAACGCATTGCAAAATTGGATTTTCGTTGGAAAAAGTCGGGATGCGAGGAACTTTTGCGAGAAAGGACTTTTTGAAAAAAGTCCTCTCTCGCGCTCTCTCCCAAAAACTTTTAAATCAGAAAAAAATATAGTGTGTCATTGCTGCTTTGGTTTGGAATTGCGGCAACAGTCGATTAACATTTGCCTCCACTGTGTAAGGGGAGGCTACAATGAGAATCTATCTATTATCTATTATCTATTATCTATTATCTACTGTTCGCGCTCCATTAGCACTTTTCGCAGGTTTCCGCTAAAAAAAGTTCACAAAATATCCCATATTTTTTTGGCAAAAGCTATTGACAAACCGAAATAATGGGATATAATAAAGGCAAGATTAGCACACAGGGTTGCCGAGTGCTAACAAATAAACAAAGGAAACGCGATATATGGAATTAAACGAACGCAAAAAAGCGATACTGCGGTCTGTCGTAGACGCATATATCGCAACCGGCGAGCCGGTCGGCTCGAAATATTTAACCGCGAACGCCGATTTTAACGTTTCGAGCGCAACGTTGCGAAACGAAATGAGCGCGCTTGAAAGCATGGGCTATCTCGAGCAGCCGCACACCTCGGCAGGCCGTGTCCCCACCGCAAAGGGCTACCGCACCTACGTCGAAAATCTGATGGGCAGGTATCTGCTTGCGATGGAAGAGGTCGAGGTGCTTGACGAAATTATCGAAAACAAGATAAACGAGCTTTCGACTATTATGGAGGAAGCGAGCCACGCGATAGGCGAGCTTACCAACTATACGTCGTTTGCGTTTATCGGCGGCAGCGGCACCGAGGCAGAGCGCTACGAAACCGTGCTTATCGACGAAAACGATTTTTTGCTGGTTATGATTTGCAAGGACGGCTCGGTTCGCTCGCGGCAGGTTAAAACGCAGGAAAAGATTACGAACGAAATACTTGAAACCGCCAAAAGCGCGCTGAACAAATGCTTTTGCGGCATAACGCCCGAGCAGGTTAATTTGAACGTGGTTATCGAATTCGAAAGCGCGATGGGCGAGCACAAGGCGATAGCAACGATGCTTTTGCGTGTGATAAACGAAATGTTCAATTCCTTCGACAGCGAAAAGGTACACGTCGACGGCGTAACCAAGCTGCTTTCCTACCCCGAATTTTTTAACGTAGCAAAGGTGCAAAGCGTGCTTTCGATGATCGAGGAAAGAAAGCGGTTTTCCGAGCTGATGAAGAAGGCGGTGCCGGGGCAGACCAGCATTGTTTTCGGCGAGGAGGCGCAGGACATTGCCCCCGCTGGCACGGGATTCGTGTTCCACCCGATAACCGTCGGCGGCAGAGTTATCGGCGCGGTCGGGGTTATCGGCCCGAAGCGAATGGATTACAAAAAGGTAATCGCATCGCTCGATTACTTTGCGGAAAGCCTTACCGGACAGATAGATAAAGAGCTGGGTACAGCAAACAGCCTTATGATAGGAGAAAGCAACGATGAACGATGAAAAGATAAACGAAACCGCTTGCCCCGAGGAAGAAAACGGCGAAGCAAGCGAGGCAAAGGCAGAAAAGAAGGAAGAAAAAGCTTCGAAAAAGGCGCAAAAGGAAATCGACGAGCTAAAAGCAAAGCTTGCCGAATACGACGACAGATATCTTCGCCTTGCCGCAGAATACGATAATTACCGCAAGCGCTCGCAAAAGGAAAAGAGCGATGCTTATTCGGACGCATATTGCGACGTTGTAAAGGCAATACTTCCGCTTGCCGACAGCCTTGAAAAAGCGATTGAATTCGCCCCCGACGACGAAGGAATAAAGGCGCTTTCGAAGCTGTTTACCGATATTCTTTCGAAGCTCGGAGTAACCGCTATCGAATCGAACGGCAAGGAATTCGACCCGAAGTATCACAACGCGATTATGCACGAGGACGACGAAGCTTTTGGCGAAAACACGGTGGCGCAGACCTTCCAAACCGGCTATATGCTCGGCGAAAAGGTTATACGTCACGCAATGGTAAAGGTAGTAAACTAAATTATTAAGTATATAATTCAATCTATATAAAGGAAGGTATTTATTATGTCTAAAATTATCGGTATTGACCTCGGTACAACCAACTCCTGCGTAGCGGTATACGAAGCGGGCGAGCCCGTTGTTATTGCAAACGCAGAGGGCAACAGAACCACCCCTTCGGTAGTTGCATTTTCGAAAACCGGCGAAAGAATGGTAGGTCAGGTAGCAAAAAGACAGGCTATCACCAACCCCGACCGCACCATTATCTCGATAAAGAGAGAAATGGGCACCAACTATAAGGTTGCCATCGACGGCAAGAACTACACTCCCCAAGAAATTTCGGCAATGATTCTTCAAAAATTAAAAAGCGATGCCGAAGCATATCTCGGTACCACCGTTGACAAGGCGGTTATTACCGTTCCCGCATACTTCTCCGACTCTCAGCGTCAGGCAACAAAGGACGCCGGCAAGATCGCAGGCCTCGAGGTTATGCGTATAATCAACGAGCCCACCGCGGCGGCGCTCGCATACGGTCTTGACAAGGATATCGACCAAAAAATCCTTATCTACGACCTCGGCGGCGGCACCTTCGACGTTTCGATTCTCGATATAAGCGAGGGCGTGTTCGAGGTGCTTGCATCCTCGGGCGATGCACGTCTTGGCGGCGACGATTTCGACGAAAAGGTTATGAACTGGATTGCAGACACCTTCAAGGCGGAATCGGGCATCGATTTAAGAAACGACAAAATGGCTATGCAGCGCTTGAAGGAAGCGGCTGAAAAGGCAAAAATCGAGCTTTCCTCGACTATGTCCACCAACATTAACCTCCCCTTCATCACCGCAGATGCAACCGGCCCCAAGCACTTCGATGCAACCCTTACCCGCGCCAAGTTCGACGAGCTCACCCGTGACCTCGTTAACAGAACTATGGGCCCGGTTAAGCAGGCGCTTTCCGATGCAGGCCTTACGGGCAGCCAGATCGACAAGGTTCTCCTCGTCGGCGGCTCGACCAGAATCCCCGCGGTTGCAGACGCAGTAAAGAGCTTTATCGGCAAGGAGCCCTTCAAGGGCATTAACCCCGATGAATGCGTTGCGATTGGCGCGGCTATCCAAGGCGGCGTATTAAACAAGGATATCGGCGGCGGTCAGGTTCTTCTTCTCGACGTAACTCCCCTTTCGCTCGGTATCGAAACCTTGGGCGGCGTATTCACCAAGATTATCGACAGAAACACCACCATTCCCGTTAAGAAGAGCCAGGTGTTCTCGACCGCGGCAGACAATCAGCCCTCGGTTGAAATCCACGTGCTTCAGGGCGAACGCGAAATGGCGGCAAACAATACCACTCTCGGCAGATTCTCGCTCGACGGAATCGCCCCCGCTCCCAGAGGTGTTCCTCAGATCGAGGTAACCTTCGATATCGACGCAAACGGTATAGTTAACGTTACCGCAACCGATAAGGGCACCGGCAAGGAGCAGCACGTTACCATTCAGTCCTCGACCAATATGAGCAAGGACGCTATCGACGCCGCTATCCGCGATGCAGAAATGCACGCAGAGGAGGACAAAAAGCGCAAGGAAGCCATAGAGGCAAAGAATATGGCGGAAAGCCTTGTGTTCCAGTGCGAAAAGACGCTTGACGAAGCGGGCGACAAGCTTAGCGATGCCGAAAAACAGCCGGTACGCGACGCTATCGCGAAGCTTAAGGAAAGCGCGGCAACCGACGATATCGAAAGAATCAAGGCAGATACCGATGCATTGCAGAAGGCTATTTACGAGGTAAGCGCAAAGCTTTACCAGCAGGGTAACCCCGCAGGCGACCAAGGCGCAGGCTTCGACCCGAACGCACAGGGCGGCGGCTTTGGCGGCAACGGCGGCAATGGCGGCAATGGCGGCAACGGCGATTACTACGATGCCGACTTCACCGACAAGAGCGACAACTAATCGATAACCCCACCGATATAACGGAAAGAGAGGCGGAAAAACGTCCTCTCTTTTCGTGGGTATTACAGAGGTAGATAAAATGGCAGAAAAAAGAGATTGCTATGAAATACTCGGCATAAGCAAATCCGCCACCGAAGAGGAAATAAAAAAGGCGTTCCGCAGAAAAGCAAAGGAATTCCACCCCGACGCCAACCCCGGCGACAAGGTTGCCGAGGAAAAGTTCAAAGAGGTTAACGAGGCATATTCGATTCTTTCCGACCCCGATAAAAAGGCGCGCTACGACCAATACGGCTATGCGGGGGTAGACCCCTCGGCAGGCGGCGGAGGCTTTGGCGGCGGCTTTTCGGGCGGGTTCGATATGGGCGATATTTTCGATATGTTCGGCGGCATTTTCGGCGGCGGCGGAAGCGCAAGAAGCCGTGCCAACGCCCCAATGCGCGGCGACGACGTCGGCGTTCGCGTAACTATCGATTTCAACGACGCGGTCTTCGGCTGCAAGCGCGATATTTCGTTTAACCGTATCGAGCATTGCCATTCCTGCGGCGGCAGCGGTGCCGAAAAGGGCACAAGCGCGCAAACCTGCCGTAAATGCGGCGGGCGCGGAAGCATTACCGTGCAAAAGCGCACCCCGTTCGGTATGATGCAAAGCTCGGCTGTGTGCGACGAATGCGGCGGCAGAGGCAAGATTATTCAAACACCCTGCCGTGATTGCCGCGGAAGCGGTACTGTCAGAAAGAGCAAAACGCTGGAGGTGAATATCCCCGCGGGTATCGATAACGGTCAGCGCATTTCGCTTAACGGTCAGGGCGATTGCGGTGTAAACGGCGGCCCGAACGGCGATTTGCTTATTCAGGTAAACGTCCGCAGGCACGATTTGTTTATGCGCGACGGCTACGATATACATTACGAGCTCCCGATAACCTTTGCCGATGCGACGCTCGGCGCAAAGCTTACCGTGCCCACCCCCGACGGAAGCGGCGAGCTTGCAATACCCGAGGGAACGCAAACCGGCACCACCTTTACCGTGCGCGGAAAGGGTGTTCCGAGAATCAACAGTAAATCCCGCGGCGACCTTTATATAACCGTTAAGGTCGAAACGCCGAAAGGACTTTCGCGCAAGCAAAAGGATTTGCTCGAGGAGTTCCAAAACAGCTTGTCCGATAAGCACCACGCAAAGAAAAAGATCTTTTTCGATAAGTTTAAGAAGTAAAAAACAATCTCCCGTTACAATCGTACGGGAGATTATTTTTTTCGAGGATATGGCGTTTTTAGATAGGAGATAAGAGATAGCTTATCGCATTGCCGCAATTCTAAACCATAGCGACAATGACACACTGTAAAAATTTTGTCCTAAAAATTTTTGAAGAGAGCGCGAGAGGAACTTTTTATAAAAAGTTCCTCTCGTAAAAACACTCGTAAAATCCTCTCAAAACCTTTCGCAAAATATGCGTATTTACTTGCAATTTAGCAACAGTTGTGGTATATTTATATATTGAGAAATAATCGATAACTATACCCACGCGGCGAAAGAGGGAGTGAACGGTATGAAAAAACGACTGATTGCGATAGACGGATTGGACGCATCGGGCAAGATGACGCAAACCGAGCTTTTAAAGGAAACGCTGGCAGAGCTTTCGCTTCCCTACCGTTATCTTTCGTTTCCGACCTACGATGCCGACTATTCGGCGCACGTTAATATGTATTTAAAGGGGCGCTTCGGCGACGATCCCGAAGCGGTAAACCCGTTTGCCGCAAGCAGCTTTTTCGGCGCGGACAGATATTGCTCGTATATGCTCGATTGGAAGAAGGATTACGAAAGCGGAAGCATTATACTTGCAAACCGATACACCTCGGCAAACGCGGTGCACCAGCTTTCGAAGCTTATGGAGAGCGAATACGAATCGTTTTTGGGCTGGCTGACCGATTACGAATATGAAAAGCTGGGCATACCCAAGCCCGACGCGGTTGTTTACCTTTGCGTTCCGCCCGAGGTTTCGCAAAAGATGATACAGCACCGCTGTGACGAAACGGGTGCCGAAAAGGATATTCACGAAAGCAACGCAAGACATCTTGAAAATTCCTACCGCGCCGCGCTTTACTCGGCGGAAAAGCTGGGCTGGATAAAAATCGATTGCGCGCGTGACGGCGAGCTGAGAACGCGCGAGGAAATCCACCAAGAGATTTTACAGCGGCTTGAATTTTTGATACCCGAGCTTAAAAATGGAAGATAAAGAGCTTTTTGCGCTGTTTTGCGAATGCTTTCCCGATACGCAAAAGGAAGCGTTGCTGATTTTGGATTTTGCCGAGCGTTGCGGACGGATACACAAAAGATATATCGAGGGCGAGCTTGCCTGTATGGTTTGCACCGCTCCGATAAGCGATTTCGGGCTTGAAGCCGAATATATATTCGCCTGCGGGGTAAAGCCGAAGCACCGCGGCAAAGGCTTGTTTAAAAAAACGCTTTGCGAGGTTATCGGCGAAGGGTGCGCAATGCTTATCCCCGAACGCGAGGAGCTTTATTCGATGTACGAGCGATTGGGGTTTGCGCCGATATATTGTATCGAGGCGTTCTTCGGCGGCGACGGAAGCGGTTTTCGCGATTGCGGCAGGGACGAGCTCAAAAAAGCCTACGAAGCCGCGGCGATATACCCGAAAATAAGCGAAAATATGCTTGATTACACCGCTAACGCCTTTTTGTCCTACGGCGGAAGCATTGTGACGGACGGCAACGCGGCGGTTTTTATGCAGGACGGCAGAGCGACCGAGATATTGGCAAGCGATGAGCAAAGGATGCTTGCCGCCGCGGAGAAGTGCAAAAGCGCATATCTGCCCTGCGGCTTGGCGCAAACGCTTGACGAAATGGGAACAGAATATAAAAAAATAAAGCTTGCGGCGGTGAAAAACCTGCCCGACCGCAAGGCAGAAGCGATATATATAAACAATCTTTTCAACTGAAGGGAGCAATAAAAATGCCTACAGTATATTTTCTTCTCGCAAGAGGATTTGAAGAATGTGAAGCGCTTATTCCCGCCGACCTTTTGAAGCGTGCGGGCGCAAACGTTATTCTTGCCGCGACCGAGGGCGGACTTGCCGTACCCGGCGCGCACGGGATTACCGTAACCGCAGATATTACCATCGACGAGCTTCGCAAGGAGGATATGTCCTGTATCGTTTTGCCCGGCGGAATGCCCGGCACGACCAACCTTGCGAAAAACGCGCGCGTGCTTGATTTAATAGAATATTCCGCCGAAAGAGGTATATATATCGCGGCAATATGCGCCGCACCCTCGATACTTGGCGATATGCGCCTGCTCGACGGCAGAAACGCCGCCGTTTACCCCGATTTCGCATCGCGCTTGTCGCAGGCGAACATTACCGGCAAAAAGGTAGAGCACGACGATATCTTTATCACCGCCGAGGGTATGGGCGCGGCGTTCGAATTCGGCTTTAAGCTTGTCGAGGTGCTTTTCGGCTCGCAGATGGCGAACGACCTGCGTATAAGCACACGCTATCAATAAGAGCTTGTTTGTTGTCCGGCAACGAACAAGCCCCTCATCCACCGCGTCCCGTATGAAGTGCAGACCTCTATCCTGCAAATCCCTCCGTCACGCGTGAGGTCACGCGCGAGGTCGCGCGCGACATCTCCCTCTTATCTCTTATCTCTTATCTCTTATCTACTTATTTTAGGAGCCCGCTATGTCCGAGGAGCTTAAGGAAAAGCTAAAAAGTCCGGTTATAACCACGCCGATTTTGGTGGCGTTCGTGTTGGCGGCAATGCAGCTTTCGAAGTACGCGCTGCGTTCGCTCGACAGCGAAACGAATATTTTCGTTGCGGTGGGCATTGTTCAGCTTGCCACGCTTGCGCTGCCCTGTATGGCTTATTATTTGCTAAAGGGCAGAAGGCTCGAGCAGCCGATGATGATTGTGCCCAAGGGAAGCACGCATATTATATTTATAATCTTTTCGGCGCTGCTGTTTGTCAGCGGAATGCTTTTGATAAAGTTTTTCTATTTTGTAAACGGCGGCGAGGTTGCATCGCTGGTTAACTTTTACCGCGATTTTTCGGGCACGACCGAGGGCGCGAGCGAGATAGAAATTATTATTTCGCTTATAGTAATACCCGCATTCTGCGAGGAATTCTTCTTCCGCGGAATAGTGTTCAGCGAATACCGCAAATTCGGCACGGCAAACGCGGTTATAATATCCTCGCTTTGCTTTGCGATGCTGCATTTTTCGATAGAAAATATGGCAATATATCTGTTTACGGGTCTGCTTTTGGGCTTCGTTACCGCGGTAACCCGTTCGATCATCCCCTCGATAGTATTGCATTTGCTCAGCAACACGCTCAGCATTTATGCAAGCGACGCGTTTTTGCGCGTGACGGTGGTAAAAAACGGCGCGTTCTTTATTGGGTTCGTGCTGGTGGTGCTAACCGGCATTTCGTTGCTTTTGGTGCTTTCACGCGTGGAAAGCATATTCTATTCCTATTCCGAGCACCCTCCTATCGAGGCGCTCCCCCCGAAAAGCAGTAAAAACTTTGCAAAGGTGTTTTTGTCGCCTGCGTTTTTATTGCTTCTAACCGCATTCGTTTGCGTAATTTTGTTGAAGTGAGGTAAACCTATGTCAGAAAACAACAAGCGCAGCCGTGCAGATGAAATATTCGATATATTAAACGAATTCGACGACAGCGATATGAAGGTCGTCCCCGAAAAAAGCAAGGCCGCCGATGAGGGCGCCGACAGCTCGGTTGACGAGGTGCTCGAAATTTTGAATTCGGGCAGAACCGAAAAGCAGGCTTTGGGCGACGATACCGAAATACCCACATCGATATTCAGCCATTTAAGCGAGGAAGGCGGAGAAGGAAATCAAAGCCAGCCGCCCGAGGAAAATCCGCATTTTTCATCGCACTTTTCGGAGGACGACGGCAGTGCGCCCCCCATTCCCCCCGCCGAAGAGCCGAACGACGAGGGCGAAGAGGAGGAAAAGCCCGAAAAGAAAAAGGGCAGAGCGCTGGAAATTATCGGCAGTATTTTTTCGAACCTTTCGCTTTTGCCGAAGGCGGTTATATATATCGCGCTGGTGGTTATTGCGTCGGCGTACCTTTCCTATTATATAATAACGATAGGCAACGACGTTTTCGCGCTGGTATCCGACACGCGTGAGGTAGAAATAACTATCGAGGAAAACGCCACCCACGAAAGCGTTGCCGAGCTTTTGGAAAGCGAAGGTATTATCGAATACGGCTGGGTATACGAAATATATATGAAATACCGCGGCGACGGCGACAGCTCGAACGAATATATCGCGGGGAAATACACGCTTAACACCAACTATAACTATTCGCAGATAATCACCGTGCTTACCTCGAAAACGGTAAAGCGCGAGGTTGTGCGCGTGACCATTCCCGAGGGCTTCACTGTCGACCAAATTATCGATCTGCTCGTTGAATCGGGCGTCGGTGAAAGAGAAGAATATATCGAAGCGATAAACAATTATCCGTATAAATGGAAATTCGTTCAGCTGCTCGATGAAATGGGCTATTCCGAAAACCGTAAATATCGCTTGGAGGGCTATTTGTACCCCGACACCTACGATTTCTATACCACCGAAAGCGAGGTTTACGTTATAAACAAAATGCTTAACGCCTTTAACGACAAGTTCTGGCGCGATTTCACCCACGAAAACGCAAAAGGCGAAAGCTACCAAGCGTTTATGCTAAAGGAATATAACCTAACCTTCGACGATATTGTGGTGCTTGCATCGATGGTGCAGAGCGAGGGCGGCACGGTCGAGGATTTCTATGCGATTTCCTACGTTTTCCACAACCGTCTTTCCCACCCCGCAAGCTTCCCCAAATTAGAAAGCGACGCGACGATTCAATACGCGCTGCCCGAAAGAATAAACGATTCGACACAGCTCGATATTTCCTACGAAACACCCTATAACACCTATCTCTACGATGGGCTTCCCCCCGGAGCGATAAGCAATGCGGGGCTCGACGCGTTAAGCGCGGCAATGTTCCCCTCGGCTCCGCTTTCGAGCAGCGGCAAGGAGATAGACGCATACTTTTTCGTATCCAACGATGCCGGCAAGACCTATTACGCATCGAGCGCAAGCGGACACGAAAAGAACGTTATTCAAGCCAAAAAGGACAACGAAGCAATAAAGAACGGTACCTATGAAGACTAACCGAAAGCGCCCCGAGCTTTTATCGCCCGCGGGCAATATCGAAAAATTAATATACGCGGTAAACTACGGTGCCGACGCCGTATACTGCGCGCTCGACAAATTCGGTATGCGCGCATCGGCGGGCAATTTAAGCTTCGAGGAGCTAAAAAGCGGGCTCGATTATGCACACGCGCACGGCGCAAGGCTTTATTTAACGCTGAACACAATGCCGCGCGACAGCCAGCTCGATGCACTGCGCGAATACGCGCGCGAGCTGAAAAGCATAACTCCCGATGCGTTTATTATAAGCGACCCCGGCGTTATGGATATAATAAAAGAAGAAATCCCCGAAGCCGAAATTCACCTTTCCACCCAAGCATCGACGGTTAACTCCGCGGCGGTGAAATTTTGGGCAAGGCAGGGGGTAAAGCGTATCGTGCTCGCGCGCGAGCTTTCGCTTGCCGAAATAATCCGCCTGCGCGAAAGCATTCCCGAGCAAACCGAAATAGAATGCTTCGTTCACGGCGCGATGTGTATTTCCTATTCGGGCAGATGTCTTATGTCCAACTATTACACCGGCAGAAACGCCAACGGCGGCGCCTGCGCACAGCCTTGCAGATGGAAATATTTTCTGCGTGAGGAAAAGCACGGCGAAACGGCGTATGCCGAGCAGTTCGAGGACGGGACTTACGTCTTCTCCTCGCGCGATATGCGTATGATCGAGCATATAAACGACCTTGTCGAAGCGGGTATCGATTCGCTGAAAATAGAAGGCAGAATGAAAAGCGCTTATTACACCGCGGCGATAACAAACGCATATAAAATCGCGCTGGATAATTATATAAAAGGCCTGCCCTTTGACGAGCGCTGTCTGCGCGAAACCGAAAGCGTTAGCCACCGCGAATACGGCACGGGATATTTTTATTCCTCCCCCGCGACCGATGCAAACGTGGT
This sequence comes from Clostridia bacterium, assembly GCA_017466805.1. Lineage (GTDB taxonomy): Bacteria > Bacillota > Clostridia > Oscillospirales > CAG-382 > Coliplasma. The sequence goes on from JAFTTN010000046.1 coordinate 16,935, forward strand.
TAACGAAAACGAATATATTGCCGACCGCCCGTTTCTTGCAACCGTTACCGAATACGATTCCGAAAAGCGATTGGCAAAATGCATTCAACGCAACAAAATGTCTGTCGGCGGGAACGCAAACCTGCTTTCCCCCGGCTGCTTCGGACGTGATTTCGTTATCGGAAATATGTACGATGCCGAAATGAACCCTATCGATTCTACACCGCACGCGCGCATGGAATTTTATTTGGAAATAGAAAACGCGAAAAGCGGCGATATAATAAGAGGAGCATAAATGATTTCTTTAAAGGAGCTTGCGACCGAAAAGGTAACCGTTATTTCGGGCCCATACGGCGCGGGCAAAACGAATATTGCCGTTAATTTGGCAATGGATATAGCAAAAAGCGGGCAGAAGTGCCGCATTGCCGATTTGGATATAGTAAACCCCTATTTTCGCTCTGCCGATAACGCAAAAATGCTTGAAAATATGGGCGTGCAGACGATGATACCGACGTTTGCGAACACCAACGTCGATATTCCCGCTCTGCCCCCGAACTATCAGCTTTTGTTTACCGGCGACGGAAAATCGGTTGCCGACGTCGGCGGCGACGGCGACGGTGCGGCAGTTTTGGGCTTATCGCACGACGATTATATCGAGGCGGGCTACCGAATGTATTTCGTATACAACCGCTACCGCTATATCACAAGCGAGCCCGAGGGTGCTTTGGAGGTGCTTAACGAAATCAAGCGGGCATCGGGGCTTGAATTTCACGGAATAATAAACAATTCCAACCTCGGCGCCGAAACAACGAGAGAAACGGTTATAAACGCCCTGCCCTATGCAAAAAGGCTTGCCGAAATAGCAAACCTGCCGTTGCTTTTAACCACCTCGCCCGATTGGTTAGAAATAGAAAACACAATTAAGATTACCGATATAACTAAAAAGTTATTTTGATAATAAAAATCCAAAATACAGAGGTAAAGGAAAATGAACAAAGTAACCTTTAAAACCGACTTATGTAAGGGTTGCGGACTTTGTGTTCTCGCCTGCCCGAAGAAGATAGTCTTCCTCGACAAGAGCCTGCTTAACGCAAAGGGCTACCACCCCGCAGCCGTTACCGAAATCGAAAAATGCATTGCCTGCGCTATGTGCGCTACGATGTGTCCCGACGTTGTAATTACCGTGGAAAGAGGTGACAAATAATGGGCGAAAAGCTTTTGATGAAGGGTAACGAAGCGATTGCAGAAGCGGCTATCCGCGCAGGCTGCAAGCTCTTCTTCGGCTATCCTATCACCCCGCAAACCGAGCTTGCCGAATATATGGCAAAGCAGATGCCCAAAAGAGGCGGCCTTTCGCTTCAGGCAGAAAGCGAAATAGCGGCGATAAATATGGTTCTCGGCGCGGCAAGCACCGGAGCAAGAGTTATCACCAGCTCCTCCTCCCCCGGAATTTCGCTTAAATGCGAGGGTATTTCCTACATAATCGGCTCCGACCTGCCCTGCGTTATCGTTAACGTACAGCGCGGCGGTCCCGGCTTGGGCGGTATTCAGCCCGCACAAAGCGACTATAACCAGGCAACAAAAGCGCTTGGCCACGGCGACGGCCACGCGATAGTGCTTGCACCCAACTCGGTGCAGGAAATCGCAACGCTTGTCGGCGAAGCGTTCGACCTTGCCGACATCTACCGTATGCCCTGTATGATTCTTGCAGACGGCGCATTGGGACAGATGATGGAGCCGGTTGACTTCGAGGCAAAGCCCGCGCGCGATATTCCCGAAAAGGATTGGGCGTGCAACGGCCACGGCGGCAAGCGCGTTCACAATATCGTAAACTCGCTTTATATCGAGCCCGAAAAGCTCGAAGAAATCGTGCTTGAACGCTTCGAGCGCTACAAAAAGCTCGAGGAAAACGAGGTTAAGTACGAGGAATATCTTACCGAGGATGCCGATATTATCCTCGTTGCCTATGGCATTACCGCGCGTATTGCCAAGACTGCGGTGCGCAACGCACGCAAAAAGGGCATAAAGGCAGGTCTTTTCCGCCCCATAACGCTCTACCCCTATCCCAAAAAGGAGCTTAATACGCTTGCAGACAAGGCAAAGTGCTTCCTTTCGGTAGAAATGAATATGGGACAGATGGTTAACGATATTAAAATCGCCATCGACTGCAAAAAGCCTGTATATCACTACGGAAGAACGGGCGGTATGATACCCTCTCCCGAAGACATACTTG
>JAFTTN010000047.1 GCA_017466805.1 Clostridia bacterium
ACGAAGGTGTAAATGCAGAGCACTGCGATTTCAAAAGCGTCGTTTTCGCCCGGTGTAAAAGCATATATTGCAAGAATGGGCACTATTATCAAAATTATGAATAACAAAAAACTGCAAAAGCCGTAATTCGTTTTTTGTGTTCGCATAGATAAATCTCCAAATAAAGACGTAAGAGTTTTTAGGAAAGAGCGCGAGAAAACCTTTTTTGCAAAAAAGGTTTTCTCGTAAAAACCAAAAAGTCCAACCGTTTAATCAAGAACGACCCAATGCGTAGTGCCGCCGCAGGAGTTGCCGAGAATAACGTAATCTATGCTAATGCGCTTAACGCTGTTCGGCTCGACGGTGATTTTAATAACCTCGCTGCGCTCGTCGATAACGTCGCAAAACGGTCTGCCGTCGGCAATTTTGAACCACCATCTGCCGTTCTTTTGAACAAGCAACGATTTGTTTACCCCCGCAAAGCAATCGTCAAGGCTTGCGAAGTTGTATGGGCCGGTAAGCGCCTTTGCGTTTATAATATTGCCGCATTCGTCACGCGTCATAACAAACAGCACGCCGCTGTTGCCGCGCTTGAAGAAGCTAAAGGTTTTTTCCTCGCTGCCTGCGTTTACAAGCGTAAAGTTGTCGGTGTACTGCACCATCCAGTTGCCGATGTTTGCGGGCTCGCCGCTCGAATCGGCGCGCTCGGTGTCGATAACGATTTCGTTTCCTTCGGTGTCGATACAGTTGAAAATCATCATATCGGTGCCGATAGCCATAGGAACACCGTTGGGGTTCAATGCGGTAACCCATTCGGTCGCTTTAATCTCCTTCGGCTGTAAATCGTATTTCGCATAGGGGGTGTTTTTCGATGCGTAATTTGGGTCGTGATACTTCGTGTAGGAAACGGGAAGCTTGCCTGCTTTCGTTTCGTCGTCAACCACAAAGGTAATGTTCGATTCTATCAAGCCTGCGGTGTAATCAACGCCCTTGTATTGCTTGGAATAATCGGTAAGCTTTTGGGTTTTGCTGTTGAATCGCTCGGTTATAAAGCCCTGCTCCTTGGGGTTTGCCTGCACCTGCGCTGCGTTTGTGTAAACGTAGAAGGTGCCGATAGCCTTGCCGCCCGAAATATTGAACTTAACCACTGCATTCGAGCATTTGCCGGGTAGAATCGGGGTGTCGGCAGAGCCAAAAACGTTTGCGTTGCCGTAGGCGTCTGCGCTCGTTCCGCCCAAAACGTATATATATTCGCCTGCGGGAACCTTGTAGCTGACAGGCTCGCGCACGGTGGGGGTGTAATCGATATAGTCACAGCCGACGTATATCGGGTTTACCGCGCCGTTAGCAAGAAAATAATCCTCGGGAAGCTCGAATTTGTAATTAAAATAATCGCTCCAGGAGCGCTGACCGAGCCATTCGCCGTCGGGCTGGAAGCCAAGATTGCTTACCGTTACGGTAATTTCGCTGTCGCCGTCGTTTAAAATTTGGTAGCCGAAGTATACGGGAACGCCGGTGTGGTTGGAATGCTCGTAGGTGAATATAATATCGCCCTCGAGCTCATTCGTGCGCAAAATCGCTTGACCGATGTCCTCGGGTGCAAGCATTTCGGGGTTGTTGGAATAAATATAGGTTCCGCCCTCGCGCTTTTTGTATTCGATATTTGCGCGCTTGGATGCGGCGTTGGTTATTTCGATTCTTTTTTTGCCGTAGTAAAAGGAATTTTCAAACGGTTGATTGTTCGCGTTATAACCTCTTTTTTCGAATTCGAGGTCTAATGTATATCCGTTTTCGTTAACGGTTTTGTTCATAACGTATCCGTCCTTTAAAAGTTGTTCGTTAATGCTCGTTTCTTCTGCGCTTTCTTCGCGTAGCCCGCTGTGCTGCTTGCCGCAGGCGGAAAGAAGGGTGCAGAGTGTTAGAATAATTAATATAGCTTTAAGCGCCCGCATATGCAAAATACCATCTTGCCCCGACCTTTACCGCAAGGTAATTTCGGGTGGTTTCGCCTTCGCCCTTAAGCACCTTCATACGCACTATTGCGATTTTTTCGACCTCTTCGGCGTTGTCTGCCTTTTGCGCGTACTTTTTCATCGCTTCGTCGTATTTTTTACTGCCGCGCTCGTATTCGAGCGAGGAAATAAGCTGGAATTTAATTTCGCTTTCGGAATATTGCGCGCTTTTGTCGGCGTACGCCTTGTTTAAATAAGCCTCAAGCAGTCTGTCGCTCGTTTTTTGGTTGCCGTATAGCACGGTTTTGTTGTATTCCGAGGAATATTCTATCATACCGTCGATATCGTAAAGTATCGCCGCGCGCTCGTATTCGGCAACCGCCTTCTCGGGACTCGAAGCACCCGATACAGCCATATCGTATATAAACACGCCGCCAAGCGTTATCGCCACGCCGATTACCGCGCAGAGAATATATATAAACGCCTTTTTTAGCTTTGGATCAAGCTGCTTTTTCTGCGGAAGCTTGTCCTCGGGCGCATCGTAAATATCTATTTCTCTTCTCATTTTTACCTCTTTTTAAGTACAAGCACGGTTACAACCGCCGCAACCGCAATAACGACAGCCGAAATTACGATAATAACCGTTACGTTGCCGCTATCCTCGACTTCTTCGGGTGCCGAAGTCGGCTCGGAGGGGATTTCGCTCGAAACAGGCTTTAATTCGGGGTAGCGGTCGGAAAGCCTGCATTCGAAAAGCTTGCCCAAAAGCCCTTCGGTTGCAAACGCTTGGTTCCAAATACCGTGGCCGCCGGATTTATATTCGGTGTATTCTATCTTGTCGCCGCCTGCGTTTTTAATCGCTTCAACGGTTTGGCGCGTGCCCGTAACCGGAACCGCTGTGTCGTCTACCGCGTGGAAGGTGAATATCGGCGTTTCCTTCAGTACCTCGGCTTTTTCGGGGTCGCCGCCGCCGCAAACGGGTATGCCTGCGGCAAATATATCGTTGTGGCGCATAAGTGCGTCCCAGGTGGCAAATCCGCCCATCGAAATGCCCGCTGCGTAAATACGGTCGGAATCGATAGAATATTTGGCTTTAAGATCGTCTAAAAGCTCGATAACCGCCTTCATTTCGTTCGATTCGGGTACTTTTTCGGTGGAATAAGCACCGTTCGCCCACGGCGTATCGACCCATTGATGATTAAGCGGACATTGCGGCGCGACGATAATGCAGTCCTCGGGCGCGTTGTCGTGTATGTACTGAACGCAATGGAAGAATTGAAGCTCGTTGTCGCTTCCGCGCTCGCCTGCACCGTGGAAGAAGAAAATCACAGGGTATTCGGCTTCTTCGCTGTAATTTTCGGGAAGAATCAAACGGTAGGGCAGAGTAGTGTCTGCGTTTTTGTAGGTAAGCTTTTCGGATTCGTTAATATCGTATGCATTCGCGGTGAGCGGAAGCATAAAGCAAATAAGCGCGATAATTAAGCAAAAAATTCTTTTCATTTCGTTACTCCTTATCTCGTGTTAAGCTTAATTATACACTCTGCGGTAATAAATTTCAACAGTTTGAAAAAATTTGAAAAAAATTAAAAGATTTCAAAAAAATTTATAGACGTTTTGCGCTTTGCGGACATATATAAGGTGAAGGGGTAAAAATACATAAAAAATCCGCAAAGAAGGAGAGCGAGCCCAATGGGCATTTGGTAAAATGTTCACAAAACGTTAACAAATTGCAAAAAGAAAGGATGTATACTGTAAACAACGCCGGCGTAACAGCTGCACCAATCAATTAAAGGAGCGTTAATATGAAAAAAATAATTGTACGGATAATGATTTTGCTTCTTGTTTTTGCCTGCTTTTGTATGCCTGTTTCGGCAAGCGGTGAGAACGATATTTGGGAAACTGCGGTCCGGGACGGCGAGGCGGCGCATAGCTATCTCTGCAACAATTACCCCGGTTTTGAATATAGTGATTACGATATTATACGCGTTTTTTCGTGGGGGATATTTACCAAATCTCTCGCTTCGCAGGGAAATGACGGCGATATAAGCTCTGCCGTCAACGAGTGCTTGAATAGGGGTCTTGACGGCTCACGATATATTGCAGTACCGAAAAACGAATCCGAAAAATGTGCTTATTTTGATTTTCGGATCGGCAAAGACGATAAAGTTTCCGGGTATTCTTCGCGCGAGCTTAATTATACACCCACTTATATAACCGATTTAAAGAGTGCCGCAGTTCGTTCGAGCTATGAAAACATCGGCGACATCGAGGCGGTTTTTATAAGCGGCGGCCCTTCGAACATAGTTGCGGATTACGAAGGCATTCAGGTGTTTTATATTCGTAAGGACGGCGAGCCGATAGTAGCGGTGTATCGCGATTACAACGATTCTGCGCCTTGTATTCTTGAATATTCCGTTTACGAGGGACTTGCGAACGAACGCAGTGCGTATGTTGAAGAACGCAACGAAGCGGTAAGCAGGGGCGAGCCGAACGTCGCAGTGCTGACAACTGCATTCACACTAAAGGAATATATCGAGCTGATAAAGGACGGAACGATAGAAAGCAAATATGCAAGCCTTGTTGCCGTCGAGCAAAGCACCCGCGGCGACGGTGAAAGCGCTGACGACGACAGCGAAAGCACCGCCGAAAGCTCACAGCCTATCGGCAAAACCGTTGCAATCGTTTCGGCAATTGTTTTGGCAGCCGCAGCGGTTATACTTATTATAATAAAAAAGAAAAGGTAATATAAATAAGAGATGCTTCGCAAAAGAAGCATCTCTGTTTTTTATCTTGACGTATATTCGCTTATTATTTCGTTTTTAAGCTTTAAGCTTTTTTCGATATATTGGGTATAGGCGTGCTCGGCTTCGGCAAGCTCTTGTTCGCCGTCGCCTGTGCGAAGGTGGCGGAGCAGGGCAAAGAACAGCTTCGATTGCCGCTCCTCGCCCTCGAGCCGCAATAGCTCCAATTTCAAACGCTCCTCGCGCTTTTTGTCGGCATCGCGCTTTGCCTTGTTCAAGGCAAGCCGCAAAAGCCCTGTAAACACCCCGCCCGAAAGACCTGCCGACGCGAGTATTACCGGCAAAAGCTCGCATATAAGCTCTATTGCGCTCATTGCTCGTAGAATACTCCCAAAATTACGGCGAAATCAGATATTATCCTCGCCGCCGCCCTTATCAGACGCTTCATCGCCATTCCTTTTCATTTGCTTAAAAATATTGTTTGCGTAAACGCTTGCCGAGGCACACAAAAGTCCTTGGGTAACCCCTGCAAAGATTACCGAAAGCAGCTTTTCCGCCCCTTTAAGCTCGTTTCCGATAAGCGAATACACGGTTGCAAGAATAATCCCCATCACGCCGAGAATAAGCGGAATGTATTTGTCGTTTATCTCGCTTTTTTTAATCATCAGCCCAAGCATATAAAGCACGGGAATAAGTATTAAAAGCTTTGGCTCGATATAGCTTGTTATATCCATAATTGCCTCCTATTTCAAGCTGCTGTAAATATGCTTGTTGCCGCCGCCGAATTGCGTTTTTTCGCTTTCTTCGGGCTTTGTATCGCTTTGACTTTTGGTTTTGTAAAACTCGGTCGCGTCTGCCTTGGGCACGCCTGCGCCGGTAGCGATATCCAAAAACTCCTGCTCGCTTTCCGCACGGGAATAGATATATTCAAGCACCTCGCTTCTTGCGGTCTTGCCTGCGGTAAGCGTTGCCGAAAGCTCGTGGTTGCCCGAAAGCACAGCCGAATCGAACGCCGATTTGTATCTGTCCTCATAATATGCCTTTGCATCGCGGGTTATAACCTGCTTTCGCATATCCTCGCGGCTTTTTGCGGGATAGCCGTATGCTTTAAGCATAAATATCAGCTCATCCATATAGCCGTCGGGCAGGGTATAGTTGTCGTAAAGCTCGAGCATATAGCGGTTGATTAAATATTCATCGTAGCTCCCGCGGATATATCCGTCGTCGGTCGCCGAGGTGACCAAAAGCTTTGCAAGCTCCTTCGGCGTTGCCTCGGGGTTAAAGCCGATAATATCATCGAGCTCACCGTTTCCGCCGCCGTTTCCGCCGCCGTTTACGCCGACGTTTATATTGCCGCCGCTTACGTTGCCGCCACCCGAGCCGCCGTATTTAGCGTTAAGCTCGGCTTGCTGCATTTCCTTTTCGGCTTTAAGCCTTGCCTTTTCCTGCTCGGCATCGAGCTCGGTTTTTGCTATATCCGCGGCAATGTCGGCATAGCTTTTGTCGAGCGCGCTCTGCCTTTCCGCCGCATCGAGCGCAAGCTCGCTTTTTTGCTTTGCAAGCTCGTTATCGAGCTCGATTTCCTTTCCGAGCCTGCCGCGTGCTATATCGCCAAGCCTTTCGGAAAGCAAAACGTTCGAATTAAGCCTTGCCTGCGCCGTTTCGCCCGAAAAACCAAGCCCGCGCGCAGATAAAGCGTTCAACGTATTTCTTTCGCTGCGCGCAATATCCGAATAAGCTTCGTTGCGGTCGCGGTAGTATTGCTCGTCGACCGCCTTTTGCGCGTCGGCACGCGTCTTTTCGGCGTTTTGCAGTGCGGTCTTGTATAGCTCGGTAAGCCTGCCCGATTCGGCGGAATAGCCGTCGAGCATTTCCTTTAGCCTTTTAATGCTGTCAGAGTAAGCCAAATCTCTTGCTCCTTTCTTTTTTTCTCGTTTTAATTGTTATAGAATGTAAAACACAAATACCGCCCTCTGTGTACAGGGTAATATTAAACGGCAACGCACGCCTTTGCGCCAATCTGAACGAAAGCCGCATATATCTGTCGGTGCCTTCGGGGAAATCGAAAACCCTTGTTCTGCTTTCGCCGTTGCTTTTTTGGGCGGTAAAGGTCAGTGCGGTTTTTCCGCATATATATACGTCTGCCTCGAGCAGAACCGCGTTGCTTCCGCCAAAAGCTTCGCCGTTGGTTATAAAATTGCTTTTGTAATAGCCGTTGCCGTTGCGCTCGCTCTGCTCGGTATAAAGATAAATACCGCTTCCGTTTGCAAAATAAAGCTTTTCGCCAAAGGTTTTGTGGTATTTACCGCCAAAGCTGTCGTAAATATACCAGGCGCCTATGCCGTAATTGTAAATATACGCCGTACCGTCGGCGATAAAAAACAGCTCACGCGTGCTTTGAAGGTCGCAAATGCTTATCTGCTCGCCCTTGGCTGCGTTGTTTATAAGGTCTGCAATAGGGCCCGAAATACAGCTTGCGTTCTTTTCGTTAACAACGCTCGTCGATTCCCATATATTCAAGCCGTCGTCACACAGCGTTATCGGGCGGTTGTCGATAACACAGCCGTCGGTTTCAATAAGGCAGCCCTTGCTTCCGTTAAGGCTGAACACCGGGAAGGAGGAAACGAGGTTGCCCAAAGCATCGGATACAAGCTCGCAATAGGAATAAAACGCCTCGTTTTTGGTAAAAATCAGCATTTTGTCGTATTGCTGTACCATACAGTTTATTTTGCTGCTGCCGATAACCGTAAACGCGTTCACGGGGAAGTATTCGGCGCTCGGAATGCCGTCTGCAAGCTGTGAATAAAAGCGGTAATTCGGGTAATCGGGGTTGCCGTAAAGGAAAATTCGGCCGTCGGAATTACCGCCGAAAAGCATTGCGCGCCTGCAGTTCAAAATACGGCTTCTTTCGTTCGATTTGGAATATACTATTTCGAAATTGTTAAGCCCTGCGGGGATTGCGGTGTTAAGCCTTACCTCGCCCTTTGCGGTGTCTGCCGTAAAGCCCTCGGTGTAAGCGACTCCGTCGACCTTTAACGAAATCACGGCGGAAATACCGTCTTCGGCAAGCTTGTAGCTAAGGCTATTTCCGTCGCTCGAAAAAAGCTGTCGGCGCTTGTCGGTCAAAAGGTTTATTTCCTCGTAAAGCGTTCCCTCGCCGTTGGGGCTGCAGCTTATCGCCACACAGGGAATATATCCGTCGACAGCGTAAAGCCTGCTGCCGTCGAATTTGCCGTAAAAGCCTTGCGTTTTGCAGTATACGTACGAATCGAACTCGAAGAAAAGACATTCGCCAAGCCCAACCGTGCCGACGTTTGTTGCGTTGCCGCTTGCCGTATCGACCGAATATAAAATACCGCCCGCCGCGGCAAGCAGGGCTTCGCTGCCGTTTATGCTTCCGCACCATATACCCTGTATATTTGCAGGGAGCGCGCAATGCATTTTCGTAACCGCACGCTTTTCGACAGAGCCGCCGTGGGTTATACGCATATTGCGCATATCGTAAGCCGTTGCAACGCTTTCGCTTATCCCCTTGCGCCTATCGAGCCCCGCAAAGCCTTTAACGCTTAATACGCTCATCGGTATACCTCCGTTATCGGCTCTGCCTTTGCCTTGCCGAATTTCAAAGCGTTTTTTCTTGCTTCGGCATAGCGTGCGCGCAGGGCTTCGGCAAGCGAATCGTCCTCGCCGAGCGTTAGCATAAAAGCAAGCCCATAGGGCATAACGCCGCTTGATACGATTTCGCATAAATCGAGCTCGTCCTCGAGCGTGCCAATGCTTTTAACCGTGTGCTCGGTTCGGCGTATACGGCAGTCAAGCTCGGCGTTTTCGGCAAGCAGAATATTTATCAAATTCAGCGCGCGTGCGCTTAAATCGTCGGTATCGCCCGAAGGCTCGCCGTTTTCGTTAATCAGCCCTATAACCGCATAAGCGGCTTTTGTAAGCTCTCTTGCTGTCATATATAACCTCCTTTGCTTTCTTTTCGGGGCAGGGAATATCCCCGCCCCGCAAACAGTTTTAGTGGTTGATTACAGCCGTGTGCGAGATAACGCACATAGTTGCGTTGCACGCTGTAACGCTTGTGCCGGTGGTGGTAAAGGTAAGGCTTGCCGTGCCGTCGGATTTCTTTATTTCGTTGGTCGAAACAGGAATAACGTTGGTATAGCCCGCGTATAGCGGAACGGTAATATCCTTTCCGCCGTTCGCCGCCTTAAAGCCAAGCTTGTGCGTGCCGCTCGCAGAGAGCGGAAGAAAAAACAGCAGGGTTACGGTATCTTTGCAATCGCTTAGGTCGATAGTAATATCAACGCTCTTCGTGGACGAGGAAAGCATCTGCATCATCGCCTTGTTGGAAGTATAAAGACCGTGTGTCTTATAGGTGGTAATATTTGCCATTCTCTATACCTCGCAAAGCGGTTAAATGGTGTTGCCGCCGTCGCTGACAGGGCAGCAGACAAGCTCCTTCGGCTTAATAACCTTTGCACCGAACACCAATCTGCCGCGAACAGCCTTGTCGAACGAGTTTTCCAAGCGGTCGAGCACCTGGGTTTCCAACACCTGCTCGGCATACGCGATAGCCGAATAGGAGCCAGCAAGCATCATAGTGTTGTTGCCGCTCTTTGCAAGCTGGTTCGAAACGAAAATGTCGCAGCCGAGCTCGTCGGTAAAGGCAACCGCGCCGGTGCCGTTAACGCCGTTGTTTATTTGGAACTTAACACCCGCAAGCATAAGCTTGGTTTTGATAAACGGGGGAACGACTATCCAGGTTCTGCCGTCGGGAACGTTTGCTTCCTCTAACTTCTGCTTCATTTCGGCAACGGTTTGAAGCACGTTTTCGGGGGTTGCGGTAACCGCGGAAAGCGTGTTGCCCGCCTCGCCGTAAAGCGCGAAAACATAGCCGTCGACCTCGTTTTTAAGCATATAGCTTGCACGCTTGGTCTGGCTGTCCTCGAGTCCGATCGAGGAACGCAAAGCGTCGATGTCCTTTACCTTAAAGGAGAACGCCTTGTCCTGATCGATAAGAAGCTGTAAAGCCGAATCGTCGATATCCTCGTAGGTAATGCTGCCGGTGTAATCGTAAACGGTCGGGTCGTTAAGACCGATAAAGGTTACGCTGTCGCCGCGGCTTTTTATATCGCCTGCAAAATCGGTGTTGCAAATCGTGTTTGCAAGCAGGTTGTCCTCGTTGGTGCGAAGCACCTCCGCAGCGATGATTTTTTCGATAGAATTGTAGTTTGCCATACTTTTCCTTTCTTGTTTTGGTTGTTTGTTTTTGGAAGAAGTTTTTTTGTTTTTGCAAGAAACTTTTTGAAAAAAGTTTCTTCCGAACTTCAAAAACTTTTAATATAATAAAAATTCCATAAAAATCCGCGACAGGTGCGTGGATTTTTATACCTTAGAGTTCCGAGGCTTTGGACAAGGAACGAAACGGGGGTGCCCCGAAAATCGAAGATTTTTGGGGGTGTTAAGTGACGCGCACAAAGCCTGCGCGAGCGAACGGAACTCATAAAACCGATTAAAACGCTTGTCGTTTTAATCGAAAGCGAAGCGTCAATACCTCCAGCTTTTCATAGCCTTCAGAATGCTTTTGTAGTTGCTTTTAACGTCCTTGCCGGACATTTTTTCGACCTGCTCCTTGGTAAAGGAGGGCTCGGTTGCGCCGAAGGATTCCGCCTTTGCGCCAATGCCGTCGTTTCTGCGGTTAACGCCTTCGGCAATACGGTTTACGCTGTCCTCGGTAAGCGCGTAAAGCGCGTATGCGTGTGCAAGCCCAACTCCGTTTTCGACCTCCTCCCAAACGCTTTCGGGAATAGCCTCTGCGGAAATATCGGGGAAAAGCTCTCGGAATCGCTTAATATCCTCCGCCATAGCCTCGTCGCTCTTCTTCATACGCTCGCTTTTGCGCTCTTTTGCGCGGTAGCTCTTTGCCGCCTCGAGCTCGGCGATAATGTTTTCGGGCAGTCCCTCGGTGTCGATCGGCTGCTCGCCGAATTCCTCCTCGACCTTTTCGATAAAATCGTCTATACGCAAGCCGTTCTGGTCGGCAAGGTCGTAAATAAGGTCGAGAATCGCTTCGTTGTTAATTCTTTTCAATGCTTTCAGCTCCTTTCATCGCGCCCTCTGCGCGTAATTCTTCTATAAGTCTTTGCTTGTCGGGTATAAGCCCTTCGGGAATTCGCTGTAAATATTGCACCGTGCTTATTTTGCCGAGCTTCAAAAGCGAATCGAGCGTGTTTAATGCGCTTATCTCGCTCCAATAGCTCGTCGCGCCGACGTCGACACGGCACCCGAACAGCGAATTTTTGTATTTCGAAAGCCCAAAGTCCTCCTGCCTGCCGTTTTCTGTTGCAACGATTCTTCTGTCGTCGTAGTAGGAAAACATAAAATCAAGCCAGATAAGACCTATATCCTCGATAAATTGGTAAAGATTGCGCTTTACGTTTTCCAAAGGCACCGCGCTTGCGCTTTGCAATGCAAGAATCGCGCTGGTGTTGTTGGGGGCAACGTTGCCCAAAGCGGCGTCGGTCGCGCCCATAAATTCCTTCGTGTCGGCTATCGCCATCGAAAGAAATTCAAGCATACCCGATTGCATATTCCCTGCGGGAATAACCTTTGCAACGCTTTCCACGGGGCCGTTAACGGCAATCGCCTCGCCTACACGGTCCGACCAGGAATCGAGCAGAGTCGAATCGTACACCACCTTCGAAAAGGCTGTGTCCATCATATGCTTCATCACCATCGCGTAGCCCTTGTTTATAAAGCGCTGGTTGTCGATAAGACCTTTGCCGACAGGCGTGCCGTGCCAGCTGTTTTTTACCCTGCTCCAGTTGAAATAAGCGATAGGGTAGAGCGAAAGAAGCGTGTCGCACTCCTCTTTAATAACCGCGTTTTTAACAGATTTGCGGTAAAGCACTCTGCCGCTTTCGTCCTTCCAAAGCTTAATAAGCGAAATGCATTTTGTGCTTTCGAGCTCGTTTTTCGCCATATCGCCCGTTTGCTCGCCCGTTTCGCCGTCGGGTGCGATTTTTTCGATTTCGTCGCTCGGCCTGCCGTTTTCCTTCGCCTGCCTTTTAAGCGATTCCACCGTTTCGCGCTGGGCGATAAGAATATACGGCTGCTTCTGAACGTCGTGCGAGTTCGGGTCGCCGAAAAATATATTCGTGTTGTCGATAAGCACGGTTTTGAAATCGCCCTTAAACGCCTGACCGGTTTTAATATCGCTATCCCAATAGGTATAGCAAACCGCGTCGCCGCTTATTGCGGCATCGGTAAGCGCGTTCGAAAGCAGGTCGCGCATTTTACAGCGCTCCCAGCGCATATCGGCAATGGCGTTAAGCTTTTTCGAAGCGCCTTGCTGCTCGCTTGTGCTTCCATAGGGCGATTCGAAGCTGTATTTAAGCTTTATATCGGTTTGCATAATACTGCTTGTGAAATAGCCGATAATACGCTTGAAAATATTGAACACCGGAGTGGGCAGACCGTTCGACTGAATATTGTCCCACTGCTCGCCGCGGTAAAATCGCTCGTAGGTGTTCACGTCTTCGTAAAGGTTAAGCGAGTAATTGTACTCCTTGCCCTTTTCGTAAAGCTCCCACTCCTCTGTGAAGTGGCTGTTTTTCCTTTTCTTCATTTTTTACCTTTCAATAATCGATAATATCCTCAAATCCCGCCTTTTCGGGTGTCGGCTCGTCGAAGCAGTAAACGCTCGAGGTATAGCCGTTCTTTTTTATCGGCGGGCTCTTCGGCCGCCGCGACATCAAAGCATAGCGCAACGCCTCGGGAGTGTGGGTAATTTCGTGCGGGGAAGAGGATGCGTCCTCGCGCACGTGCTCGTCGAAACGCAGCTGCGGAAGCGAGCGTATAAGGTCAACGCAGGATTCGTATATAAACAGCCTCGGCTCGCCGTTGTAAAGCTTACCCGATTTTAAATATTCGCGCACGATTCGCCAGCCCGCTATGCGTGCGTTGTCTGCCTTAACCAGCCTAAAAAGTCCGCTCTGCGTCATAATATCAAACCCGCTCTTGCCGCTTTCCTGCCGTCTGTTCCATAAATCCGGCGAGGCGACGGTATAGCGTATCTGCTCGCCCTTTTCGGTCGCTTGCAGTATTTTTTTCGCCGCCTCGGAAAGCAAAAGG
Source organism: Clostridia bacterium (assembly GCA_017466805.1). Lineage (GTDB taxonomy): Bacteria > Bacillota > Clostridia > Oscillospirales > CAG-382 > Coliplasma. Next base: position 12,809 of record JAFTTN010000047.1, read on the forward strand.
TTTTTCTCGGTAAGCTCGCGGTAGATATAAATATCGCCGTTGCGCGCACAGGCACACCAAAGGCAAGCCGTCATATCCAAGCCGTAATCGAGCGCGCGGAACAAAACCGCGTTTTCGGGCAACGGTGTGTCGCCGCGAACAATATGCCTTTCTCGGTCGAATTCGGGGAAGAAAGCACCCTCGAAGGCATCCCAATCGCCGTACAGCATCGCCCTTCTTCGCGTTTCGGGCAGGTTCAAAAGCGTTTCGATATATTCGGGGTTGTTTTCGGTAATATACTTGTTGTCGAACACAAGGCTTTTTATAAAAAGGTAATTTTCGGCTTTCTCGCTCCCGCGGAAGCTTTTATCTATAAATAACCTTTTTACCCAGCCGTGCCCGACACCGCCGGGATTGCAGGTGAAATACATTCTCGGCGAGAATTTTTTTGTCATATTACCGCTTAAACGGTTGCTTTCGGTTAACGCTTGGAATTGGAACTCGGTAAAATGCGTTGCCTCCTCCAAGCCGATAACCTCGTAAGCCTGCCCCTGAAACTGAAGCACGTCGTTAACGCTTTCGCAATAGCCGAGCTTAATTCTCGAGCCGTTCGGGAACCGAAACTCCTTCTCGCCCGAGATATAAGCCGCTATCCCCTTTAAAAGCTTGGTCATCGGAAGTAAATGGTTTTCGCGCAGCTCGGCAAGCGTGCGCCGAAGCAAAAGTATTTGTATTCCGTCGTAATTAAGCGCAAGCAAAATCAGCTTCATACGCATCGCCCAGCTTTTTCCGCCGCCGCGCGCACCGCCATAGGCAGTGTATTTCGCCTTCGATTCGAAAAAAGCTTGCTGTTTTTCGTTCGGCTCTATAACTATTTCCTTCATTGCGCCCAATCCGCCGCCTTGCCGTTGAAAATAATCGGCTCGTTGGCTTGAAGCTCGCTTTCGTCGGGCTTGTCGCGGTAGCCGTGGTTGTTTTTTAAATCGAACGAAAGCACCGCCGCGGGTATCTTGCCGCAAAACGCCAACTGCTTTTTTATTTTTGCAATTCTGTTCCGTGCGCTTTTAAGCAGATAACCGTATTTTTCATCGTTTATAAGCGATAAAAATCCGTCACGCGTGGTGCCGAGATAGTCGGCAAGCGATTCGATATCGGCAATCTCGCCGCTATGCTCAAGGTATACTTCGAAATAGCTGTCGATTAGCTCCTTTAACCGTTTTTCGCTTTTCGGCATACCGTTTTTTCTTCTTCTGCGGTCGTTTATTTCCGAATCCCTCCTTTTAAATATTCTTGTCGGTGGTGCGGCAGACCTTGCAAAAATGCTTTTGCAAAATTTGTCGCCGTTCGGGCGCGCCCCCTTCACTCGACGTGTTAATTTTACCACCGCGAAAAGATATTTTCATCCCGTCTTTTTCCAACGAAAATCCAACAAGCGCCGTGGATAATAGATAATAGATAATAGATAATAGATAAGAGATAAATTAACATTGAAGCCTCCC
>JAFTTN010000048.1 GCA_017466805.1 Clostridia bacterium
AACGCGCAAGCCGGCGTTGTAGATGTGGGTAATTTCGCCCATACGGCGCATTACGGGGCGTGTGAAGCCTTTTTCGGAATTGCGGAATTCGAAGGTTGTTACGCTTGTGGTATTGAGCGAGATTGCGGGATAAACGACACCCGGAGCGATACCGAGAAGATGCGATATCCAAGCACAGCCGAAGCCGCCGTGGCAGAATACGGCGATACAATCGTCGTTATGCGAATTGATATTATAGAAATAGCCGTTACGCTCATAGCCGAGCGAGGCGAGAAATTCATCCGAGTGGGAAATCATATTTTCGATAGCTTTGGCACGGTCGTTGGGCATAAAATCGACAAAGCTATGGGCGCCCTTTTGCACCGAGAAGCTATAGGAGCAAAGCGAATCGGGATTTAGCCGATGTGATTCCATATAATCCATACTTTCCTCGGTCCAAGGGAGTATTTCGGAGGTCATACCCTTGATTTCAAGCGTAGGCTTTGCGGTATCGATTGCTCTGCCGAGGGGGGAGGTATAGATTTTATCTATCTTTTTATCCTTTAGCCAATCGGCAAGCGCGTGTGCCTCCTGCCAGCCGAAATCGGTGATTGTATTATTTGGGTAATCGGGGTCTGCGTGGCGGATTATATAAAGAATCATCGTTTTTTCTCCTTATTTGTTCCTATATACATTTTGCCACAAAACAGCTTATTTGTCAATTTAAAACTTGCGATATCGCGCTTGCTGTGTTATAATTCTTTTTGTAAGGAGGGCGCGTATGGAAAAGATACAGCTTCACGAATATTATATTCCCTTTAAAAATGTTAAAAGGAAGGTTATATATCATTTTTCGGATTCGCATTTGACCGAATTCGACGGGCTATGCAGCGATGCCGAAATCGAAAAGGCAAAAAAGGCGACGGCTGCCTGGGAGGACGTGCGCAAGGGATTTTGCGACGTTAGCGGCGAGGGCTACGGCGATTTACAGCGCCAAGCACCGATTGTACATTTGGAAAACCTTTTGAACGCTTCTGCCGACGGTGACGCGCTGATAATTGCGGGGGACACGCTTGATTATATATCGGACGCAAACGTCCGCGCGAGTGACAAGGCTTTGAAGGGCTTTGAGTTACCCTATATTGCGGTATGCGGCAACCACGAAAGCGCGAGTCTTTTCCCCGAGGGGCACGCTTTATCGGGTATGAAGCGCGATATGCAGGTTTGCGAGCTTGAGGATATGGTTATAATTGGAATAGACGATTCGCAGAGAAAGATAAGCCGCGAGCTTATAGAAAGATTTACAAAGCTTTTGGAGGGCGAAAAACCGATATTGCTTGCAATGCATATTCCGATTATGACAGACGGAAATTACGAGCGGTTGAGCAAGAGCGGGGTTTATTTCCAGCTTAATTACGAGGGCTGTCCGCAGGAAAATTTTGAATTTATCGATTTAATAAAGACTAATTCGGAAAATTTTATCGCAGTACTTGCGGGGCATTTACACTACCCCAATATTAGCGAAATTACCGAAGGGCTTACACAATACGTAAGCGGCCAAGGCATTACCGGAAACATAAACAGATATATTATAGGAGAATGATATGACTTACACAGAGCTTTGCGGAAAATACAACTTCCCTATGCCTGCATATGCAGAAGGCTATTTTGCAGATTTTATTGCCAACTACGACAGAAGCAGAGCGGTTTTATCTGCCGAAGCGGCGGAATACGTTGCCGACGAAACGAATTTACCCGAGGAGGCAAAGCGCGAGCTTATTCGCTGTGCAGAAATAATAAATGCCGACGACGAAGCGCATATGCTTGCATCGTTCCTTGCCGATATTCTTATATACAAGCGCGACCCTTGGGTGAATTACATATATCAGGACGACCATTTTAGTGTTGAAGGCTTGCACAAGGAGCAGGTGGGCTGGGTTTTGGTTGCTGCGATGATGGCAAACACGCTGACAAACAAAAAGCCCCCGAAGGAGCTTAACGCCGAAAACCTTAATTCGTTTTGCGGATACACGCAGGCTTGCTTTAACGAGCACGGATATTGGGGTATTAACGAATGGCATTGGAATATGCTCGGTGCGGGCGGCTGTATGTTTATGTTCGGTATTTTGAAATTCGTACCGAGCGAATTTACGGGTGACTTCCCTGTTATTACCAACGGGAGCGAGTTTATTTCGCTTGCGGGCGGTGAATTTTTTGTCGGACGCGAGGGCGAGCTTGTCGACTGCGAGGAAAAGGCTATCGGCAAAACCAAGTTTTACGAGGACGACACGAAATATATCGGCAATATCATTTCGCAAAAGGGTATTGTAAGCCTCGAGCAGACCGAATTTAAAAAGAGCGAATGGCACGACTTTTTGCGCGGCGGCGACCACACGATAGATATTCACATTCCCTCGAAGGTGGAATACACGCCCGAAAGGTTCAAGGAGGCGTTTGCGCAGGCGCTTGAATTCTTTGGCGAATACTATCCCAACCACAAAACCAAGGCGTTTGCCTGCTATTCTTGGATACTATCGCCACAGCTTCCCAAGGTTATGAAGCCCGACAGCAATATTTTGAAGGTGAACGACAAGCTGCATCTTTTGCCGGTTATAGCTACCTTCGACGGCGACATTATGTTTATACGCAAGGGCTCTTCGCTTCAGCAGCGGATTGCGGCAGAATGCGAAAAGGGCACCGAATTCCATTTTGGTATTATGTATTCGCCTGTAGATGAGCTTGCGGAGTTGGATAAGTAAATTATGGATGACAAAGAATTTGTTTATATTTATCCCTATTCTAAAGAACACTTATTTGCCAAGCTGAACGAGCGAAACGGAACTACGCTCTACTGGAATGACCGCGAATATCTAATTGAGATAAAGAATGATAATTTGTTCTTTTTGGGTATAGAGAGAATAGGACACAGCGGCGGATATTGGTATATTGCCAACATAGAAGAAAATAGCTACGGCGGTTTAACCATTCGCGGTAAGATCGCGTTTGATCCCGATGAAAACGGAAACAGCCAAGAGCACAGAACAACCGTATGGGATAAAATCGAAATGGCTCTGCTTTACGTTCTTCTATTCCCTCTAGTAGTAATTTGGCTTATACGTATGCTTATTTCGATAATCAAGCACACGCCGTTTGAGGTTACCAAAGAAGATAATCTTGACAAATTTATGCTTGACTTTTTATGCTGTAACAAAAAGTTATAATCGCTATTTAAATGTCGTTTGACAATCCCTCAGTCACCTCGTGAACTCGGTGACAGCTCCCTTTACACAAGGGAGCCTAGAAAAATAGAAAAATAATTAAAAGCCTGCGCAATGCAGGCTTTTGCTTTTGAAAGTTTTTGGGAAGAGAGCGCGAGAGAGGGGATTTTTTCAAAAATCCTCTTTCTCGCAATCGCTTTTCCTCTTAATATCCTTTCGTATATACCAATAAACGAATACGGCGGCGAGCGGGAAGAGCGAGCCGAAGAGCATTCCTGTTTTCATACCGAGCTGTTCAGAAGAGATTGCGAGCTTTGAAGCGAGCGAGAGGAAGGATTGCGAGGCTGTGACGGTGTCGGTAATAATGCCGACGAGCTGGGGTCCGACAGACGCGCCGAAATCGCCGCCTGCCGCCATCATTGCAAAGATAAAGACTCCGCCTTTTTTGAAATACTCCTGCGCGACGACAAGACAGCCGGGCCAAAGCATAGAAACGCAAAATCCGGTTAACGCGCAGGCGGCAAGCCCGATTATACCGTTTTCGCTGAACGCGGCGACGATATAGCAAATGAACGCACCGATTACGCCGAGGAGAAGAATTTTTGTAATATTTCTGCCGTATTTGGCATACAGAGTTCTGCCGAGCGCAAGGGTTAAGCCGAATGCCGCCACGCCGAAGATATCACCCCAAAGCTTATCGATACCGAGCGCGCGCTCGATATAGCCCGAAGCCCACTGCGACATTGTGCATTCCGCCGCGCCGCCGAGAAATATTGCGGCAACGCAGAGCCAAAGGTTTTTGTTTTTAAGCTGCTTTAGCGCCCCGGTGACGCGCTCGGGTGTTTCCATTTTTGGAATTTTTGCGCCGAGGAAGAGCAGAAACGCGGTTATTGGAACGATTGTGAGAAGCAGAGCGAGATATTGCCAATTTTCCGCACCGAAGCAGAGAATATACAGCGTTGCGACAATTACGACGAAAACGCTGCCCCAAGCGTAGATTGAATGCAGCTTTGACATTTCCCTATCGGGATCCTTTGCCGGAATCGCGGCGATAACGGGAGATATTAACACCTCGGCAAGACCGCCCGATGCGGAAAAGATAAGCGTGCCGAGAAGAAAGCCTATATAGACGTTGTTTGGAGTGATAAAAGGTGCAAGCGCATATACCAGCAAGCCGACAGCGGCAAAGACGGGGGTTGCGACAACCGTTTTTTCGATATTGAATTTATGCGAGAAGAAGGAAAAAACGAGGTCGATAAGAAGCTGTACCGAGAAGTAAACGAGCACAAGCAGACCGAGCTGTGAATAGCTGACGTTGTAAAGGGTGCGGAAGGTTAGGAAAAGCAGAGGCGATATGTTGGCGATTACCGCCATGGTTATATTTGTGGAATAGCAGGCGTATTTTGTGCGTTGCATTTTTTAGTTTACCTTTGTTTTTGTAACGGCATAGGGTGTTTGAAGCGCGTTTTCGACCGATTCGATAGCAATTTTCTTTTCGTATTCGTCCATATCCTCGGCAAACCATAAAACGTTTTTTGGGCTTAACGCGGTAAGCGATACGAAGAATGCGAGTGCGGCGATAAAGCGACCCGCACCGAGCGAGAGGTGGTAGCCATCGCGGTTGAGTGTTTTAATTTTGGAGGTGCGCGCGTTTTGGATAGCCGTACCGACAGGTGTGATTATATCGAGCAGAGGGATTTTTGCGATATGGGTTTGAGCGATATTCGTTATGATTTCGTACATTTTGTTCGTATCGCCGCCGAATGAAAGGATTTCGGGGTGGGTGTGCCAAGGCTCGCCTACCCAATGCATATTAAAGACTATTTTGGCTTTTTCGGGCGCGATGGCGCGCACCTCGGCAACCAAGGGTGCAAGCTTATCGTAATACTGAATATCGGTATTTTTGCTTCCGTCGATAGTGCCGTGCTGCAGCGCGATATAGTCCCAATCGTCGCTTAAAACAGCTTCGTTGCTGCTTGTTTCCGGAGTGCAGCTCCATTCGCCGTTTTGGCAAAAGCTTTCGTAGTAATCGTATTTTTTTGCCTGCTCTTTTATGTTTTTGTAGTGCAGTCTTGTAGAGCAGCCGCCGATATACAGCACGCCGATATGTATATTTTTAACGCCGTAGGAGCGGGCTATTTCGGGCAGGTGCTGTGCCGTATCGACCGAAAAGCTGTTGCCGATAAACAGTATTTTTAAAGATTCGGGTACTTTGTTCATATTATTACCGCCTATTTAAGAAGTGAAAGCCAGAAAGGAATTGTTATGACCGAAAAGAGATGCGAAAGCATTGCCAGCCTTGCGCCGAGCGAGCAATCTTTATTGAACAGCTTTGGAAACACGATTGTGTTTAAGCCGCAAGGCATAGAAGCCATCATTACCGCAGGAACAAGTATATTATCGAGCCCAAGCAGGCGGAAGAAGGCAAAAACGAGCAGAGGGATAAGCAAAAGCCTGATTGCGACGAGGATATACGCTTTGCCGTTTGCGAACATCGAGCGCAAGCTGAAGGAGGAAAGCGTTATACCTGTTAACAGCATACTTATAGGTGCGACGCAGGCAGAGGAGGAGGAAAGTGCGGTATTTAAAAATTCGGGAAGCGGGATTTCGAAAAGGCCGAAGATTATACCGAGCAGGATTGCGAGATTAAGCGGATTTACCAGCTTTTTTAACGATCTGCCTTGGTCGGTAAGCATTGCATAGCCGAAGGTATAGGTATATATTGCAAACGGGATACAAAAAAGAATTAGATCGGTAAGCCCCGATTCGCCGAAAACGCTTTCGCAGAGCGCGTAGCCCATATATGCGTAATTGGATAACGTTAGCGAATAGCGGTATACCTTTTGCTCGTATTTATCCTTGGTTAAAAGCTTTGAAACTGACAGAGAGAAGAAAACAAGAAACAGCAGAAGCGAAAGCGAAAAGAAAACCGTTTTGCTGTGCTCGGTTATATACGAGGTGGTGAAATTTCTTGCGAAGGTGTTAAAAACCTTCGCGGGCAGAAACAGATTTACAAGCAGAAATGAAAGTATTTTGCTGTTTGAGGCTTGGTCGCTTTTGCTTTTACCAAACGCGAAGCCGACAAGCAGAAAAATATACAAAACCGCAAGCTGTTTTAGAATTATAAGCATAATTATATCTCTTTTATTAAAATTCGATTAATTGTAGCACAATTTTTTAATTAAAACAAGAGATTATTATTGAAAGAAGACGAAATTAGTGGTAAAATAAAGCTAACGAGTTGATTAAGGAAGAAAAGTTTTTATGAGCTTTAAATTTGACGTTGATTTTTTTAAAAGCTGTTTTAAAGAAATTATCGATACACCCAGCCCCGTAGGTTATTATATTAAGCTAAACCCGATTATTGAAAAATACGCGCGTGATTTCGGCGAATGCGTATATTTTGACAACAAGAGCACCGCTTATATTAAGCTAAACGGCAGCGACAGCAGCAAAACCGTGCTAATCGGTGCACACGCCGACACGCTTGGGCTTGTGGTCCGTGCGATTGAAAGCGACGGCAGGATACGCGTGCGCCAGCTTGGCGGGGTTAATTATTGCAGTCTTGAGGGCGAAACGGCGGTTGTGCACACGCGTGACGGGCACGAATACAGCGGTCTTATTGCCTGCCAATCGCACTCGGTACACGTTTTCGACGATGCGAGAACGCTTGAGCGCAACGAAAACACGATGGTTTTGATTCTTGACGAGGATATTAAGAGCAAGGACGAGGTGCGCGCGCTCGGTATACGCCACGGCGATTTTATTTCGATAGAGCCGAGATGCGCTTTTACCGACAACGGTTATATTAAATCGCGCTTTATCGACGACAAGGCGGCGGTTGCCTGCTCGCTTACGATGATAAAGTATTTTAAGGAAAACGGCATTATTCCGAAATACGACACGGTTTTTGCATTCCCCTACGGCGAGGAAATCGGGCTGGGCGGCACCTACGTGCCCGAAGAGGTTTCGGAATATATTGCGCTGGACATTGGTCTTATCGGTCCCGGGTACGACGGCAACGAAAGAAGCGTTAGTATTTGCGCGAAGGACGCAACCGCGCCGTATGATTACGAGCTGACGACAAGGCTGATTAACTATGCCGAGCGAATGGGCTGTGATTACGCGGTAGACGTATTTTACCGCTACGGCACCGACGGAAACGCGGCGATGCGCGCAGGCAACAATCTTCGCGCCGCGGCGTTCGGTATGGCGGTATATTGCAGTCACGGTATGGAAAGAACGCATATTTCGGGGATTGAAAACACGTTGAAGCTGTTATATGCATATTTACTTGATATTTAAAAAGAAAAGAGGTATTTTAAAATGAAAAAGGCTATTGCATTGGTATTGGTGCTTGTTATTACTTCGATTACTCTTGTTTCCTGCTCGGCTATGTTAGAGGGAAAATGGAAGACGACCGACGACATTATTACCAAAGAGCTTGTTTTGAACGACGGCAACGTTGGCACTTATAAGGCGTTGGGCATCGAGCAGGATATTGTTTGGACGGTAAACGGCGGAAGAATTACTGTTACCACCTCGGTACTGGGTATTTCGACCGACATATACAAGGACGCAGAGTATATTATTAAGGGTGACACGCTTACTATTACCGAAACCGGCGGCGAGGTTACGGTTTACACACGCGTTGCGGAATAATAAAAAAGGAGAGAAACGCAAAAAACGTTTCTCTCTGTATTTAATACAGGCTTATTCGGCGCAGTTCAAGCCCCATTCTTTATCGTAGCGGCGCAGGCTTTCGACATATTCGTCGCGCGCGACGGGGTACGCAAGCCCATGGCCCGCGCCTTTTATTGTTATAAGCGCCTTTTTTTCGCTTTTGCAGGCATTATAGAGCGATACGCTCATCGAATACGGTACGAACGCATCGGTATCGCCGTGGACGAAAAGCACCGGAATACTGCAATTTTGCATTGCCTGAAGGGGACTGTATTCCTCGATATCGAAATTGCCGTATAGTCTTGCGCCGAGCTTTACAAACGGGTAGGATAGCTTTACCGGCAAGCCTATTTCGGAAATAAACTTGCAAATTATTTCCTTTGCAGAGGAGTAGCCGCAATCGGCAAGCACGAATTTTACGTTATCCGGCAGTGGAGCGCCGGCTGTCATCATAACGGTTGCGGCGCCCATCGAAACGCCGGTTATGCCGATTTTAACGTCGTTACCGAAATGCTCTATACAAAAATCTATCCATTTACGGCAATCCTTACGCTCGCGGATACCGAAGGTGGCAATATGCCCGTCGCTTCTGCCTGCGGCACGCTGGTCGACGACGAGTGCGTTTCTGCCAAGCTTGAAGCAACGCTCGATACCGCCCGAAAGGTCGCGTTCGGAGTTGCCCTCGTAGCCGTGAACGAGTATTTCCATCGGTGCGCCCTTTTTGCATTCGTAATATCTGCCGCGAAGAGTTAAGCCGTCGTAGGATTTGATTTCGAAATCCTCGTGCGGAAGTGTACGCGCCGCTTTAACCCAATTTATCATATCCTCGCGGTAGACCTCGTATATATCGCCGACGGGAATTTCGAATTCGTCATCGCCCAAGGGCTTACGGCTTTTAAACCAGAAAACGTGGATAAACACGCCGAACGCAACGGCAAGAACGGCAACCGCAATAAAGGCGATTACCCCCAAAATCCACCACAAAATTTGCATTTTACACACCTCCGAAGGAATCAATTACATTTTATTACTCGAAAAACGATTTGTCAATAGGAGAAAAAATGATTGTTTTATATTGGCTTTTACAGCTTGGCTGGGGCGCGCTGCAAACTTTGCTTGGGTTAATACTGTTTCTTTTTAACCTTAAACGCCCGCACTTTATATACAAGGGCGCGGTATTTACCGAATGGGCGCGCGGGGGCGGAATTTCGCTGGGGCTTTTTGTATTCGTAAGCAACAAAAGCAACGAAAGGCTTGTTCGGCACGAATACGGGCACACGTTGCAATCGCTTATTTTGGGGCCTTTATATTTAATCGTTATCGGAATCCCATCGTTTATATGGGCATCGCTTCCCTATTTCCGCAGGAGGCGAAAGGAAAAAAGCATTTCTTATTATTCGCTTTATTGCGAGCATTGGGCGGATATTTTGGGAAAGGCTTTGGGATAAAGCTTTACGCCGACTGCACAAAAATACCGTTCTTACACACAAAAAAACTTGGTGAAGGGAAAGCCCCTCACCAAGTTTTTTCATTTATGTTTTAGGAATAGCACTGTTCGATAAATTCGTTAAGACCTGCTTGGTAGTTATCCTTCAGACCCTCGTAGGTGGAAACGATATCGGTAGAAAGCTTACCGATAAGCTTGGTATAGAAGTAGAGCGAGCCATCGCCGCCGCCGTTATGGAAGTTGAAGATAGTACCCAAGTCGTAGGTTCTGTTACGGAAGATGAGGTCGAGCATTTCACGCGAGTCGTCATCCTGGAAGCGCTTATAGGTAAGGGTTCTGTCGTAGTATTCCTCGGTAACCATTTCGCCGCCGTAGTAAGCCATTGCCTCGAGAGCGTAGCAGGTTACATCGAGCTTTTCGACGTTGCTGGTGGGAATAGCGAAGATGGGATAGCGGTATACGTTAACAGAGGTGGTGTATTCGTCCTGAAGCTCGTCTGCCTTTGGCATAGGAAGCAAGCCGTAGTGGATTTCTGCATTACGCAAGCCTTCGCCGTTAACTATCGAAATAGCGTTGGGCATAAAGAGCGCGTTGCCGTTTTCGAAGATCTGGCCTTCGTTCTTATACATATCCTCCCAATAGCCGTGGCGGTCTGCGATACCAACGTTTTGTTCATCGTAAACCATATTGGTGAACTGAGTGAATACCTGAATGTTGCGGGCATCGTCGATACGGAATCTGGGAGTTTCGCCGGTGTTATCGACAAGAGTTTGACCTGCGCCCTGCATGAACAAAAGGAAGTCGTAGGACTGAACTACCATACCCCACTGGTCGCCGACTTCGGGATCGTAGGACTTGGTGCTGCCGTGCATAAGGTCTACCTTTTGGATAAGCTCGTGCATTGTGTCGAAGGTCCATTTGCCGTCGCGCACGATCTGATAGGGATCGTCAAGACCGTATTTGGAAACAAGGTCTTTATTAAAGAAGATTGCCCAGGTAGCTTCATCGTCTTCAACGATAGCGTCGCCGCTGAGGAAGTAGATGTTGCCGTTGATCGAGGTATCGCGGATCAAGGTCTGGTCCCACCACTTTTGATCGTAGTGGATATACTTATTCTGAATTTCGCTGATATCGTAGAAAAGACCCTCGATAGCGAGAGGAGCGGTATAGGTAATAGCGGCACAGATAGCGTCGTATTCGTTAAGACCGCTTTCGACGTCCTGACGGAGCATATCGATATAATCCTCGCCGGGTTCGGGGAAGCAGCCGACGATTTCGATACCGTATTTTTCTTCGATAATTGCGTTTCTTTCATAGAACGCATCGTTAACAGGCTCATCAAGGATTTCTTCCGCATCGATTTCGCAATCCGAGAAGGTATAGGAATCCTTTGCAAAGGTGAGAATATTAACGGTTTCGCCGTTCCAATTCTTTACTTCGTTAAGGAAGCCGCCTTCGCTTACGTCCGAAGAAACCTCGTACTTGGATTCTTCTTCATCGCCGTTACAGCCGGCAAGCAAAAGCGAGGTAGCCGCAAAAAGCACGCAAAGAAGAATACTTAACAATTTCTTTAGCATAATACACCTCATTACTTAAATTAGTAAGCATATTTTACAACAAAATGCCCGATATGTCAATGAATTTTCACAAATTTATAAACCCGTGGTTTATTTTTATTCGCTCCACGGTTGTTTTTTGGATTTTTGCAGGATACGGCAGAATGCGACAGAGCTGTTAGATATAATTAAATAAAAAAGGAGTTTTGAAATGGAGATAAGAAGCGAAAAGAACGAGGGCAAGACGGTTGCCTATATTTACGGTGAAATCGACCACCACAACGCCCGTCTTGCGCGCGAAAAGCTTGACAAAATTATCGAGCACGACAGACCGATAAGCTTTTATTTGGACCTTTCGAGCGTTAGCTTTTGCGATTCTTCGGGGCTTGGCTTGGTTATGGGGCGGCTGCGCAAATGCAACACGGTGGGCTGCACGCTTACAGTGCAGAATCCATCGGGCGCGGCGATGAAAATACTTGAAATTGCGGGAATGGACAGAATTATTCGCATAGAAAAAGGAGAATAAAAATGGCAGACAGAGTTATTAACGGAATGAAGATTGAATTTATGGCAAAAAGCGTTAACGAAAGCTTTGCGCGGGCTGCAGTCGCCTGCTTTGCGGCGCAGGCAGACCCGAGCGTTGCGGTGATTGCCGATTTGAAAACGGTGGTGAGCGAGGCGGTGACGAACAGCATTGTTCACGGCTATTCGGGGGTTGAGGACAAAAGCCTTTGCCCGATTTACATACAATGCAGGCTTTTTGAAAGCGGAAGGCTTGTTATACGCATTAAAGACCGCGGGCGCGGGATAGAGGATATTGAAACGGCGATGCAGCCGTTATTTACCACCGACCTCGACGGCGAGCGCAGCGGAATGGGTTTTACGGTTATGAAATCCTTTACCGACGGGATAAAGGTACACTCGCGATTGGGAAAAGGAACCACTGTTACGCTTGAAAAGAGGCTTGACAGAAAATGAACGCGGCTACCGCAAATTTGCTTGAGCAGGCAAAGGAGGGCGACAGCGAGGCGCTTGCAAGGCTGGTTGCCGAAAACACCGGACTTGTACGGTCGGTTGCATTGCGCTTTACCGGGCGCGGAGTTGATTACGAGGACCTTTGCCAGATAGGGCATATCGGAATGATAAAGGCGATACGCAATTTTGACGTTGCGCGCGGTAACGCATTTTCGACCTACGCGGTGCCGCTTATTATCGGCGAAATAAAGCGGTTTCTGCGCGACGACGGCGAAATTAAGATTTCACGCGAGATAAAGCGCAAGGCGGCGATTATTATGGCGGCGCGCGAAAAGTATATTGCCGCAAATTCTGCCGAGCCGACTGTTTCCGAGCTTGCGGCGCTGTGCTCTTTTTCGGAGGAGGAAACGGTGGAATGCATTGCCGCCTGCTCGCCGACGGTTTCGCTTTACGCGCAGGACGACGAGGAATTATCGATCGAGGACAGGCTTGGCGACGACCTTACCCCCGATATAAACGAAAAAATCGCACTGAAGCAGGCGATAGAGAGGCTTCCGAAGGAGGAGCGCGAGATTATAGTTTTGCGGTATTTTAAATCGCTAACGCAGACCGAGGTCGGCAGAGTGCTGGGAATGACTCAGGTAACGGTTTCGCGCAGGGAGCAAAAGGCTTTGAATTTACTTAAAAACGCACTTAAATAAAGCTTAACGTTGTGTGCAAACTTAACAATTTAATAACATTTTACTAATATTTTATAGTAGAAATTCGTAACATTTATGATATACTTAAAGTGAAGATAATCACGGAGGTATATTATGAAAAGAAAAGCTTTGAGCAAAAGAACGATTACTTTGGCTCTTGCCGTTTTAATTATTGCCCCGTTATGTATAAATCTTTGGGGCTGTGAAGAAAAGCGCGAGCAAAGAGTCGACCCGATTTTCGAGCAAATGCTTTCACGCACGAGTATTTTATATTCGGAAGGCTTTGACGACGTTTCTTCCCTGCCCTTTAATATCGGGCTTGGCTGTGTTGCGCCCGAGGCGTTGATTGCCAACAGCGGAACGCGTTTTTCGGAACCGACCGAAATAACGCTCCACGGAGAAGTACACGAGGTTATTTCGCGGTACGAGGGTGTTTTCTGCGAATACCATTCCGAGCCGATAAACAAGGCGCTTTGCAGGGGCGAAAACCAATCGTTATACAATATTAAATACACCAAAAGCTCGAAAGAGCTATGCGAGATTGACGATTTGGCATTAAAACAAAAATCGGTTAAAGACCGCAAAAGCATCGATTTGGAAAAGGCGCGCTCTGTTGCCGAAAAATATATCGAGGAAACGCTTAACGTTAAATACGAAAAGAAGATTAAGCTTGCCGATTACGAGCTTGACGAAATAAACGATATTATGAGCGACGGGTATTACGAATTCGTTTGGCGGTTATACGAGCGCGGCGTTACGGTACACAGCGTAGCGGTACGCGTTAACCGATTTTTCGAGGTTATCGGCTTTACCGCATACCCGATGGCGAACGAGGAAACCCGCAAGCAGCTTTTCGGCATAGGCGAGGAGGGTTACCGCGGCTTTACCGAATATATTATTTCGGTTGCCGACAAGAGCGCAAGCAACGGGATACGCTATGATAATCTTGAAAAGGACGGTATTCCCGAGCTGATTTACCTGCACGCATACGCGTCGTATTTTGTGCACTACAGTGCGGCGGCAAGGGCAAGCTTGAACGACGCGAGCCGTATCGAAGGCTTTGATATTTATATCGCTACGGGCGACGGATTCAAGCTGAGCGCGCCGAAAATTCAGGACTACAATATTATAGTGCCGCAGGACGAGAATATTTACGACTTTGAGCTGGAAGTAAACGAGCCGTATTTATACGCCCCTTCCGACAGCAGAAGTATAACCGACTGCTACGGCAGAGAGGTCGACTGCAAATTTTCGGGCACCGAATACATCGAATACAACGGCAAACATTACGAGCGCTATTACGGCGACAAGGGCAACCCCGAGATTTTATACGACCCCGAGCTTGAAAAAATAATTTCCTTTAGCTTTAGTAACGTTACCGAAAACGGTAAAAAGAAGATTACGCAAGCAGAAGCCGAGGCTATTATTGCAGGCTTTATGAAAAGCAATCTGCCCGAAATAGATTTTCCTGCATTTACTCTTGCCGAATACACTCTAAGTGACAACGGCTATTACCAAAATTTTAAATACAAGCGATATATTAACGGATTTGAAGCCGGAGAGATATATTTCAGCTTGTGCGGGGAATATCTTTATTGGTTCTATATGCTGCTTTTCGATAATCGGTTCGAAATACCGGCATACGATGACGAAACGCTTTTGTATACTGCGCTGAGCCGGCACGGCATAACCGACAGAATTACCGAAGCGCGAATAGAACGCGGCGCTTTGAAAAAGGACAAAATCGGAAAATACTCGCTTGACTACACGGCTTATTACAAAACCTTTGACAAGCAGGGGCGCAAAAGCCAAGAAAAAAGAATTGTGTTTAGCTTGCCCATAGGGCGCGATGCGAACGACAGCCGCTTTGAATTTTTAATCGCGCACGCAGAGGGATATCGCGAGGATATCGAATTTTACAGTGAGCACGATATTCCGAACGAGATTGAAATTCCGATAAGAAACGATTACGAAGAAGAAGCAGGCGACAACTACAAGCCGAATCTGTACGAGCAGGGCATTCCCGAATTTGTAGCTATGGAGGTAGACGGCGGTGTATTGCGGTTTGAATACAGCAAATCCTATTACCGCAAGCTCGATTGGAAAAAAACGCATATCGGTGAATATATCTATGAAAGGCGTACCCAGATGCACGGGGTTGCTTATTACTACTTGGCGAGCTTTGATCTTGAAAATATGGAATTGCTTTCGTTCGATTTCGGCGCATCGGGTGAACGCTTCCACAATCACGCAAGCACCGAAAATCCGATTACCGAAGAACAAGCGACAGAAAAGGCTTGCGATTTTTTGGAAAAATACAAAACCGGCTTTAACCGCGAGGATTACGTTATTAACGCGCATGTGCAGGGGGAATCGGGTTGCAAAGAAATTTACGTTTATTTTGACCGCAGCTTAAACGGAATAGAAACCGAGTGCATAACGGTTGCTCTTTACGAATGCGGTGCGATAAGCTATATTCATACCTATAAAAGTCCGTATACCGAAAAAGCACCCGCGAATATAGGCAATTTATTCTGCAGCGCGGCAACCGAAAGGCTTTTACCGTATCTTAATGACATAGCAAGGTTTAAAAAGGCGGAATTCAACTACGGCACGCCTTATTACGTTTATATTGAGGAAAAGGACGCTTACGCAGTTAACGTTTCGCTAAATATTCTTTTATACGAATCGAGCGGCAAAAACGCCAATCCGACACATTACATTCCGCTTTCGCTTTACCATATCTACGATTACGGCGAAGAAAACGAAGAATAAAGAATAAGAGGCACTTGCGAGACTTCTCATAAGGAAGTCTCGCAGTTTTATTCGCCGAATTACATTCAGCGAGTGATATTCTTTTGGAAAATATCTCGTCTGCGACGAGGTATTCCAAAAGAATATCACTCCGACGAAGTCGGAATAAAACTTGAATAATATAAACTGTTATGATATAATGGGTTTGGACATAGCACAATAAAGCATTTGTGCTTACAAGTGCGATGCCGGTTCTTCTAAATCAGTTCGATAAATAAGAATTCAGCGAACAGATCAAGCGGGGAGGTTTATATCATGCTTTTTAAAAACGGGTCCGGCTGGAAAGCTTGTTTTGATGAAGATAGCGGAAGATATTTCGGAGAATATGGTGACTTTCGGGATTATCGCCTGTATGAAATAACAAAAGAAATTTTCGACCGTCTTGACAAAAAAATGAAAGAAAGTGAAGCGGGCGACCTGATGTGCCAAGGCAGACGCATGTACATGGCTGTTGATGACCGC
>JAFTTN010000049.1 GCA_017466805.1 Clostridia bacterium
CAACCTGCTCTGTGGTATTTTTTTGTTTGCGGGGTTCTTTTGAAAAAGCACCCCGCACCCCGCAAAACTTTTTATATTAAAATAAAAAAAGTGTGTCATTGCCGCATTAACAGAAAAGGTAACAATGATACACTATATATTTTTCCGAAATAAGAGTTGTTTGGAAAGAGAGCACGAGAGGAAACCTTTTTTGAAAAAAAGGTTTCCTCTCGTAACTTATTGCACGTATAAATACAATTAATTACCGAACAATCCGCCGAGCTTGTCGCCGAGACCGCCGAGCTTGTCGAGCGAAATTTTCGACTTGATGCCGTCGACGATGCTTTGGATCTGGTCGTTGGGGAGATCCACGCCGATAAGACCTTCAACCGTGCCGATAGGGTCGTTTTTGAACTTTTCGGCAAGTGCGGGGTCGTTTTTGATTTTGTCAACCAATTCGGAGATTTTTGCTTTGATATCCATAAATAATCTGCCTTTCGTTTTTTTATTATTATATCACGCTAAAACGCTTTTTTCAATATTTACAGCTTAACTCTTTTTAAAAGAAGCGAATTCGTTACCACCGAAACCGAGGAAAACGCCATTGCCGCCCCCGCTATAATCGGGTTAAGCAGACCGAACGCCGCAAGCGGAATACCGACGGTGTTATAGAAGAACGCCCAGAAAAGATTTTGCTTGATTTTGCGCATCGTCGCGCGCGAAAGCATAACCGCATCGGCAACCGCCGAAATACCGCCGCCCGCAAGCACGATATCGCCCGATTCAAGCGCAATATCGGTACCGCCGCCGACAGCAAAGCCGACGTCCGCCGCGGTAAGCGCAGGCGCATCGTTTATACCGTCGCCGACCATTGCGACCAAGCCGTGTTGCTTTAGCTTTTGCAGCTCGGCTACCTTGCCGTCGGGCAGAACGTTTGCCGAATAGCCGTCGATTCCCGCAAGCTCGCATATGGTTTTCGCCGTTTCGGCGTTGTCGCCCGTAACGAGCATTGTTTTTATACCGAGTGATTTTAGCCTTTCGACAGCCGAGCGCGAATCGCTGCGGATCGGGTCGGAAATAGATATTGCAAGCGCGTATTCGTTTTCGATAGCCGCAACCGTAACCGTGTTGCCGCCCTTTTGCATATTGTAAACGCCGTTTTCGATAGGCTTGCCGACGATTGTGCTAATCCATTCGGGCTTACCCACGGCAACGCTTTTGCCGTCTACAGTTGCCTTTATGCCGTTGCCGACCACGGCTTCGAAATCGCTGACGCAAGGCATTTCGCCCTTGTATATTTCGGCAATAACCTCGCCGATAGGATGCTCCGAGCGCGATTCTGCGGCGGCGACAAGCTTTATTGCTTCGCCGTTATCCTGCCCGAGCGGAACCACCGCCGTAACGCTCGGCTTGCCCTCGGTAACGGTGCCGGTTTTATCGAGCACGATAGCTTTTATTTTGCAGGCGTGCTCCAACGCATCGGCGTTTTTTATAAGAATACCCATCGAAGCGCCTCTGCCTAGACCGACCATTAACGCTGTCGGTGTGGCACGCCCGAGCGAGCAGGGGCAGGCGATAACCAAAACCGCCACCGCGCTGTCGAGCGCTTCGCTTGCGCTTTTCGTAACAAAATAGGTTAAAACAAAGGTGATTACCGAAATTAAAGTAACCGTTGGAACGAAGATCGCCGAAACCTTATCGGCTGTGGTTTGTATATGCGCTTTTGAGGATTGCGCGTTTTCGACCATACGTATTATCGAGGAAAGCACGGTATCGCCGCCGACCGATTCGGCGCGGAAGCAAAACGCGCTTTTTCCGTTTACAGTACCGCCGAAAACCTTATCGCCGCAAAGCTTGCCGACAGGCATACTTTCGCCGGTAAGCATCGATTCGTCGATATGCGGCTCGCCCTCGGTAATAATACCGTCCGCCGCGAGCGCTTCGCCCGGGCGCACGATAATTATATCGCCGATTTCTATTTGCGAAGCGGGGATAAGCATTTCCTCGCCGCCGCGCAGAACTCTTGCGGTTTTGGGAGCAAGGTCCATAAGCCTTTCGATAGCCTCGCCGGTTTTTGCCTTGGCGCGTGCCTCCAACAGCTTGCCGAGCAAAACGAGCGTGATTATCATTGCCGAGCTTTCGAAATAAAAGGTGTCGCCGCCGATTATTACGCTGTAAACGCTGTAGGCGAAGGAAGCCGTGGTACCGAGCGCGACGAGAAGGTCCATGCTCGGACTTTTGTTTTTAAGACTGTGAACAGCACCGCGGTAAAACCTGAAACCCGCAAAGAACTGCACCGGTATTGCAAAAAGCATTTGCAACAAGCCGTTATGCATAAACGATATATGCCTTCCGAAAAGCATATACGCCATCATTATAAAAAACGGAAGCGAGAAGAAGAGCGAAATGCAAAAGGTGATAAACGTTTTTTTGAATTCGCGCTTTCTTGCGGTTTTAATATCCTCGAGCACCTCGTAGCCTGCTTTTTTTATCGCTTTTTCGAGCGCTTTTAGGCTTACTTTTTCGTCGTCGAAGCTTACCTCTGCCCTGCCGTTTGCATACGAAACGCTGCAGGAAACAACGCCGTCGACAGCTTTCAGCGCGTTTTCGACCGCGGCAGAGCAGCGCACGCAGGACATTCCGCCGACCTTTATTATTTTATCAACTCTCATTCGGCAGCCGAGCTAAAGCCTGCGGCGGTAACCGCGGCGGCAATTTCGTCGGGGGTGGTTTTGCCTTCGGCGTAAACTACCTCTGCGCTTGCAGCTTCGAGCGAAACCGTAAACCTTTTAACACCCTTTGCCGCCTTCAGCGCGGCTTCTACCTTTGCCTTGCAATGATTGCAATGCATTCCCTCGACCTTTATTTTTGCGGTGAGCTTTTTTTCGAACATATTAATTTTTCCTCCTTAATTAGCATCTGCTAACTGCTATTTTGCATTTTAATCCTTTTGCATTTATTTGTCAATACGCTATATTCTTCTTTTGTTGAATTGCGACGCGTTTTTAGACAAAACTCGAAATCGGTTGTGCAATATAACCAAAGATTTTTGTGTTTTTTAACCAAATAGCAAATTGACGCGTACCGCTGTATTATGATATATTAAAGTATGATATATGTGTTTGTGTATGGAGGTATTATTGTGAAAACCAAGAGTGCACTTGCGCTGTTGGGAATTATTGTACTGTTCCTTACAGTATCACTCGTTTTATTTCTACAAAGTGACTTCGTTTATTCAGTTTTGGAGGTATTGTTATGAAAAGGGGGTTGTACGCTATGCTTGCAATAGTCACCCTGTTTTCGTCGTTTGGTGCGGTATTGCCGAGTGCTTCTGCGGAAGGGTACGACAACACGATAAACGTGAACATAGACGGTATCGACGCCAAGACCGATAACGGCAACGTTTTCGTTTACCCGAACGATTCGGACGAAAAAAGGGTTATAAAGGCGTTCGATTACGGATTCCGCTACACAAAGCTTTTGGTTTTCGATAACGAAGGAATGCTTATCGAGGCGGGCGGCGATATATACGAAAACAGCGCGACCGTTACCGGCGCACCGCAGATAAGCGTAACTGTGCCGCCAAAGGGTTTTTTGGTTGCATTCAAGCCGAGCGGCGCGAGCGAGCTTAACCGCGCGTTCAACGTGGCGATGGAGGGCGCAATGCTTTATAACGCCACGATGTCGGTTATATATCCGGTTAAGGCAAGCTTAAACGGCAATTCTTTAAAGCTTGAATACGATAATCCCAAGCCGGCATCGAGCAGTGCAAAGAAATTCCTTTTCGTCGGAAACAGCACCACCTATTTCAACGGCACGCCGATAAAGTTCAAAGCGCTTTGCAAGGCGGCGGGGATAGAGGTCGACGTTGAATACTGCACCTTCGGCTCTGCCTACCTTTCGGAATTTGCCGACGAAACGCACGAGCGCGGCGTTGCCTTGCGCAACAAGCTAAAAAGCAAAAAGTACGATTACGTAGTGCTTCAGGACGCGGCGGCGGCAAGCTATTACACCAGCAAGCCCGCTGTGGACAAGATTATGCCGCTTATTAAAGAGAACGGTGCCGAGGCGTTGCTTTACAAGCGCTATTCGGCGGCAGATACGCTCGAGCAGAAGATTATTAACGCCGTTAAGCACCACGAAAACTATTCGACGCTTGCAAAGAACTATTCGCTTAAATGCGCCAACGCGGCGGACGCGTTTATATATTCCTGCGAAAAATACCCCGAAATCAACCTTTACGCCGATGACGGCGGTCACCATTCGAAAGAGGGCTCTTATCTTATCGCGTGTACCTGGCTTTACACCTATCTCGGTATCGACCCGAGCGGCAACGGCTACACCGCGCAAATGGAGGAAAGCGTTGCGGCAAAGCTTCAGGAATGTGCAAAGCTTGCGGTGGAAAGCGGCTACCCCTACCCCTCGCTCGATGCAAAGGACGAATACAAGGACAAAAACGGCAAGGTTTACCAAAACATCGCGTTTGGCAAGCCATATACCCCGAGCGGCAACGCGTATAACGGCGATTGGACCGACACGGCGGACGGCAAGCCTATCGGCAAGCTTACCGACGGCAAATATGCAACCAACGGCAGCGAGCACGCTATCGGCGCATATTCGTCGCCTACGCATTCGGTAACTATCGATTTGGGCGAAATTTCGAACGTACGCGCAATTAAAACAGACCTTTGGGGCAACGAAGGCTGGGGCATTAAGGACCCGACGACCTTTACGGTAAAAATCGAAATGTCCAACGACGGCGTTAACTTTACCGAGCTTGAAGCCCCAAAAATGTCCGAGGAAACGGCAGACGGCGATTGGAAGAAGCGCGATTTTATGCTCGAGCTCGGCTCGCCGATAAACGCGCGTTATATACGGGTAAGCTATCTTAACGGCACTTTCGTTTGGTCGAGCGAAATAAGCGTTTACGGCTCGGTATTCGGCAAGGACGAATCGCTCGAAGAAAGCATTACCGAGGAAACAAGCACCGAAAACGGTTTTGAAACCACCAAAAACGAAAAAAACGCATGGCTCTACTGGGCAATCGGCGCGGCGGTTACCGCGCTTGCGGTGGGCGTTGCGGTATTTATAAGCAAAAAGAAAAAATAAA
>JAFTTN010000050.1 GCA_017466805.1 Clostridia bacterium
GAATCGCAGATATTTTACCATATCAGCTTTCAAAGCGACAAAGCCGAACAGCGAAGCTCGGGAATATATAAATGGGTAATAAAGCACACGCCCTTACTGTTCGGCTGGCTTTATCAAATCGGCAGGCTTTACGATTTTTTAAAGCTCCCCTCCCCCGTTTACCGAGCCAACGCAAAATACGCCGATCGGCTTTACGCCTATATTACCGAAAACTCTTTCGACGCGGTTATATGCACCCACCTTTTTGCAATGGAAGCAATGACAGCGGTAAAGGCAAAGCACAAGGAAATAAAAGCCTATGGCGTTATGACCGATTACACAATGCTGCCGTTTTTTAAGGACACGCGGCTTGACGGCTATTTCTGCGCGAACGAATTTGTCGAAAATCAGCTTATAAAAAAGGGTATCCCAAAGGAAAATATCTATATTACCGGTATCCCCGTAAAGCCCTGCTTTTCGCAAAGGATTTCGAAATCGGAAGCAAAAAGGCTTTTATCGCTTGGCGAAAACGAAAGGGTTATAACCGTGCTTTCGGGCGGTGTCGGCTGCGGCAACCAGGTAAAGCTTTGCAAAACGCTTTTAAAGGAATTTCCGAATTATAAAATATTCCTGCTTTGCGGCAAAAACGAAAGCCTAAAAGCCAAGGCGGATTCGGCGTTCAACGGCAACCCGAATATAAAAGCACTTTGCTTTACCGATGATATGCATATTTATATGAAGGCTTGCGATATTCTGTTTTCGAAGCCGGGCGGGCTAACGAGCACCGAAGCGGCGGTTGCAAATTCACCGCTCGTGCATTTAAAAGCGATTCCGGGCTGTGAAACCTATAATATAAAAAACTTCGTCGAAAACAAAATGTCGCTTTGCGGAAGCACGCACAAAAAAGCGATTGCAGCGGCAAGACTGCTTGCAAACGACGAAGCGCTGCAAAACGAGCTAATGCAAAACCAACGCGCACTTATCCCCGCAAACGCGGCGGAAAGAATTATCGAAACAGTAACGAAAAATATTTTTTAAAAAAATTCAAAAAAGGTATTGACTTTTGATTTTTCTTGTGCTATTATATAACACGTTGCGAGTGACCGCAACAGTTTGGGGGTTTAGCTCAGCTGGGAGAGCATCTGCCTTACAAGCAGAGGGTCACAGGTTCGAGCCCTGTAGTCCCCACCAGAAAAAAGCACTGCGAAAGCAGTGCTTTTTTCAACGAAATTCGCCTTCGGCGAGTGAAATATGGCTTCGCCATATGAAATAGCTCCGCTGTGAAATATTTGCTACGCAAATGTGAGGAGGCGAATTTCATTTCACATCGACCGAAGGGAGATATTTCACAATTTCCGTAAGGAAATTATTTCACATTCGGCAACGCCGAATATTTCACTAAATACCTACCGCAATTATTCAACGAAATTCGCCCTCGGCGAGTGAAATATGGCTTCGCCATATGAAATAGCTCCGCTGTGAAATATTTGCTTCGCAAACGACCCCTGCACGGCAATTTGCCGTGCAGGGGTTCTGTTTTTACAGTTCCTTTTTCACTTCGACCATTTCAATGGCTTCCAGAACGTCGCCAACCTTGCTGTCGTTGAACTGTTCAACACCGACACCGCATTCGTAGCCGGTGGCAACCTCCTTCACGTCGTCCTTGAAACGGCGCAGAGAGGAGATCTTGTCTTCAAAGATCACGATACCGTCGCGAACAATTCGGATCTGTGCCTTTCTTGTGATCTTACCCTCCTGCACGTAGCAGCCGGCAATGGTGCCGACGTTGGGCACGTGGATGGTCTGGCGTACCTCTGCATGACCCAGCAGCTCTTCCTTGAAGTCGGGAGCCAGCATACCGCTCATAGCAGCCTTAATCTCGTCAATGCACTCATAAATGACGCGCTA
>JAFTTN010000051.1 GCA_017466805.1 Clostridia bacterium
AACAAAAGAAATATTCGACCGTCTTGACAAAAAAATGACAGAAAGTGAAGCGGGCGACCTTATGTACCAAGGCAGACGCATGTACATGGCTGTTGATGACCGCTGCGGACCTCCTTACACCATTGTTTTCGATGATGACTATAAAGAACTCTGCCCCTGGGCAAACGTCGTAAAAAGCGGAAAGGTCTGGACGGATGCGCTTACCGATGCAGTTGCTGAAATATTTGAATCCGAAAAGGACAACCGCAAACCGAAAAATGAATAATAATTCTTTCAAATTCCAATTTATCGAATAGTAAAAACACCGACAGATATTAAAATCCGTCGGTGTTTTATTATCCTTTTGGGAAGGAACCTTTACGTGCCTCTTTTATATTCGTTTTTCCTTTAGCCGCAGACGCGTTCGATAAAATTGCAAAAGGCGGTGCCGGTATACAAAAGCGCATTATCGACAACCGACGCATTATCGGCTTCGGTCGGTGCGCCGACGGGGCCGATGAATATTTGGCGCGGCACCGGCGAAAGCAGAATAATATTTTGGGTGTTTTCCCTGCCTTGTGCAAGCTTATATTCGATATAGCTGCTTTTTTTGAACAGCTCGACACGCATAAAATAAAAGCTGCGGACGCGCTCGATAACGCCGTCACCGAGGAAATACAGCGGTGTTTTGCGCAGCAGAGTCGGCACGAGAACGATATTAAAGCTCTTGTGGCGGCTTTCAAGCGTGAAATAAAGCGGTTTTTGCAAAAGCAATGCCGAATAAACGCCCTTTGGCTCTTTGAACCGCAAGC
Source organism: Clostridia bacterium (assembly GCA_017466805.1). GTDB lineage: Bacteria > Bacillota > Clostridia > Oscillospirales > CAG-382 > Coliplasma. The sequence continues at coordinate 792 of JAFTTN010000051.1, forward strand.
CGTATTCGCGGCTTACCGTGCGAAGCTTTTTGAAAAGTCTGCGCTGTATTTTTATTGCGCGGATACGCCAATATACAAACAAGGCAAGCGTTATCGCAACCGACAGAGCGATTGAAGCGATTATTACCGCACCGACTATTCCCCATATCGAGCCGATGCTGATTTTTACTATACCCACAAGGAATATTAGCCCGAAAATCATTAAGCAATAGCGCAAAGCGATTGCGACGAGATAGACGGCATACGGAAACCTTTTTTGCTTTACCCTTTCGCTTGCGGCGCGGGATTTAAACCAAGCGCGGCGGGCAAGCAGCTCGCAAAGCATATACAGCGCGGTATACGCAAATGCATTTAGAAAGCCGTATACGCAAAGCATCCAAAAGGCGAAAACCGAGTGTGTTACGATAAATTCCGCATTATGCAGGCGCGATTTCAGCTCGTTTAATATCGAAAAGCTTTCGCTGTTAAGCGTATCGTAATATCGCTTCGTTTCGGCGAAATCGCAAAGAAAGCAATAGTAAAAATAAGGGAACGCCGCAAGAAAGCACACCGCGGGAATTAAATAATTCACTATTGGGGGCAGGCCATCGAACTTAGTATCGGCATCGGTGTACAGCGCGATAACAAAGGCTTGGGCGAAAACGCGCAGAAAATAGCAGCCCCAAAAGGCAAGCGTAGAAAGCAACGCTTTGCGGAAGCAGGGGAAATATTTACGCAGCTCCATTATTTTTTATCCTTTATGCCACGAATAAGCTTATAGTATTCATATGCGGCACGTTCGTTTTTATTATCGCCGAATTTATAAAATTCGCCCTCTTTTATATCGGGCGGAAGGTACCTTTGCGCAACGTAGTGGTTGGGATAGACGTGGGGATATTTATAGCCGTTATCGGCATCGGGGCGGTGGGTATCGCGCAGGTAGGAGGGGATTTCCCTGCCCCTGCCCGAATTTATCGCGCTGACAGCCGCGGCGTATGCATCGTGGGCGGAATTGGATTTTGGCGCAGTCGCAAGCAGAACGACGGCATCGGCAAGCGGAAGGCTTGCCTCGGGCAGACCGACCGAGTTTGCTATATCGACGCATGCCTTTACTATAGGAATACACATCGGATATGCAAGCCCTATATCCTCGCAGGCGATAACCATTAATCTTCGGCAAGCCGAAATTAGATCGCCGCCCTCTAATATTCTTGCAAGATAGAAGACAGCAGCATCGGGATCCGAGCCGCGTATCGATTTTTGAAAAGCGGAAAGCAGGTCGTAGTGCTCGTTACCGTCGCGGTCAAAGCGTATGCCCGAGCGCTGTGAAAGCTGTTTTGCGAGCTCGGCGGAAAGCACGTCGTCGCAGGAATAGTACAAATTTTCGAGCGCACCTATTCCCTTTCTGACGTCGCCGCCGCAGCCCTGTGCTATTGTTAACAGCGTTTCCTCGTCGCAGGTTTTATTCAAGCCTTCCGATTGGTTACAAATATCGAGCGCGCGCTTTAATGCGGGGAGCATATCCCGCGGCTCGACCGGCTTGAATTCGAACACGGTGGAGCGCGAAAGCAAAGCGGGATAGAGCGAAAAGAAGGGGTTTTCGGTGGTGGAGGAAATAAGCGTTACCCTGCCGTCCTCGACGTATTCGAGCAGAGATTGCTGTTGCTTTTTATTGAAATACTGAATTTCATCGATATACAGAATTATACCGTCGTAGGCGGTAATAGTATGCGAAAGGTTAAGTATATCCTTTATATCCGAAAGCGTGGCGACGGTTGCGTTTATACGGTAAAATTCCCTGCCCGAAAGGCGCGCAACTATTTCGGCAACGGTGGTTTTGCCCGTGCCGGGAGGGCCGTGGAACACAAGCGAGGGCAGGTGTCCGCTTTCGATTATTCTTCTGAACGGTGCACCCTTTGCAAGCAGGTGCTTTTGCCCGGCGACCTCGTCGAAGCTTTTTGGCCTTACTTTATCTGCGAGCGGCATAGAGTGAACCTCCGTAAGATAATAGATAATACATAACAGATAAAAGATAAAAGATATTTATTTCGAAGTTTTTTTGCTTATGCAAAAAACAAATGCATCTTTTATCTTTTTACTTTTATCTACTTTTTCTTCTTCTTTCTGTCTGTAGCGGGGGGATAATAGCTGTTATCGGCATCATTTTCTTTATCCTCCATATCCAAAACCTCTTGTGCTTCGGGCTTTTTGCGGAAGGAGAATTTCGATTCCTGATTATTGAATATACGGAAGATATTCGAGCGGTGCATATAGATAACGAGCAGGCCCACGAACAGCGCGAAGAACAGCTCGAAGAACTGCGGGCCGTGGCCTGTGCGCGCAACCGATGCGATTTCGAGCGAGGCGGGATACATTAACGCCGCAATTATCGAGGAAAGCGAAACGTAGCGTGTGATAAGCAGAACGAGCGCGAAGATACAGAACAGCACCGCAAAAATCATCGGGTCGATAATTAAAATCATCGTTGCGGCGGTAAGCACGCCCTTGCCGCCCTTGAACTTATAATAAATCGGGAAAATATGGCCGATCATACAGAAGACACCCGCAAGGTAGGCGCCCGTCTGGCCCAAAAGTATTACGCCGATAAGGATAGAAACAACCTGCTTTGCGATATCGCCGAAAAGGGTGTATATCGCGCCGTCCTTACCGTATACGCGGTGCATATTGGTAAGGCCCGCGTTGCCGCTGCCGTAGTTACGGATATCCTGACCGAATTTATACTTCGAAACGATTATTGCCGAATTGAGCGAGCCGAGCAGATACGCCGCGACGGCACATATAACCCAAGCGGATATAAGCACGGTATTGCTGAGCACGGCGTTTTCGATGCTTGACGCCCATTTTACCATTAAGCCGAACATTGCGGGGACAAGGTTATACAAATATACCATTTATAACGCTCCTTTAGATAGATTTGGGGTTTTCGCCCTTTTGCTTTATAACAAGCTTTATCGGCGTACCCGAAAAATCGAACGCTTCTCTAAGGCAGTTTTCGATATAGCGCTGATAAGAGAAGTGGAACAGCTCGGCATCGTTACAGAACAGCACGAAGGTGGGGGGTGTAACGCCGGTTTGTGTCATATAATATATACGCAGTCTTCTGCCCTTATCGGAGGGCGGCTGAACGCGCGCGGTGACGTCGGCAAGGAAATCGTTAAGCAAGCCTGTTGTAATACGGCGATTTGCGTTTTCGTATATCTGATTTATAAGCGGATAGAGCTTTTCGACTCTTTGCCCGGTTTTTGCCGAAACGAAGGCAACGGGCGCATAGCGCATATAGGCGAGTGCGGTATAGACGTTCTTTTCGAAATTCTTTACCGAGGAGTTATCCTTTTCCAAGCTATCCCATTTATTTATAACAATAACGCTTGCCTTGCCGGAATTATGTGCAAGCCCTGCAATACGCTCGTCCTGCGCGGTAACGCCTTCATTCGCATCGACCATTACCAAGCAGACGTCTGCCTTTTCGACAGCGGCGTTTGCGCGGATAACCGAGAACTTTTCGATTCTGTCCTCGACTTTAGAGCTTCTGCGGATACCTGCGGTATCGACGAAGATATATTTACCGTGTTTATTTTCGACAAAGCTATCGATAGCATCACGCGTGGTGCCGGGGATATCCGAAACTATTGCCCTTTCCTCGCCTGTGATACGGTTGATTATAGAGCTTTTGCCCGCATTGGGCTTACCGATAACGGCAACGCGTATTGCGCCCTCTTCCTCGGGGTTTTCGATTTCCTCGGGCAGATAGGATATAACGAGATCCAAAATATCGCCCGTGCCGGTGCCGTGAACCGAGGAAACCGGAATAACGTCCTCGAAGCCGAGCTCATAGACTGCGTAAAAGCCTGCGGGGCCTGCGCCGACGGTCTCGACCTTATTTACCGCAACGATTATCGGCTTGCGGCTTTTTTTAAGCATCGAGGCGATTTCCCTATCCGCCGCGGTGACGCCGGTGTGGAGCTCGGTCATAAAAATTATTACGTCCGCCGAGCCGATTGCGATAAGCGCTTGGTCGCGCATTTGCTTTAAAATAGTGCTTTCGGTGGAGGGCTCGATACCGCCGGTATCGATAAACAGCATTTGTCTGCCGTTCCATTCGACGTCGCAATAAATTCTGTCGCGGGTGACGCCGGGGGTATCCTCGACTATCGAAATACGCTCGCCCGCTATTTTATTGAAAAAGGTGCTTTTACCGACGTTCGGTCTGCCGACGACGGCAACTGTGCATTTTGCCATTTATATCAGTCCTTTCATCAGAACTCGCATTTTTTACCCGTTATCGCCTCGCAAAGCTCGTAGCCCCCGCGTGAAACGACGGTTACGGGAACCGAAAGAGCTTTTTTCAGCTCTGCAAGAGTTATATTATCCAAAAACATATCGCCCTCTGCGCGAAGCATATTTTCGGGGATAAGAAGCTCGCTGCCAAGCGGTTTACCCTTTAGTTGATTTATTATATCGCCGCCGGTAACCAAGCCGCTTACGGTTACGCTTCCGCCGAAGAAATCGTTACGCACGGGGTAGACGTTTACCTTTAAGCCGTTTAGCTTATTTTCCGCCGTTTTTGCAAGATTGCTTATAAAACGGTACGCCGCAAAGCCGGTTGCAATGCTTACTTCCCTATTATACTCTATTTCTTCGATATTTTCAAGACATTCCAAAAATTCGTCGGTATCGCTTCGAATCATTCCGACACCGTTTTCGAGCTGGGGATAGCCCTCGTAATATTCGGCATTTGGCATTTCGAGCTCGGCAAGGAGATAGAATTCGTCCGAGGGGTAAACCAGCCTTGCGCCCTTTTCTTTATACGCGGCATCGCCCGCATTGTTTGCGATTTCGAGCACCGAAAGCGCGCTTTCTTTATCGTAGGGGGTTAGCGGATACAAGCCTTCGCGGTGGGCGGTTAAGCCGCAGGGGACGAGCGCGATGCTTTCGATATTTTTCAGCGTTAGCAGGTCGGAAAGGCTTTTTTGCAGGTATGCGCCGTCGTTTATTCCGCGGCAGAGCACAAGCTGTGCGTTTATCGAAATACCCGCATTATCGAGCATTTGCATATATTCGAGGCATTCGCCTGCAAAACGGTTATTCATCATTTTACAGCGCAGCTCTTTATCGGTCGTATGCACCGAAATATTTATCGGCGAGATACGCATTTTTATAATACGCTCGATATCGCTTTTCTTTAAATTGGTAAGCGTTACGTAGTTACCCATTAAAAAGCTTAATCTTTCGTCGTCGTCCTTGAAATAAACCGTTTCGCGCATACCGTGGGGGTTTTGGTCGATAAAGCAAAAGATGCAGTTATTTCTGCAACGCTTTTTTTCGTCCATTAGATATGTGGAAAATTCAAGACCGATATCGTCGTATTCGCCCTTTTTTATTTCCAAGCATAATATTTCCGCACCGCGATGAACAGAAAGCGAAAGGCTTTTTTCCATTATATAAAAGCGGTAATCGAGCACGTCGTTTATTTCGTTGCCGTTTATTGTCAAAAGTATATCGCCCGCGCGGAGACCGCATTTTTCGGCGTGAGATTTCGGTTCGACAGATACAATATTAACCATATTTTAATCCTTCGTATTACAAAAAAGCGTGTTGCGGTGAGCAACACGCTATTTCGTGAGCCATTTTCGGCTTAGTCTTTATCCTTAACCTGAAGTACGACCTTTCCGCCGTAGCTACCGCAGCTCTTGCAAACACGGTGAGAAAGAATATATTCACCGCACTTGGGGCATTTGGTCATTCCGGGGAGGTCGAGCTTCCATACAGAAGATCTTCTCTTATCTCTTCTCGCCTTGGATACTTTTCTCTTGGGTACTGCCATTGCCTTTATCCTCCTTGATAGTTATATATTTTTCTTTTTTTACGAATTATTCGCTGAAGTAGTCCTTCAGCACGTCCCAGCGCGAATCGCGCTCTTTGGTTTCGCAATTACAGCTGCTTTCGTTAAGATCGGCGCCGCATTTTGCACAGAGCCCTTTGCAATCCTCTTTACAAAGGTAACGGGTGGGAAGCTCCAATATTAACGCGGTGCGGACGATATCTTCGATATCTATTGCGAAATCCTGCATTATTATAAATTCTTCCTCGTCCTCGTTGGCGAGCTTATCGGTTATTTTGGCGTTTAGTGCGATAGGGGTTGAATATTCATACTCCTTACCGCAACGCGCGCAGACCACCGAAAGCTTTGGTTTAACATCGCCTTTTAGAAGAATCAAGCCCGAATGGTTTGTGATAACACCGTTTGCACACGCAACACCCGAAACAGATTCATCGACAAACGAGCAATCGTCAAGCGAAAGCGAGAATTCTATACTTTGTAAGCTTCCGTCGAGAAGTTTTTTCAGATCAAGCATTGTTCCTACCTTTCGCAAAACGCGCAGAAAGAAATACGCGTAAAAGCGCACTGTTTATTATATCTTTGAATATGCGATTTGTCAATAGTTTTTACCGAATTTATTTGATTTTTAAAGATATTACGGCAAAAACGGTTGAAAGAAAGTTGTTTGTGTGGTAGTATAACTTTGTGCCTTGCGATGCATAATAGCATCGAGGTGATTTTTTATGATGAATATGAAGAATTTAAACAAGGCGATAGCCTGCAACAGAGGCTGTACCTGTATTGCAATGGCGGCGATGGGTGCTATTTTGGGCGTTACCGCCGCAAAAATCCTTATCGCACATTGTTGCTTTGCCGAATCGCTCGGCTGCAAGGCAAAGAAGTGCGTTCAGGCTGTCGAAGACAAGCTGACCTCCTGAACGCTTTAAACAAAGGCGGGGCTTCCCCGCCGTATAACTACGAGGTTACATATATGAGCATCGGCGCACGGCTTGAAGCCGCTTTAAGACTTTTGAAAACCGAAAACAACCTTCTTTTTGCCGACATCGGAAGCGACCACGCCTTCCTTGCGATAGAGGTTATAAAACGCTCGATTGCGGCAAGCGCAATAGCCGCGGATATAAACGAAATGCCTTTATTGAAGGGGCGCGAGAACGCCGTTATGCAGGGTGTGGATATGAAATTTTTCCTATCCGACGGGTTCAAAGCGATAGACACTTTACCAATAACCAGCGCCGCGGTATGCGGTATGGGCGGCGAGCTGATTGCGCGGATTGTGCTTGAAAGCAACGTATGCAAAAGCGCGCTTTTGGTTTTACAGCCGATGTCCGCGCAGGAATTTTTACGCAAGGCGTTATGGGACAACGGATTTTGCATTATTAAAGAGGAATTCGTTATCGATGCGGGCAAGCCATACACGGTTATGCAGGTAAAATACAGCGGCAAAAGCACCGAATACTGCTACACCGACCTATATTTAGGAAAGCAAATGCCGCAAACCAAGGAATTTGCGGCGTATTGCGAAAAAATATTGAATTCTGCACTAAAGCGCAGGCAGGGTATCACCGCAAGGGGCGGCGACACGGGCGAAGTCGACAGGCTTATAGAGCTATGTCAGACGCAAACCACCAGCTTTTGAGGCGGCACGAACTTTGCAAGAAAAGCGTGCGCTTCGATAGGCGCGATATTTATATTTCGCTTGGGCACAACGATAACCGAGCCCTTATCGATATATATATAAATCGCTTTGGGGGCTAAATAGATATAATCTATTTCGTCGTAAAATATTTCGTTATATTCGTTTTCCTCGGGGTTTTTGAATTTAAGCTCGAAAACGAAGCCGTTTTTGCCGAAATCGACCTTTTGTATTGCTCTGATAACCTTTGCCGATTTATTGCAAACTCTTTTTACGTTGGTATTAACGACATAAAAGAACATAAGCACGCAAAGCAGGATTGCACCCGCCGCCATCCAATATGTTTTATTGCCGTAAACCCAGCCGAAAAAGAACAATGCGGCGCAAAGTATTGCCAAAACGAAGGCAAGCGCAATTACCTTTATACGATAAAACCTGCCCTTTAGCATATTGAATTTTAGATAAGCGTTATAATCGCGCGGGGTAACGTAGCCCTCGGCGCTTAAGGGTTTTAATTTCATTTTTCCAAAAGCCTTTCCATTAGCATTTCGCCGCGTTCGAGATACAAGCCGCTTTCCCTACCGCTGTTTTCGCAATAGCAGATATTGCCGTTATCGAGCTCGTTTGCCGAATCGTAGATAACGAACGGAACGGGGGCGCGGGTATGGGTACGCGCGCTTATCGGCGTGGGGTGGTCGGGCAGAAGCAAAATTTTATACCGTTCGCCCTTTTTATTCATATATTCGAGCAAGCCTTTTAGTATTTCGCTATCGATTTTTTCGATAGCCTTTATTTTTTCGGCAACCTTGCCCTGATGTCCCGCCTCGTCGGGTGCTTCGACGTGGATATAAACCAAATCGGCACCGTTTTCGAGCTCGTTTATCGCGCTGTCGCGCTTACCTGCAAAATTGGTTTCGATAGCGCCGGTTGCGCCTTTAACGCTTGGAACCCTCATTCCCGCGCAAAAGCCGATACCTTTTATTAGATCCACCGCACAGACGACCGAGCCGTTCAAGCCGGTTTTTTGTTTAAAATCGGGCAGCGAGGGCTTTTTGCCGGGGCTCCACAGCCAAAGGCTGTTTGCCTTTTTCAAGCCGCGGCTTGCGCGGTCGATATTTAGCGGGTGGTTATTCAAAAATTCATAGGAAGCCTTCATAAGCTCGAGCATCGGGCGGGAGGATTCGCTTTTGGGAAGATAGTCCCCTACCCTTCTGCCGATAATATCGTGCGGGCGCGAGAAATCGTTGAACTCGGGGCAATTTTTCCATATAAGGCAATGTCTATAAGAAATACCGCAATATAACCTTAAAATATCGTTGCCGAATTTTTGCTGAACCGCTTCGATAAGCACGCGTGCTTCCTCGGTGGGAATTTCATCGGAGGAATGGTCGAGCATTATTAAATCCTCGTATTCCCCATCGCCGCCGAGCGCAACGATATTTGCACGGATAGCGGTTTCATCGTCCGCCATTTTTATACCCATACTTGCCGCTTCGAGCGGGGAGCGGCCTTTGCTGTAAACACGCGGATCGTAGCCCATTACCGCCAAATTCGCGGTATCGCTTTCGGGCACCATACCCTCGGGCACGGTATCGACCAAGCCGTTTATGCCCTTGCTTGCAAGCATATCCATACAAGGCTTATTTGCCGCTTCGAGCGGTGTTTTTTTACCGAGCACGGCAAGCGGAAGGTCTGCCATACCGTCGCCGAGCATTACTATATATTTCAAAGCTTTTCACCCTTTTACTTTTAATAAAGTAAGTATAACAAAATTCGACCTTAAAATCAACTGTAATATTTCACGGAATTAAAATTGCTTGCCGAAATATCGTTGACAAAACCGACACAGAGCCTTATAATATTATTGAAAAGGGGGTGCGCCGCAATGAAGATAAAGCAGGGCTTGGTACTGCGCGAGGTCGCGGGGAGCTACGTTATTGTCGACCTCGGGGGCGAGCTTAATTTTAAAGGTATGCTTACCTTAAACGAAACGGGTGCTTTTATATGGCGTTTGCTTATGCAGGGCAAAACGCAAACAGAAATTGCCGCACTTTTAACCGAGGAATACGAAATATTGCAGGATGCTGCACTTACCGACGTTAATACATTTATCGAAAAGATGAACGGAGCGGGTGTTTTTGAATAAGCGTATTTTTTTGGAAGAAATCTACCCGATTATGCAAGAGCAGCTTGATTGCGGCGGCAAGGCAGCTTTTAATATTACCGGCACGAGTATGCTTCCGTTTTTAAAGCAGGGGCGCGACAGCGTCTTTATCGAAAAGCCGAAAAGAGCGATAAAAAAGCACGATATAATCTTTTACCGCAGGCTTGACGGCAATTTTATTCTTCACCGTGTTATCGGCAAGAAAAACGGCAGATATATTTGCCGCGGCGACAACCAAACCGAAAACGAGCACGGCATTGAGCCAAGCCAAATTATCGGAACAGTTATCGAATACAACCGAAAAGAAAAATTCAAAAGCGCAAACTGCCTTTCGCACAGAATATATTCGTTATTTTGGGTGAACACGGTATTTTTCCGCAAGGTATACAGAAAAATAAAAGGAACGATTAAATGAAGGTAGCAATAGTGGGCTCGCGCTCGATTATTAATTACGACCTTTCGAAGCGCATCCCACCCGACGCGACGCTTATTATTTCGGGTGGTGCATCCGGAATCGACACGCTTGCCGAGCGCTACGCCGACGAGCGCGGTATTAAAAAGCAGATATTTTATCCGAATTACGAGCTTTACGGCAAGAGCGCGCCGCTTATACGCAACAAGCTTATTGTTGACAGCGCCGATTTGGTTATTGCAATATGGGACGGCAGCTCGCACGGGACGGCGTTCACAATCGATTACGCCAAGCGCAGAAACGTACCCTGCCAAATATACATACTATAAGAGAAAGTTTTGGGTTTTTTGCGAGAAAGTTTTGAGTTTTTTGCGAGAAAGCTTTGGTTTTTTTGCGAGAAAACCTTTTTTATAAAAAAGGTCTTCTTGCGCTCTTTCCAAAAAATTTTTAGCGCAAAATAAAAATAGTGTGTCATTGTTGCTTTGATTTGGAATTGATGAAGCACAAAAACACAATAAAAATCCTTATAAAAATCCGCGACATGCGCGTGGATTTTTATGCCGCAGAGCTTTTTAACCTTGGACAAGCCGACGGCGCGCACAAGGTTGGCGCGAGCGCACGAAGCTCCCAAAAACCGACAAAAAACCGTGTGTTTTTTGTCGAAAGCGAAGCGCTATCTATTATTTGTTAAATATAAAAGAGCCGCCTGCCGCGGAAGCCGTGGCAGGCGTTTGTAATTATATCAGGTGCAAATTAATGCGCTGTGAATGATTACGAGTTTCTCTTTTTTGCGAAGCAGTCGCTGCAATATACAGGTCTGTCATCGGAAGGCTGGAAGGGAATATTCGCTTCGCCGCCGCATTCAGCGCAAACTGCAGTGAACATTTCATTGGGAGCACGAGTTGCCTGCTTTCTTGCATCTCTGCAAGCCTTGCAGCGCTGGGGCTCGTTCTGGAAGCCGCGTTCAGCATAGAATTCCTGTTCGCCGGCGGTGAAAACGAATTCGTTGCCGCAGTCTTTGCAGGTGAGTGTCTTGTCTTCGTACATTTGTGTTCTCCTCTTGTGGTGTATGTTTTATTTGCCCTTTCGGGTTTTTTAATCCTGTTGTTCGGCAGTGCCTTCGGCATTTTTTACTATTTGCCTTAGCTTTGTCCTTATCCTGAAGACAGCGTTCGATATGCTTTTTACGTCCTTACCGGTGACGAACGCGATTGTTTCGTAATCGACTTCCGAAAGGTACATTTCGAACACGATGCGTTCATAGGGTGAAAGCGCTTCATAAACCATATCGTAAAGCAGCTTGGCGTTGACACTGTCCAAATGAACCTCTTCGGCAGAGGGGGCAGTTTCCTCGGCAAGCGCGGTTTCGGGCACCGGAATTGTCTTCGAGGTTTGGCTTGAATATTTTCTGACACCGCTGATGATACTGTTTCTTATACAAGAAGATGCAAACGTAGCAAAGGATGCAGATTTTCCGTCGTAGCTGCGGACAGCCTTGAGCAGACCGATAAGCCCTTCCTGAAGCAAATCATCGTAATTTGCGGGGTTCGGGTCGATCTGTCTGATATGATATTCAAGTATGCGTTTATAGGCTTTCGCCAAAGATTCAAACGCGCGTTCATCGCCGTTGCGGGCGGCTTTTATAAGCTCCGCTTCGGCGGTATCTATATTATTTCGCTGTGTAATAGATGCCACGCGTTTATCCTCCGAGACGTTCGGCAGGCAAAAACACCAAGCCGAATATCTGTTGTATTTATTAATTATACACAATTCATTGCTTTTGTCAAGAATATTTTAAATTCTGCAATAAATTTCATCTGTTTGCACAAAAGAGTTTTAGATTTTTTTGGTTATAGACTCCAAACGAGCTCTTAATTCGGGTATTTTGCCGAAAACGTCCTTTGCCAGCTTGATCTGTGCGCGGGCGCGCAAAAGGTTATGGCGTTGCTTTTTGCATTTAAAATACACGTCGCCGTTTAAATAATCGGTTAAAAAGCGCGCCGCAAGCTCGAGCGTTATTGCCAAAACGCCATCGGGCAGGGTTTCGATTTCTTTATCGGTAACCTTGCCGTACACGCTGGGAACAAAGCCTTCGGCAAAAGCGGAATAATAATCGAGGTCGAGATATATTTGCGAAAGATCCTCGTTATCCTCGCCGCCGGGGTTTGCCGCAAAGCGAACCGCATCGCCGAAATCATAAGCAACCAAGCCGGGCATAACCGTATCGAGATCGATAACCGCAAGGCGTTCCCCGGTGATTGAATCGAACATAACGTTGTTACATTTAGTATCGTTATGTACGACACGGAAGGGAAGCTCGCCTTTTTCGGAAAGCTCGCATAGCACGACAGCCTTTTCCTCCATAGAAAGCAGGTATTCGTATTCCTCGCGCACCTCGGAAAGCCTGCCTGCAGTATTTTTTACCGCGGCGTTCTTTAGGTCGGAATAGCGTTTTTTGGTATTATGAAAATCGGGAATGGTTTCATAAAGCGTTTCGGCAGGAAAATCCGAAAGATAGTTTTGAAATTCGCCGAAGGCAATACCCGCTTGGCGAAGATGAGGAATATCGGCAAAATCGATGCTTATTGCGTTATACACGCAGGAAAGCACGCGCCAATAATCGCCTTCGCTCGTGATATGGAAATAATTTCCGTCGGCATTGCGGTAATAGCGCAAAACTCTGCGGCGTATATCGCCCACGCCCGCTTCGCGCAGCTTTCTTTCGACGTGGTCGGTAACCTTGCAAACGTTTTCTGCAACACGTTCGGGGTTAGAAAACACCCTATGGTTAACGCGCTGAAGGATATATTCCCTTTCGTTGCCCATATATACCGTTTTAATCGTATAGGTATCGTTGATGTTGCCGGTGCTGACGCATTCAATGCCGATCAGCTCACCCTTTAGGTTAAAATCCTTTATTATGGTAGTAAACAACTCGGAAAGCTCGTGATTATTCACTTTAACAGCCCTTTCCTTATATATAATAATGAAGACTTTTTGCGATATTACGTGAAATCGATAAAGTAGTGCGGATCCTCGCGGTATTTTTCATTTGCCTTTTCCCACATCGGAACAGCTTTTATTAAAAAGCATTCGGCTTTTAAAATATTGCCTTTTTTCAATTCGTCGTCATTTAACAAATCGGCAAGGCGGTAGTAGCACTGAACGACGCCCTTGAACCCGTGCGAGCGGCAGTTTGCTTTATAGCTGCTGCCGTCCTTATCGGTAAAGGTATATTCGCAATCGCCGCCGAAAAGATAATCCGGCTCGCTCAATTCCTCGATTGCGTGCATAGAGGTATTACAGTTCATTCCGCAACCGATAAAAAGAATTTTGCCGCCAAGCTCTTTTATACGGCGGAACGGCGAATTTGCACCGCAGGGGGTATTATCGAGGCGATGCCCCGAAACGACGTATTCGGCGTTTTTTCCCAGTGCGGCGCAGGAATGAGTCGGGCACATACTGCGCACGACGCCTTTTACCGAGGTACGAAAATACTCGGGCAGGTAGCCGACGTTCGATTTTGTTTCGAAGTAATCGAAAAACGGGTTATTCGGGTTACAGTTCATATACGAAAGAGTCGGGAAAACGAGCGTACCCTCTTCCCCAATCGCCGCAAGCAAGCCATCGACAACCTCCTTTGCGGTTGCGCCGCCGAGCGAGCGTAACGACGAATGAACGAGAAGCGTATCGCCCTTTTCTATTCCCAATGCTGCCGCATCGAGCTCTATACGTTTTGCAAGTTCTGTCATTTTATGCCTCTGTTTTTAAAATTACAACCTTTTTCGCGCCGAGCGCAAAAGCACCGTCGATTTCTTTGCCGGTTAATATATCGCTTGCCTGCTTTATATTCGTATAATATGCATTATCCGACATATTTGCCAACACAACGAGCTTTTTACCGTTTTTAACGCGTATTAAGCGCAGCACTCCTTGCGCCAAAGCCTCCGCCTTGTTTTCCTCGGCGGTGAAAAGCTCTTCGGCTCTGCGCGCCTTATTAACCGATTTGAAGAAATCCGAAAAGCTATCGGCAAAGCCCGATTCCTTAAAGGTTTTGCGGTTGAACGGGTCGTGGTAGCCCTCCATTGCGATTTCGTCGCCGTAATAAATACAGGGCACACCGGGGATTGCGGCAAGCAGCAGATACGCCTGCTTTAAAAGCTCCTTTGCAGTCTCGCGCTTTTCGGGCGGAAGGCATTTTACCGCAAGGACCGAGTTGGGCTCGCCCATATCCTCCTCCCCGCCGAGCACGGTGGTAATTCTTTCGGTATCGTGCGAGCCGAGAAAGTTCATTAGGCATTTCAGCTTATGCGGCGGATAGTTACGGCAGAGGGTATTTATTGTATTTGCAAGAAATTCGGCGTTGCCGTATTTTACAAAATCGATTATTGCGTTTCTTATCGGGTAATCGGTAACCGAATCGAGCTGTCTGCCGCGGAAATAGCGTTTGCGCTCGTCATACGCGATTTTATTGGAAGCATCCTCCCAAACCTCGCCGATTATTAACGCATCGGGCTTTATTGCCTTTATTGCAGCCGCGATTTTATCCAAAAATTCGCTTTCCAATTCGTCGGCAACGTCCAAGCGGAAGCCGTCGACACCCATATTCATATATTTCGGAATAACCTTTTCGGTAATAAAGCCGACGTAGGATTCGCATCTTACGGTACGGGGCAGATTTTTTATACCCCACCAGCTTTCGTACACGTCGGGATAGCGGTTAAAGGTAAACCAGCTGTAATAGGGCGAATCCTTGCTGACACAAGCGCCGTTGCCGTATTTACCGTAGGCGTCGAAATAAACGCTATCGTTACCGACGTGGTTAAAAACGCCGTCGAGAATTATTTTTATTCCTCTTGAATGGGCTTTTTCGATAAGATTTTTCAAAGCATCGTCCCCACCGAAGCTTTTATCCACCGACATAAAATCGGCGGTATCGTACTTATGGTTGGAGTATGCCTCGAATATTGGGTTGAGATAGATACAGTTTACCCCGAGCGATTCGATATAATCCAATTTATCGGCAACGCCCCAAAGCGTACCGCCGAAGTGGGTATTATTCGGGAAGGAATCGCCGCGGATTTCGGGATATTCGGGAATACCGTTTTCCCAATCGGGATTATATACGGCATCGTTCCTTCGAACCGTTTTGCCGCCCTTTGCAAAGCGGTCGGGGAATATTTGATACATCACGCCGCCATAGAGCCATTCGGGCGGGAGATATTTTTCGTCGTAGATTAAAATTTGGGTTTCGTTTACGAAGCGGGTTTCGATATAGCAATTATTTCCCTCTCCGAAGGCGGTATAATACCGTACGCCGTTCGAAACAAACTCGAAATGGCAGAAATACAGCCCATCGGGCGATGGAAGAGTATCGGTATCCAAAATTACGGTGCAAGAAAAGGAGGAGTTATATTTTTCAAACTCCGCTTCTTTTTCGACAAGCACACGCTCGTCGTTACCGAGGTAGAAATAAACCCTTTCGCAAGACGCCTGCGCTATATCGAGCTTTATTTTGATTTTACTCCCCTTCGGAAAGGCGTTGCTTCCCGAAGGGGTATTGTTTGAGCTTATCGTTACGCTTGCGATCATTTCTTGTTCTGAACCTTAACCGGCTTCAGATGCCAGATATTTTCGGCGTATTCGCGTATCGAGCGGTCTGCCGCAAAGAAGCCTGCACCCGCGATATTGTGGAGTGCCATTCTGTTCCACTTTTCGCGGTCTTTGTAATCGGCAAACATCTTTCTGCGCGCGTCCTGATAGAAATCGAAGTCTGCAAGGCACATAAAGGGGTCGGACACGCCGAAGGAGTAAAGCAGGTAGTTTGCGATATCGGCAAAGCTTCTGCCGTTGAAGCCTGTTTGCAAATAGTCGACAGCCGCCTTTAATTCGGGGTTACGGTTATAGTAATAGGAGGAAGCGTAGCCCTTACGCCAAAGCTCCTCGACCTCGGGCGCGGTATGACCGAAGATATAGATATTATCTCTGCCGACCTGCTCGGACATTTCGACGTTTGCGCCGTCGAGCGTACCGATGGTGAGCGCGCCGTTGATCATAAACTTCATATTACCGGTACCCGATGCTTCCTTACCCGCAAGCGAGATCTGCTCGCTTATTTCTGCGGCGGGCATTAAATGCTCGGCAAGGGTTACGCAGTAGTTTTCCAAGAACACCACGCGAAGCTTTTCGCGGATTTGGGGTTCTTTTCGATATCTGCGGCGATATAGCAGATTAAACGGATAATATCCTTTGCGGTGTAATAGCCGGGTGCCGCCTTTGCCGCGAAGATAAAGGTGGTGGGGGTTACGTCGGCATCGGGATTATCCTTTAATTTAAGGTAAAGCGTGATAATATTGAGCGCGTTCAAAAGCTGGCGCTTATATTCGTGCAAACGCTTTGCCTGTACGTCGAAAACGGTGTTCGGGTCGATAACTATACCCTTCGTTTGCTTGATATAGTTTGCGAAATCGACCTTGTTTGCCTTTTTAATCTCATCGAGCCTTTGTAGCACGGTGGAATTGTTTTCGAAGGCTTTGAATTCGGCAAGCTTCGAAGCATCGGCACGGTAGCCCTTACCGATAGTTTCGTCCAAAAGCTTTGCAAGCGGTTTATTGGAATAGCAGAGCCATTTTCTGTGCGCAATACCGTTGGTAACGTTGGTAAAGCGTTCGGGGTACATATCGTTATAGTCCTCGAACACGGTTTCCTTTAGTATATCCGAGTGCAAACGCGAAACGCCGTTGACGGTGTGCGAGCCGATAACCGAAAGGTTTGCCATTTTTACAGAGCCCTTATGGAGTATCGACATACGCGAAATCTTATCCCAATCGCCTGTATATGCGTTCCAAGCATCAGCACAGAAGCGGCGGTTGATTTCTTTTATAATAGCGTGGATTCTGGGGAGCTTTAATGCAAACAAATTTTCGTTCCAGCATTCGAGCGCTTCGGGAAGAACGGTATGGTTGGTATACGAAACGGTACGCTTTACTATATCCCAAGCCTTATCCCACGAAACGTGGTGGTCGTCGATAAGTATACGCATAAGCTCGGGGATACAGAGTGCGGGGTGGGTATCGTTGATATGGATAGCAACCTTATCGGGAAGGTTATCGAGCGATTTGAAGCGGAACAAATGGCGCCAAACGATATTTTGGAGCGATGCGGACACGAGGAAATACTGCTGTGTTAATCTTAACAGCTTGCCTTCGTGGTGGTTATCGGCAGGATAAAGCACCTTGGAGATTGTTTCGGCAATGGTATTTTCTTCGACAGCCTTAAGATACTGCCCCTGCGAGAAGGCTTCCATATTAAAGTTATTAATATCTCTTGCCTTCCAAAGTCTTAAGGTATTTACAGCCTTGCCTGCCCCGCCCGAGATAAGCATATCGTAGGGGACAGCCTCGACCTCGTCGTAATCCTCGTAAATAATTTCGCAGTGGTTATCCTTCCATTCCTCGCGAACCTTACCGCCGAAGCGAACGGTTACCGCTCTGTCGTGGCGGGGGATAAGCCAGTTTTGTCCGTCGGGCAGCCAGATATCAGGAAGCTCCAACTGCTCGCCATCGACAAGGCGCTGCTTGAAAAGGCCGTATTCGTAAAGAATGCAATAGCCTCTTGCGGGGTAATCCTGCGATGCGAGCGCATCCATAAAGCAGCTTGCCAATCTGCCCAAGCCGCCGTTGCCTAAGCCGGGGTCGGTTTCGCATTCGTAGATTTCCTCGAGATCAAAGCCCATTTTCTTCAAAACCTTGCGGTAGTCTTCCTCGATACCAAGGTTGCAAAGATTCATTTTGAGCGATCTGCCGATAAGGAATTCCATACACATATAGTAGACCTGCTTTGCCTCGGTTTTAACCACGGCATCGCCGAATTCCTTATTTTTGGTTGCGAGAATATCACGCACCGAAAGAACGGTTGCGTTATAGATCTGATTAATATCAGCGTCGCCTTCGTTTATTCCGTAGTAGCGCGAAAGCTTTTGGTTGAGTGCCTCGCGGATTTCGGAGGCGCTTATTTTGTTTGCCATTCGTGAGTGTTTCCTTTTTTTCGTTTAAAGTTGATTATAGAGTTCTATATAAGACAGTGCGGATTGCTTCCACGAGAAGTCAACGCGCATTACCTTTTTACGCAGTTTTTCGAAAAATTCGCGGTCGTCGTAATAAAGCGCGACAGCTCTGTTTACCGAGCCGAGCATTTCATATGCGCTATACGCCGCAAACGTAAAGCCGTTACCGCCCTTTTCGCAGCCGATATCCTTTATACTGTCGTAAAGGCCGCCGGTTTCGTGAATTACCGGCACGGTGCCATAGCGCGAAGCGATCATTTGCGCCAAGCCGCAGGGCTCGCTCTTCGAGGGCATTAGGAATATATCCGCCGCCGAATAGATACGTTTACTTAAATCGCGGTTATAGGTAATAAGGGTTTTGCATTTTTCGGGGTATCTCGCCGCGAGGCCTTCGAAATAATCCTCGTAGCTCTTATCGCCCATACCCAATATAACGAGCTGGATATCGCCCTTTAGCATTTCCTCGCCCGAGAGCATTACCAAATCGAGCCCTTTATGGCTTACGAGGCGGGATATAACCGCAACCATGGGAACGTCTCTTTCGGGAAGTCCGAGCATTTTTTGCAAGCCGGATTTACAAACAGCCTTACCCGCCATATTGCGTGTCGAGAAGTTTGCGAATATTTCTTTATCCTTACTCGGATTATAGTAATCTCTATCGATACCGTTCAAAATGCCCGAAAGCTTAAACGAAAATGCGTTGAGCACGTTATCGAGCCCATGCGAGAACTGCGGGGAAAGAATTTCCTTCGCATAGGTAGGGCTTACGGTGGTAACCTTATCGGCGCAAACTATCGCGCCCTTAAGCAGATTTATGACGCCTTCGTATTCGACAATTTCCTTATCCCAAGCCATAAGTCCGAACACGTCGCCGAGTATGGCAAGGTCGTATTGGCCCTGGTACTGTATATTATGAATAGTGAACACGCTTTTGATATTCGCGTATCTTTCATCGATTTTTGCATAGCACTGCTTTAAATAAATAACGCTTAAAGCGGCGTGCCAATCGTGCGCGTGGAGAATATCGGGAATGAAATCGATATCCGGCAAAATTTCGAGCGCGGCACGGCAGAAGAACGCGAACCTTTCGGCATCGTCGTATTCGCCGTATAACGACCAGCGGCGGAAATAATATTCGTTATCGAGGAAATAAAAGGTTACGCCCTTATGAACGTATTTGAATATTCCGCAATATTGCGTTCTCCAAGAAAGCTTAATATATTTCGAGCCGAGGTATTCGAACTTTTTGCGGAAGGTTTCGTTGATTTGAGAATAAAGCGGCATTACGACGCGAATGTCGTGCTCGCTCGATTCGTTTAATGCGGCGGGAAGCGAGCCGATAACGTCGCCAAGTCCGCCCGACGAGGCAAACGGAAGCGCCTCGCCCGCTACGTACAGTATTTTCATATTATGCATTTTTGCGAGAGAACCCATTATTTTAAAGGGTTCCCCCGCTCACTCCTGAAAAATTTTTATTTAGAAATGCTTTTGTTACAATTAATATCGGGAATCGCTTCCCTTACGGCATCGTCTATCCAGGCACAAACGTTATCGAAATCCGTGTTAATTTCGGAATTATCGATACGAAATACGCGCACGCCGTAATTTTCCATATACGCAGTTCTTTCGTTATCGTGCACCTGTGCGTCTTCGGCGTAATGCCAGCTACCGTCAACCTCAACAACAAGCCTTGCTTTCGCCGAATAGAAGTCGGCAATATATCTTCCGAAAACCTTTTGGCGCGTAAAGCGAGCAGGGTGCTCGCGCAGGAAATCGTACCAAAGATGCTTTTCTTCGGGGGTCATATTTTTCCGCAATGATTTTGCAAGAGGAACAAGCTTTTTGTTATGCTTTCTTTCCATAGCTTTTACAGCAATTGTTTGAGGTTGATTATTCCTTCCTCTGCCTCCCCTGTGCAAGGGGAGGGGGACCGCCGAAGCGGTGGAAGGGTTGTTTTTATGTAGATCTTTATACAAGGAGGTATTGTATCGAAGCTCGCGTTTGACAATCCCTCCGTCACGCGCGAGGTCGCGCGCGACACCTCACGATGGGGTCCCCAAAAATTCTGATTTTTGGGGTTGAATGCACAAGGGAGGCTTTAGGTCGCCGGACAGCTCCCGATTTTTATACCCTGCCTCCCCTGTGCAAGGGGAGGGGGACCGCCGAAGCGGTGGAAGGGTTGTTTTTATATAGATCTTTATACAAGCAGGTATTGTATCGAAGCTCGCGTTTGACAATCCCTCCGTCACGCGCGAGGTCGCGCGCGACACCTCCCCTTACACAGTGG
>JAFTTN010000052.1 GCA_017466805.1 Clostridia bacterium
AAAGCGGATTGCTCCTTTCCTATTCAGGTGATGCCACCCGAATAGCACATGCGGTATTAGCACAAATTTCTCTGTGTTATCCCCCTCTTTAAGGCAGGTTGCTCATGCATTACTCACCCGTCCGCCACTAAGTTGCTCGAAAGCAAGCTTCCTCACAACTCCGTTCGACTTGAATGTGTTAGGCACGACTCAAGCGTTCATCCTTAGCCAGGATCAAACTCTCTAATGAGTTGTTTTATTCATCCAGGCTTCGCCTGTCTAAATTTCCTGTTTTGCTCTTTACTTTTTAAAGAATTAACGAGTCTTTGTTCTACTTCACATTTAATGCTTTGTAGTACACTGTTGTTCAATTTTCAATGTCCGTTCGCGCTTCCCGCTTCGCTTGGCTCTTGCCTCTCTCGCGGACAGCTTGGCTATTCTACCACACCTTTTTCGATTTGTCAACCCTTTTTTCAAAACTTTTTTAAATTTTTTTAAAAAGTCTTAAACCCCTTGCAATTACAAGGTTTTCGAGTGATTTGTTTTTTGAAACGAGCATTATTCGCAAATATTTTTTGCTTTTTCGAGCGAAGAAGCGACCTCACCGTACATATAGAGTGAGCCGAGCATTACAAGCGGCATATTTTGTGCCTTCGCGCTTTCGAAGGCGCTCCTTACACCCGACTCGACCGATGCGTACGCCGCCGCGGGAACCCCTTTTTCGTTACATTCCGCCGCCAAAACGTACGCCGACAGCGCGCGCGGCGAATTTGGGGTGACGCAGTGCATTTCGGTTGCAAGCGGCAAAAGTTTTTCGAGCATTGCGTTCCATTCCTTATCGGCAAGCACGCCCATTAACAGCAAAACCTTGCTTCCGAAGAAACGCTTTATGCTTTCCGCCGCCGCGGTAACGCCCTGAAGATTATGCGAGCCGTCGAAGATTACGGCGGGCGTTTGGTTAAGCAGCTCGAACCTTGCCCTCCAGCGCGCATTCAGCAGTCCTTGGCGCAAGGCTTCCTCCGACACGGGAAATCCGTTTTTATTCAACAGCCTTACCGTTTCGATAACCGTCGCGGCGTTTTCGGGCTGATAGCCGCCGAGCAGCGAAAGGCGTATATCGCGCAGGTCGCAATAATCGAACAGAGTGCCGCCGATTTCAACCGATTTAATATCGAGCGCGGAAAGCTTCGTACGCACGATAGTCGAACCGCATTCCTCGGCTTTTGCCTTTATCACCGCGAACGCCGAATCGTCCCTGCCGCCGTAGACAACGGGACAGCCCTGCTTGATTATACCCGCCTTTTCGGAGGCGATTTTCTCGACGGTATCGCCGAGCACCGAAATATGATCGAGCGCGATACCCGTGATGACCGAAACGAGCGGCGAGGAAATTACGTTTGTCGAATCGAGCCTGCCGCCCATACCCACCTCGAGCACGACTATATCGCAGCAATGCCTTTTGAAATAAAGAAACGCGATTGCGGTAATAATTTCGAATTCGGTAGGCCTATCCTGCATATTATCGGCAATCGGCTTGATTATCTCGACAAGCTCGGCAAGCTCGTTATCCGAAATCGGCTCGCCGTTTATGCACATACGCTCGTTGAACCGCACGATATAGGGCGAGGTATAAAGCCCGACCTTATAGCCCGATTCGGTAAGAATTTGGTTGAGCATAGCACAGCTCGAGCCCTTGCCGTTGGTGCCGGCAACGTGAATATATTTTAAATCTCTTTCGGGGTTTCCGAGCTTTTCCAAAAGCTCGAGCGTGCGCGAAAGACCGGGACGCGAGCCCAGCCATTCGACAGAATGTATATAATCCAATGCCTCTGAATAGTTCATTTTCGATCCTCCGTAAGACCGATTATCTGTTTGTTTTTTAATATTATATATATAAGGTAGGCTTCCACGAACGAAATCGCAATATACAGCGGTGCGCGCAAAAGCAGAGTGGGCAGAAAATCGAGCGAATATAAATCGGCAAGCGCATAGGTTTTTATTATTACCGAGCCGATTATATGCGCCGAAAGGGTTACGCCGAGCGATGCGAAAAAGCCCTTCCTTTTTATTATATATTTGGGAAGCACGCCCGCAACCAGACCGATAGCCGCCGCGCCGACGGTGATAAGCGGTGTGGGCGCATAACCGGCAACGAGCGCCGAGATAATATCGCCCGCCACAGCCGCCATTATACTGTAGACCGGCCCAAACATAAAGCCGAGCAGGATTATCGGCATATTATCGAAGGTAATACGCATTACCGGGCTTAGCGTTAGATACGCCTTGCAGACGATGCCGATTACAATGCTCATTGCAACCATAAGCGCCGAAAAAACGAGTCTTTTTGTGTTTTTCTTGGCGTTGTTTTTCGTTTTTTCTTTGTTTTTACCGTTTTCTCTGTTTTTGCTCATAAAAATAACCTCCTCCCCTGCAAACATATAGCAAGAAAGAAGGTTTTTCCGCAAAGGCGGGAAACGCCTATGTATTTTTGCCGTATGAAGCGGGATGCAGGGCCCAGACCGCAAACCTTTTTCGGTTTTTCGTCCGCACGGCAACTCCCCGTCCGCGCGGCACTTCACGAATAAGCCCTTACTCTTCAATTTTTGTATATCCGTTATACCACCGAAGCAACGCTATGTCAACGGTTTTTTTGAAATTTTTCAGCCTTTGAACAGCAAACGCAATATCGGCTTCAGCAGCTTTGGCGAACGGAAGCAATATATTTTCATAGCCACACCTCACTTTATAAACAAACAAGCGCCCGCGACGACTATAAGCGCCGATTCGATAAACACCAGCGCGCCCGTGGGCAAGACCAGGCAAAGCAGAACGCCCGCACCGAACGCAAGCGCGCCGATGCCCGCGGTTTTTGCAAAACGACAACGCATAAACACCACAGCCTTTCGATATTATTCTATTCATAAAACACAAGCTCTGCTCATATAATCCTACAAAAAAAGAAAGGGCGCGATGAAAATAGCACTCACGACGAACGAAATACTTATACCCAAGCGATTTTTTACCCCGAAATCCGAAAAGGAGCTCGAGCTGGATGCACCCCTGCCCGACCACTGCCCCGATATTGCAAGGATTATAAAACTCGATTGCACGCCGTTTTGCGAAAGGTGCGAAATTAACGACGGCTCGGCATCGGCACGCGGAAGGGCGGTATGCGACGTGCTTTACGAGGCGGAGGGCAAGAGCGGGTTAAGGTTTGTAAGCTTCACGCAGGACTTTAATATTTCCTGCCCGATTCCGCGCGGAAAGGCGCAAAGCTACGACGCCGTTTGCAAAATAAGCTGTGAAAAAATCAACTGCAGGCTTTTAAGCCCGCGCAGGCTGATTATTAAAGCAACGCTCGGCGGAGCTTTCGAATGCATTGCCGAAACGGCGGTGAAGGCTTTGGCTGTGAACGAGGACGGCGACGCGTTTTTTTGCAAGAAAACGATAGCCTTCGAGGGAAAGCCGAGCCGTTATTCCGAAACGGTGCGCATTTCCGAAACGCTTCCGCTTGCGCAGAGCGAAAAAAGCATTGGGAGCATAGTCTGCGCCGACGTTTTGATTTCGCCCCCGAGAATAACGGTCAACCGCGGCAATGCCGAAATACGTGCAACCGCAACGGTAAAGGCGCTGTGTGAGGAGGAATCGGCAGAGGGCAGATATTTCACCTCTGCAAAGCAGCTGCCGATAGTATTCGAGCTGGCGAACGACGCGATAGAGGAATTTAAGCAGATTTCGGCAACGCTTGCAATAACCGAAAAGGAATTTGCTCCCGAGCTTGACCAATACGGCGAAAGCCGAAGCATTCAGGCGCGCATTGCGTTGCTCGCAACGCTTAATATAAGCGAGCCGAAGGCGTACACGGTTGCCGAGGATATGTTTGAAAAAAGCCACGACAGCACCCCAAGCTTAAGCAAAATACTGTTCCCGCACACAGTCTGCTCGAAGGAAATAGGCTTTTCCGCCGAAACGAAGCTTCCGCCCGAGGAGGAAAAGGCGATTTCGCTGCTCGATTCCACCGCGCGCGATTACGGCGCAACCGCAACAAAGGCAGAAAACGGTGTCGAAATCAGCGGCAGCTTTATCGTTACCCTGCTTACCGAATGCGCGGAGGGGATACAAAGCCGCGATTATTTACTGCCCTACAGCCAATTTATCGAAGCAGACCTGCCAAGCGGCGAAAGCATACTTATGCCCGAGGTTTATCCGATAGAGGTTATCCCCACCCTGCACGCCGACGGAAGTATTACCGTGCGGGTTATTGCCGAAGCGAAGGTTTGCGCCCACGGCGAGCGCGAGGAGGAATTTATTACCGATATTCCCAAGCGCACCGAGCGCGAAAAAGGCGAAAGCGGCGCGATGCTGGTATATTGCTTCCCGCAGAAGCGCGAATCGCTTTGGAGCATTGCAAAGCTTTACCGCGTATCGCCCGAGGAAATACGTAATGCCAACCCCGACTCTTTCGACGATTCGGGCATTTCGGCAAGCGAAAGCCCGATACTTATAAAGCCGTAACCGAAAATTGTTTTTTTGCATAATATGACAGCAGAAGCATTAGTTTGTATCGGAGTGATCGAATGAAAATCGCTGTCATCGGCGGTGACGCACGTATGCTTGCCGCCGCAAAGCTGTTTGAGAAGAATCGATTCGAGTGCGCGACCGCCGCGCTCGGCAACACGGAAACGAATATAAAGGATGCGCTTTGCTCTGCCGCCGCGGCTGTATTGCCGTTGCCTTGCGAAAAGGGCGGGATACTGAACGCGCCGAGGTCGGATGCCGAAATAAGCATCGGCGAGGTTTTTAACGCGGGCGGCGAAAATATTTTGTTTATCGGCGGCGGTCTGCCGAAGGGCGAACGCTTTGCAGACTATTCCGAAAACGAGGAATATTTGCAAAAATGTGCGAACGCCACGGCGGAGGGCGCGGTATCTATCGCACTGAACGAATCGCAGGAAACGCTTTGCGGAAGGAACGCTTTGATTATCGGATACGGTAGGATAGGCAAAAATCTTGCAAGGCTTTTGCAGGCGTTCCGCACGAAAACCACGGTTATTGCGCGGAAGGGCGAGCAACGTGCTCTTGCAGAGCTAAACGGTGCAAAAGCGTTTGATTTTTCGGCTCTTGCGCGGGAATTAAAAAAAGCGGATATAGTGTTCAACACAGCTCCGCAGATTCGTTTTTCGGAAAAAGAGCTTGCAAGCGTTAAAGGCAACGCGCTTATCATCGATCTCGCATCGGGCGGCGGCATAGCCGACGAAAAGGATATAGCCGAAAGAAACGCTCGCTATATCCACGCACTCGCGCTGCCGGGAAAATGCTTTCCGTCATCGGCGGGGAAATATATTTACGAAACGGCGGTTGCGATACTGCGCGAAAGGGGGATTCTGCAATGAAGCTCGCTTTCGCAATATGCGGCTCATTCTGCACACACAAAAGCTCGCTCGAGGTATTGCGTCTGCTTTCGCAATCCCACGATATAACCGCCGCACTTTCGGAAGCCGCGCGCGATACCGATACACGCTTCGGCAGAGCGGACACGTTGCGCCAAACGGTCACCTCGTTAAGCGGGCTCGCGCCGATACTTTCGATACGCGACGCCGAGGAACAGATTACGCGCGGCGGGTTCGACGCACTTATTATTTCGTCCTGCACCGGAAACACGCTTGCAAAGCTTGCACACGGAATAACCGATTCCACGGTTACGATGTGCGCAAAGGCACAGCTTCGCAACCGCCGCCCCGTTGTTATCGCGCTTGCTACGAACGACGGCTTGGGAGCGAACCTTGCGAACATTGCGCTTACGATGAACAAAAAGAATATTTATTTCGTGCCGTTCGGGCAGGACGACCCGATGAACAAGCAAACCTCGCTTATATGCGATTTTTCGCTTGTCGAGCAAACGCTCGAGCACGCTATACGCGGACACCAGCTTCAGCCAGTGCTGCTGTGAATACAAAAAACGCCATCCGGAAGGCGTGATGTCCTTAACGGACATTACGCCAACGAAATAAATCCCTTGCGGGATTTGTGAAATATCCTACGGATATGAAATATTGCTTCGCAATGTGAAATACGCTTCGGCGTATAGGGATTTATTT
>JAFTTN010000053.1 GCA_017466805.1 Clostridia bacterium
AAATAAATCCCTATACGCCGAAGCGTATTTCACATTGCGAAGCAATATTTCATATCCGTAGGATATTTCACAAATCCCGCAAGGGATTTATTTCGTTGGCGTAATGTCCGTTAAGGACATCACGCCTTCCGGATGGCGTTTATTGTTTTACTTCTTTTCGGGGTTTTTATAGCCGCTTAATTTAAACTCGTTTACGATAAATATAAACGCAAGCACGAACGAAATAAAATCGGTTATCGGCGCGGCGTAAAGAACGCCGTCCAAGCCCATATAAAGCGGAAGAATCCACATTAACGGAACGATAATAATAACCTGACGGATAAGCGAAAGTATAATACCCTTTATCGGCTTGCCGATTGCCGAGAAATAGTTAGAAATTGTCATTTGAACGCCGTTGAGCATTATCATCGAAAGGAAAATGCGCATTGTTTTTTCGGCAAATTCGTTATATGCGGGCTCGCCCGAGCCGAATATCGAAATAACAAGCTGGGGAACAGTTTGGAAGATTATAAACCCAACCGTTGCCACTATTAAGCAAACGGTTGCGGAAAGCTTAAAGGTCTGCTTCGAGCGCCACCATTGCTGTGCGCCATAATTGAATCCGACTATAGGCTGCGAGCCCTGCGCCATACCGACGAAGAAGGAAATAAGCATTGAATTTACCTTGATAACCACGCCGAACGCCGCTTGGGGAATATGCTTCAACGCCTCGCCGTATTCAAGCAAGCCATAGGTGTTAAGCTGATTGTTCATCGAAACCTGCACGACGAGTATCGCAAGCTGGTTTACACAGTTGCTCATACCGAGCGAGCAGATTTTGAACGCACGCTTTATATTAAAGCTAATATCCTTTAATCTGAAATGCACGGTTTTAAAGCGCTTTAGGTATATTATTGCGATTACGAACGAAATGATTTGCGAAATAGAGGTAGCGAGCGCCGCGCCCTGCATACCCCATTCAACGCCGCCGTAAGGAACCAAAAACGCATCGAGAATCATATTTATAATACCGCCCGAAACCATACAGACCATCGAAAACTTGGGGCTGCCGTCGGCACGGATAAAATTGCTCATTACGTTGCCGAGTATTAAAAACGGAATACCGAGCGCAAGATAGGTGCAGTAATTAACCGCATAATCAAGCGTTTCGCCGCTGCCGCCGAACAACGTAAGCATTCCTCTTGCACAGAAGAATGCCAAAACCGCGTATACCGCGCCGAGCGAGCCGGCGGTTATAAGTGCGGTACCGACACAGCGCGATGCCTCTTCCTTGTGACCTCTGCCCAGCTCGATAGAAAAGCAGGAAGCGCCGCCGACACCGCAAAGCACCGATATTGCTATACAAATAGTAGTTATCGGGAATGCAACGTTCGTTGCGGCGTTGCCGAGCGTGCCGACGTACTGACCGATAAATATCTGGTCGACGATATTATATAGCGCGCTAACGAGCATTGCAACGACGCTCGGTGTGGCAAACCTGCGAAGCAGGGTGGGAATTTTTTCGTATCCGAGCGGATTTTCTCGGTTTTGAATATTCGTCATCGGTAATTTTCTCCAAAATATGTTATCCTAACGATTATACCACACCTTGCGGCAAAATAAAAGAAAAAACGCCAAGAAAATAGTTACGAAAATTTACATATTTCGGTATTGCGTTTTTGTGAATTAATGTTATAATATGTATGATATATGTAAAGGAGTAGACTATGCGACGCGCTGTAATATTTTTAATTTTAATTGCAATCTGCTTTGCTATAGCTTTTTCGATTTACCACGCATATTCGACCGACACCTTCGTATTGGAGCGCGGCGATATGGTTTATACCGATTTAACGCTCGATTCAAATGGCAACGTAAGCGGTAAATTCGGCTGCGAGCACGACGGCAGAAGAATAAGCAGCTATCATTACCAAATTATAGATAACGAGCTTTATATAACCCTTTACGCCACCGCGGGCGAGGTTAAAGCGCTCGAAACCGATGAAGACGGCTACGTTGAGGTTCGCTTCGAGAACCTCGGCAAAATAAAAAAGATATACTATCTCGATAAAGAAAAAAAGCACGTGCTCACATTTAACGAAGATTAACAGGAGATATAAAAATGAAAAGATTTCTTATTATACTTATTTCGGCATTGCTTGCTTTTTCGCTTTGCTCCTGCAGCAGAAGCGACGGCGGCGTTGTAGTTGCGGACGGTATGAAGCTTGCGGGTAACGAAGCGGGCAACAAAGCGGTGCAATACAGCTTTACCTACCCTGAGGAATGGACGCTTGCAAGAAACGACGGCGTTATCGAGCTTCAGTACGATTGCGACGAAAGCACCGCAACCGTTCAATACGCAACGGTTACCGTGCTCTCGTTTACCCTTGCCGATTCCACCCAAACCGCAAAGGCATATTGGACCGAGCACGAAAAGCAGTTAAGCGGTATTTACAGCGATTATAAGCTTTTGGACACCGAGGAATACAACGAAGAAGGCAAGCTTTTGGACGATTCCCCCGCAATAAAGGTTAAATATCAGGGCGCACTAAACGGCAAGACCTATATTAACGAACAGCTTATCTGCTGCCGTTACGGCGACGTTTATCTTATCACCCTTGTCGTGCCCGAGCAATTTGCCGATAAAACCGAAAAGATCATTGCGGCTGTTGCAGAAAACTTTAAATTTGTAAAATAAGGATTAACGGACAGATATTGCATCTGTCCGTTTGATTAAATAATGAAGATTCTTTTACTCACCTGCGGCACGGGCGAAGGGCACAACAGCGCCGCCTTTGCAATGCAGGAGCATTTAAAGCGCTTTTCGATAGAATCGCAGATATTTTACCATATCAGCTTTAAAAGCGACAAAGCCGAAAAGCGAAGCTCGGGAATATATAATTGGGTAATAAAGCACACGCCCTTTCT
>JAFTTN010000054.1 GCA_017466805.1 Clostridia bacterium
ATTTATTTGCTGTTCGCAAGAAAAGCATACCTTACTTCTTCACTATTCACTATTCACTATTCACTATCACTTATTTTACGTGAGCTTCGTTCGCTCGCGCCGATCTCGTGCGCGATACTTCGTATCTTGTTTTAGATTGCTAAGCTCCAGGGCATAAAAATATATAAATATATTAAAATTTATTTGCTTTTCGCAAGAAAAGCATACCTCACTTCTTCACTATTCACTATTCACTCTTCACTATTCCTTAAAGGATATTATGGACGACAAACCCAACCCGCGAAGTCGGGAAAAAAAGAACGAAATCAAAACAAAAAACGAACTAAAAGCAAAAACCGATTCCAAGGAAAAAAAGGGCGAAAGAAGGCAAAAGAAAAAGAGCAACACCCGTTGGGCCGTTATCGCCTTTTCGCTTTCGTTTGCAATAACCGCCTGCCTTTCCGCCGCGAGCGACAAGGTTGTATCCGCGCTGTCGCTTATCGTTTCGGCGTGCGTGCTTATTGCAATAATTTTTCTCGGTATTTTGTTCGATATAATCGGTCTTGCCGTTACCACGGCAGATATAAGCCCCTTTAACTCGATGGCGGCGCGCCGCCTTAAAGCAGGGCAAAAGGCTGTTTGGCTTATAAATAACGCAGAAAAGGTAAGCTCGTTCTGCAACGATATTGTCGGCGATATTGCCGGCGTCGTTTCGGGTGCAACCGGCGCGGGAATAGCTTTAAAGCTGTTTTCGGAAATGGATGCCGATATTGCTTTTCTGCTTACGCTTGCGCTAACCTCGCTTATTTCGGCGGTAACCGTCGGCGGCAAGGCTTTGGGCAAATCGGTTGCGATAAAGCACAGCACAAAAATAGTAACAATTGTCGCAAAGCTGCTTTGCGGATTTGCAAAATAACATCATTCGCGCCGGCTAACCACCGACGCGATATTCAAATCAGGGGTATTTGAATATGATACTCGAAAAAATAAATTCAAACAAGGACGTAAAGGCACTGCGCGAGGACGAAATAGACCTGCTCGCAGAAGAAATAAGACAACTGCTTTTGGAAACGGTTTCGCAAAACGGCGGACATTTGGCGGCTAATCTTTGCGTAGTAGAGCTCACCATTGCCCTGCACCGCGTGTTCGATACGCCCAACGACAATATAATATTCGACGTAGGCCACCAAAGCTACGTTCATAAAATACTTACCGACCGCCGCGAGCGCTTTGACACACTCCGCAAGCTCGGCGGTATTTCGGGCTTTCCGAGCATAAAAGAAAGCGAGCACGACGCGTTCGGCGCAGGCCACAGCTCGACAAGCATTTCCGCAGCCGCGGGCATTGCCGCCGCGAATATGCTTTCGGGCAGCGAAAGCTACACGGTTGCAGTGGTTGGCGACGGCGCCTTTACCGGCGGTATGATATACGAAGCGCTGAACAACTGTGCCGAAGCCGAAAGGCTTATTATAGTGCTGAACGACAACGATATGTCGATTTCGGCAAACGTGGGCGGAATGTCGAAATACTTTTCAAAGGTCCGCTCGAGCGTTAAGTATTTCCGCTTTAAAAACGGAACCAAGCGCTTTTTCGAGCATATTCCGCTCTTGGGAAAGAGCTTGATAAAGGGCGCACGCGCGGTTAAAAACAGCTTTAAGCGCGTTGCGATGAGCCAAAACTTTTTCGAGCAGTTCGGGCTTAACTATTACGGCCCGGTGAACGGCAACGACGAAAAGCATATCGAACGCCTGCTTAAAGAGGCAAAGGACGATAAACGCAGCTGTGTGGTACATATCTGCACCAAAAAGGGTATGGGGTACAAGCCTGCCGAGGAACGCCCCGATTTGTTCCACGGCGTTTCGGGATTTGATATAAACAGCGGAAAAATAAAGGAAAGCGGAAAAATATCGTTTTCCGAGCAGTTCGGCAATATTATCTGCCGCAGAGCCGAAAACGACGGACGTATTTGCGCAATTACCGCCGCAATGCCCGACGGCACGGGGCTTAGCGAATTTGCAAAAAAATACCCCGAACGCTTTTTCGACGTCGGCATAGCCGAGCAGCACGCGCTTACCTTTGCCTGCGGGCTTGCAAAAAAGGGTATGGTGCCGGTTTTCGCGGTTTACTCTACCTTTATGCAGCGCGCGTTCGACCAAATGATACACGACGCCGCATTGCAGGGCTTGCATATTATAGTTATGCTCGACCGTGCGGGCTTGGTCGCAAACGACGGACCAACCCACCACGGAATTTTCGATGCCGCGTTTATTTCGCAGATACCAAACGTTTTGTTCTATTCCCCCAACAGCTTTGAATCGCTGGAGGAATGCTTCGACAAGGCGCTTCGCGCCGATTGCCCCGTGGTGATACGCTATCCCAAGGGGAACGAAATATTGTGCGACGGGTTCGAAAAGGGCGAGGAAATCGATATATTCGATTGCGGCAGTAACCCCGAAAGCGCGATAATTACCTATAGCAGACTAACCGAAAACTGCAAAAACGCCGCGGAAATATGCCAAAAGGCAGGAGTTGCGGCAAGAGTTATTTCGATAAAACGCCTATCTCCCCTTCCCACCGAAGAAATTATTGCCGCACTGCAGGGTGTGAAAAATATTCTTTTTGCCGAAGAGGGCATTAAAAACGGCGGTATAGCGCAAAGGCTTTGTGCAGAGCTGTTTGATAAGGGCGAGCTTTGCGGCAGAAGCTATAAAATAAGGGCTATCGACGCAATCTTCCCGCCGAGCGCGACAAACGCCGAGCTGTATTCGTTGCTTGCGCTTTCGGATGCCGATATTGCCAAAGCTATTATCGAGGGTGACGGCAATGAGGCTTGACCTGTATCTTACCGAAAACCGATATTTTCAAAGCAGAAGCAAGGCACAGAGCGCAATAAGCGCGGGGCTTGTGATGGTAAACGGAAGCAAGGTCGAAAAGGCTTCTTTTGATATTTCCGGCAACGAAAAAATAGAGGTTATAAATACCGAACGCTTCGTGTCCCGCGCGGGCGAAAAGCTTTGCGGCGCGCTAAACGAGTTTGGAATAGACGTAAAAGGTCTTACCGCGCTCGATATAGGCGCATCGACGGGCGGTTTTACCGATTGCCTGCTGCAAAACGGTGCCGAATACGTATATTCGCTCGACGTAGGGCATTCACAGCTCGATGCGAAATTAAGAAACGACAAAAGGGTTCGGGTTATCGAGGGCTTTAATGCACGCTATGCGAAAAAGAGCGATTTCGATAAGGAAATCGATATTATCGTTATGGACGTTTCGTTTATATCGCAATCGCTTATCTACCCTGCCTGTGCCGATATTCTCGGCGAGGGCAAGCCGATGATAACGCTGGTTAAGCCTCAGTTCGAGGCGGGTAAAAGCAATATCGGCAAGGGCGGTATAGTGCGCGATAAGGACGGCAGAGTTATAAAGGAAATAATCGAAAGGCTCGATATCGCGGCAGAAGGCTGCGGATTTTGCCGTGTTGGGTTTACCGAATCGTCGATATTGGGCGGCGACGGCAACCGCGAATATTTGGCGTTATTCAAACGAACGTAAAAAATTCAAGAGCCTCGAGGTTTAAGGCTACGTTAATGGTCGAGTAACGTCGGGGGCAAAAAAAGAAGGATAATTATGACAGCGGAAAAGATATTGCTGTTCCCTTCCACAAAGGGTAACGTAGGCGAAAAGGAAATAAAACCGATAGAGGATATGCTCGATAAGCTCGGCATAGCGCACACCCGCTATGAAAACGGCGACGGCGGCGAATTTGATGCGGTTATCGCGCTGGGCGGCGACGGCACTATGCTAAACGCCTGCAGGATAGCGTTCCGCAAAAACAAGCCGATTATTTGTATAAACTTTGGCACGCTCGGTTATATGAGCGGGCTTGAAAACAGCGAAATAGAAATGCTTTCGGCGCTGAAAAGCGGGTTTATTACCGAAAAAAGAATGCTTTTGGATATAAAGGTTATTCGCAACGGCAAGCTTACCGCCGAATCGACATCGCTTAACGAAGCGGTGGTTGCCCGCCAGACCGACGGCGATATTGCAAGCGTTGCTTTGCTGTGCGACGGTGCCGACGTTTGCGATTACCGCGCCGACGGCTTGATATTCGCCACTCCCACAGGCTCGAGCGCATATGCGATGAGCGCGGGCGGCCCGATTATCGATACCAAGCTGGATGCGTTTTGCGTCTGCCCTATCGCTCCACACGCGCTCGGTGCGAGAGCTATGGTGTTTTCGCCCAACTCCTGCTTGGAGGTTGTTAATAACAGTGCGGACGGAAACAATATTTTGCTTTCCGACGGCAGAAGCGTTTGCGGTTTAAAAAAAGGCGACAGAGTTTTGGTTACAAAATCCGAGCGTACGCTTGAGCTTATTAAGCTTAAAAAGGACGCATTCTACGAAACGCTTTATAATAAAATGTCATAAAATTTACAGAAAGTAACACCCTCGCGGGTGAAAGGTAACGACATTAGCCGACCTGCTACGCGGGCGCTGAAAAGGTGCGTTACGCACCCGCGGGAACTAAAAAAAGATGAAGAGTGTAAGACAAGCCAAAATTTTGGATTTGATAAAGGAAAACCGAATAGAAACGCAGGAGGAGCTTCAGGCGAAGCTGAAGGAATGCGGATTTAACGTAACGCAGGCGACGGTATCGCGCGATATACGCGAGCTTGGGATTATAAAATCGGACATAGGCGACGGCGTGTATAGCTACCGCGCGGGAAAAAGCGAGCGCCAGCCGGAAATAAGCGGCAAATTTGCGCTTATACTTCGCCAAGCGGTTTCCTCGGTTGCGTGTGCGAATAATTTAATCGTTGTAAAGACCTATACGGGTATGGGCTCGGCTGTCGGTGCGGCGGTTGATGCAATGCCGCTCGAAAAGGTTGTCGGCACGCTTGCGGGCGACGATACCTTGCTTATAATCGCGCAGGATAACGAAAGCGCAAAGGATATTGCAGTAGTATTAAACGAGCTTATATAGAGTGATTTAAGGAGCAAGCTATGCTTTTATCGGTTTATATAGAGAATAGTGCGCTTATAAAAAAGCTGTCGTTGGATATAGATAAGGGCTTTTGCGCGTTTACCGGCGAAACCGGCGCGGGCAAAAGTATTATTATCGATTCGCTCGGCTTGCTTTGCGGTGCAAGAAGCGATAAAGAAATAATCCGCACCGGCGAGGAGAGCGCGCTTGTGGAGGGTATTTTCGAAATAAGCGATAAAAATACGCTTGGCGCACTTGCCGAAGCAGAAATAGAGCCCGAGGAGGACGGCACGGTTACGGTTACGAGAAGAATTTCCCGTGACGGAAAATCGAGCGCGAAGATAAACGGCAGAAGCGTTCCGCTTTCGCGGTTGAAGGGCGTGGTTTCGCTGCTTTTGTCGATACACGGCCAGCAGGATACGCAAAGCTTTGCCGATACGGCAAGACAGCTTTCGATGCTCGATTCCTTTGCCGATAACGAAAAGGAGCGCGCCGAATACAGCGAATGCTATGCAATCCGCAAGGGGATTTTGGCAAAGCTCGATGAATTGGAAAACGACAGCCGCGATAAAGAATTTAGGCTCGATATGCTTAAATATAAGGTTGACGAGCTAAAAAAGGCAAAGGTTAAGGTTGGCGAAAAGGCAGAGCTGGAGGCCGAAAGAGTTCGACTTGCCAACAGCGAAAAAATTGTTTCCAAGGCGGGCGAGGCGTATAGTGCGCTGTATGCAATGGACGGTTCGGCAGCGGAAACGGTAGAGGGCGCGCTTAACGCGGTAAATTCGCTTTCGGGTATCGTGCCCGAGGCCGATGGACTTGCAGAAAGGCTCGAAAGCGCGAAATACGAAATAATAGATATTGCCGAAAGCCTAAAGGAATACCTTGAATGCGACGGCGAAAACGTCGACAGACTGCTTGATGCCTGCGAAACGAGGCTCGAGCTGATTAAAAAATTAGAGCGTAAATATAAGGTGGAAGCCGACGAGCTGCCACAGGTTTTGGAGGAATGCATTGCCGAGCTGGATATTAACGAAAACAGCGAGGAAGAAAAGGCAAGGCTGAAAAAAGAGCTTGATAAGGCAGAAAAGCAGATAGCAAAGGCGTCAAGCGCTTTGACAAACGCACGCAGAATCGCGGGAACGAAGCTTTGCGCGCGGGTTACCGAGGAGCTTAACGAGCTCGATATGCCGGGAGTACGGTTTGAAATAAAAATCGAGGAAAAGGAATATTCCCCCGACGGCAGCGATTTTGTGGAATTTCTTATTAGCGCAAACAAGGGCGAGCTGCCGAAGCCGATGTCGAAGATAGCATCGGGCGGCGAGCTTTCGAGAATTATGCTCTGCTTAAAATGCGTTTTTGCCGACAGCGAAGCGATAGGCACGCTTATATTCGACGAGATAGATACCGGTGTTTCGGGCAGAACGAGCGAAAAAATCGGTATACGTCTTAAAAACGCCGCGAACGGCGGAAAAACCCAGGTTGTTTGCGTAACCCATTCGGCAATACTTGCCGCAAAGGCGGATTCGCACTATAAAATATCAAAAAGCGAGCAGGACGGCAGAGTCGTTACCCGCGTGGAAAGGCTCGATTATATCGGTCGGCGCGATGAGCTTGCGCGAATTATGGGCGGTATGAATATAACCGAAACCGTGCTTAAGGCGGCAGAGGAAATGCTGAAATGCTAAGCACGAAGAAGCGCAAAAGCTTGTTTTTCGGGCTTTTGTCGGTTGTTATTATATTGTTTATATTTTACAATTCGCTTCAAAGCGGCGAGGAAAGCTCGCGCGCGAGCGGATTCGTTACCGGAATAGTAAAAGGCTTTTTGAACTTTTTGGGGCTCGAGCCGAGAAACGAATCGCTCTCGTTTATCGTACGCAAAACGGCGCATTTCGGCGAATATTTTCTGCTTTCGCTTGCCCTTTCGTCGTTTTTGCTGAACGCGGCGAGGAAAAAGAAATTTTCCTGCCTTTCGGTGCTTGTTTCGTTTTGCGTTGCGGCGTGCGATGAATTTATTATGCAGGGCGCGACCGACGGCAGATCGCCCCAATGGACCGACGTTTTGATCGATACGAGCGGTGCTTTGACCGCGCTTTTACTGCTTGCGGCGGTGCTTTTTGTCCGCTCAAGAAAGGAGAAAAGTAAATGAAAAGAAGAATAATCGCGTTGTTTTTGGCAATACCCTTGTTGATTTTTACGCTTACTGCCTGCTTTACCGAGCCCGAAACGCCAAGCCCGAACGAAAGCCAAGGCGGTTTATCTGCTAAAGCGCATTATAACGACGTTGCAACCTTCCTTTCGAAAAGCAAATACGTTTTCTTTAATAATTTCGGCGACGAGGATTGCTACGACGTATTGGTAGAAAAGGAAAATGAAAAACTTGCGGGAACGCTTGAAGCCGATTTTTTGGAAAACAAATACGAATTCGATTGCGAAATCGTATATACGGCAGACGGCGAGAATATAAAAGAGCTCGATGCAAGCGTTATATATGCCGATGGGTATATTTACCGCTCGGCAAACGAAATCGGCACGCTTCCGCTTAAATCCGAATACGAAAGCGCAATCGAGCTCGAAGCTCTGCGCGCGCTTTACGGAATACGCAGGCTTACCTATTCCGCGTTTCATGCTGATATAGAAAAATATTACCGTATTATAGAAACCGACGATAAGCAGGCAACCGTGGCTTCGATTTCGATAAACGGCGAAGATATAAAAAAGCACGCCGAAGCAACCGTTGCCGATGAAAAATACGGCTTCGACCCCGAAAGTCTTGAGCTGGATTGCGATATTTCACTTAAAGCCCTGCCCGAAGACGAGGGTGTAACGGTTACCGATTTTCAGATAGACTCTTCCCTTTTATACGTTGCAAACGGCAAGCATTGCGAATTTGCGTTGCATTACAACGAAAGTTCTTTTGATGCAGTGCTTAAGGTATATTCCGACAGCGAAAAAAAGGAAATACGCTCGGAATACTCGATTAAAGCCGAAAACGGCAGCGGCAGGCTTTTATTAAGCGGCGAAATGCGCGATATGGATACCGAAGGGTACGCGAACGCGCCTGAAAAATTTAAATGCCGCACGCTCGAGGTTCCGTTTGAGTATAGCGAAGCGAAAAACCCCGAGCTTAACGGTTACATATTAACTATCGAGCGTGTTAGGTTTATCGGCGAGGCGGAAGAGCTGAACGGCAACGCCGCAACGACTGCCGATGACGGCGAATTTGTGTTCGGGACCGATATCGATATGCAAATAGGCTTCGTTCGTATTCCGAACGCGCACAAGTTGCGTGTAAGCGGTTATTACAAGGGCGCTTCGTTCGAAATAATTTCGAGCAGCGGCAAGGAAGCGAATATTGCAGTACCCGAGCAATACACCGAAAGCGAAAGCGATTTTATTGCCGAGCTGTATGAAAGCGCACCCGAGTTTTGTGAACGCTTCGGCATTATGCAGGAAAGCATAGACCCTGTCGATATAATCGAGCTTTCCGACGGCTACGGCAGCTATATTATCGACCCTATGCGGAAGAACGGATATTACACCACCACGTTTACAATGGAAGCCGAGGGGATTCGCTTTGCCGACGGCAGAGTGCTTCCGCTTAGCTACGAGCAAATAATGCACGACGACGAAAACGGCATTCACACCGCGGTTATAAACGGCAGGAATTATTCTATTTCGTCGTATAACGATTACGAGGGCACGCTCTGCCAAGCGCTTGAATGCACCGATGAAATCGAAGGCTATGGCGTTACCGCTTTGGTGCTGTATTACCCCGAGCTTGAATACGGCGATATAAAAATCGGCTTTACCGCCGAAACCGACGGTGAATATTATTTACTCACCTTCCTCGACGGCTATACCGAAAGGGTATCCGCAGTTTTCGAGGAAAACGATTAAATTCTATTAAATAATTCAAACGGAGCAGCCCGAGGGCTACTCCGTTTTTGTTATCTATTTTTAATCACAGCTGCACCAAGCCGTAGACCGAGCGTGTAAATTGCTCGAGCGCGATAGCTTTATCGCGGTAAACGGTCGAGCGCTCCTTGAACCATTTTTGCATTAATTCCTCGGCTGTGTAGCGCATCGGAGCAGAAAAGAACGCCTCCAACAGCTCGCGCTGGTATTCGTTAAGCGATTCGAGCCCCTTTTCGAGCTTTTTCAGCTCGCGCTCGACCACGCTTTTGCGGAAACGGCAATCCTCCAAATCGGCAAGAAGGTTTATAAGCCTGTCCTCGTAAACGCTGCTGTCGCGCCCCTCGGCTTCGGCGCGGGCTATCGCCGCCTTGCAAACGCTTCTTTCGTTTTCGAGCGCGTAAAGCTCCTCCTTAATCGCAGAATATGCCGAAACAAGTGAATTTTTTCTCTTCAAGAGGTCTTTTGCGTGTTCTCTGTAATCCATTTTTCATCCTTTCGTCTAAAATTCAAGCAAAATACTACCGTCGGTGCGGATGGAGCAGCCATATAGGCCAAAACCGCTCGGCGCGGAACAGTTCGCCTTTGCCGACGTCCTTAAACCCGAACATCTGTTCGGTAAGCGCATTATAGCACCGTCGAACGAAGTTGTCAAGGGGTGAAATGAAAGCTTTAAAAATTCGTCATATTTAACAGTTTTTGGCAGTCGGAAGCATGGATTTCGTTCCCTGCGGTTTTAAAAATCGAAGAAAAAGCGAGAAAATCGCAAAAAATACCCCCAAAAACGAAAAAAGTTTTAAAAAAGGTATTGACAAACTCATTTCTTGTGTTATAATTGCGAAGTACGAAAAAATCAGATATTATCGAAAGGAAATTCAACCTATGTCTACAACTATGTTGAAAAAAGAGAACGTTGAACGTAAGTGGTACGTTATCGACGCGGCTAACAAGCCTCTCGGTAAGGTAGCGGTTCTTGCGGCAACCATTCTCAACGGCAAGCACCGCCCCGAATACACCCCCCACGTTGATTGCGGCGAATGCGTTATCGTTATCAATGCTTCCAAGGTAGTTCTTACCGGCAAGAAGCTCGATCAGAAGTATTATTACCGTCACAGCGGCTACGTTGGCGGCTTGAAGGCTACCAAGTACCGCACCCTTATGGCAACCAAGCCCGAAATGGCTATGGAGCTCGCAGTTAAGGGTATGCTTCCCAAGAACAAGATTGGCGATGCAAGCTTTGGCAGACTCAAGGTTTATGCAGGCGCTGAACACAAGCAGCAGGCTCAGACCCCTATTGCTGTTGAAGTAAAGTAAGGAGGAACATAACATGAACTATCAATCCGCTATTCCCTATTTCTACGGAACCGGTAGAAGAAAGAGCTCCGTTGCTCGCGTTCGCGTTATGGCAGGCACCGGCAACATCACCATCAACGGCAAGAATATCGATGAATACTTCGGTCTTGAAACCTTGAAGCTTATCGTTAACCAGCCCTTCGGCGTTACCAAAACTCTTGGCAGCTTCGACGTTATCTGCACCGTTAAGGGCGGCGGCGTTTCGGGCCAGGCAGGCGCAATCCGCCACGGTATCGCACGTGCACTTCTTCAGGCAGCCGATGAATATCGCGCTCCTCTCAAGAAGGCAGGCCTTCTCACCCGTGACCCCAGAATGAAGGAAAGAAAGAAGTACGGTCTCAAAGCAGCTCGTCGTGCTTCCCAGTTCTCCAAGAGATAATTGTTCTTGCGCAGTTGGATACGACGCAGACCGCAGAAAAAGATTTATTCTTATATTGCAATATGGAAGAGTCGGTTTTTACCGACTCTTTTGTTTTTTCATTATATTTTTTCTGCTATGAAAAAACAGAACCTCTCGACGTACATTTGTACGCCTTCGGATTCCGTTTTTCCATTCTGCATCCGCCTGCAACCGCGCAAGATTCTGTTTTTTGTTCCCTCCCCTAAATCGCACAAAAACCCCGAAGCCATCACGGTTTTCGGGGTTTTGTTTTTGTTTTCCGACCGTTATTGACATATTTCGCCGTTTATTATATAATAGATTGATAAATAAAGCGATTTCAAGGAGATATATTATGAAAAAACGCATTTTTGCGCTGTTTACCGCGCTGTTGCTTATTGCAAGCGCAATCCTTTTGCCTGCCTGCAAGCAGGAGGAGGGCGAATTGAACGACGAAACGAGCGAGCTTTTCAACCCCTCTTTGAAGGAGCTTTTCGAAAACGCGCTTAAAAACAAATTTTCAATCGACGAAAACAGCGAGCTTGTTCAAAAGCTAAAGGAGCTTTCGAGCCACGAATTAAAGGACGTTTCGGGCGTGGTTAGCGCAAAGGCAACCAAGCTTACTATCGACGATTTCGATATTTCGTCGCTCGGCGGCAACATAACGCTCGACGGCAACCTTTACTACGACGCAGAGAGCAAACGTGCAAGCGGAGATTTTCTGCTTGATATTATGGGCGAAAAGCCGACCTTTGCATTCACCGCCGACGAAAGCGGCGCATATATTACCGATTACCTCGGCTTGAACGAAAAGCCGCTGTATATCGACCCCGAAAAGCAAATCGCTGCCGAGGACCGCGAAAGAATCGATCGTATTTCGAATGCGCTCGAGGCATACGCCGATATTTATTCGCATATAAAGGCGGCGGCGGAAAGCGTTATCGATTCGGATATCGAGGAAAGCGCATTCACCTCTGTTAAAAAGCAGGCACAGCTTGGCACGAGCTTTTATACCGATGCAGACGAAATCACCCTTACCCTTGTCGGCGACAAGGCGAAGGAGGTTGCACAAAAGCTTATCGACGAGCTTTTGAAGAGCGAGGATATTAAAGCGCTTTTGGGCGATGATTTCGACAAGGACGGACTGCTGTCCAACGGCGAGAATATTAAAGAGCTTCGTATGATAAATACCGTCTTCGGCGGCGAAACGGTTGGATTCGATATCGGATTCGACGCCGCAAACGAGCAGGCGAGCGAAAGCTATCTTATTAAAAGCGTGCTTATTGCAGGCAACTATATGAGCGCGCTCGGCACGCTTGGCGACGACGGAAAATACGAACGCGCTTTGGAATTTGCATACGGCGGCGAAAAGGAAGCCGGCAAGCACGGCATTACCGCAACGGTAACCAAGGACGGAGTCAGCTTTACCGCGCTCGACGCAAAGCTTATAGACCAAAACGGCAAATACGATTGCGATATAACCGTTTCGGGCGACGGAATTACCTCGACAAATATTAAGCTCGTTTTCGAGGGCAACAAAGAAAGCGGCAATATAGCCGTATCCGAGGTAAGCCGTATAGACGCAGACGGCACTGCAACCACGCTTCCGATAATCTGCACTATCGATTACAAGATAGAAAACGAACAGCTTACCGTCACCTCGCTTATTAACGCAAAGCCGAACGAAAGCATTTCGGTCGAGGCGGAATCGGTATTCACCGGCAGCTTTGGCGAGGTAACGCTCGAGGCGGTAAGCGATTATATGCCTATCGAGGAATACGATTTCGAAACCGCAAAGCTTCAGTTTGCGCTTAAATACCCGAAAATTTACACCTTTATGCTTTTGCGCGGACTTTGGAAATAATATCAAAAAGAGGAGTACGCCTACTCCTCTTTTACTTTTCTGTTCACAAAATATTTTAAAAGGCCGATATTGACAAGAAATATATCTATATGTTAATATATTAATACAAGGAGGGATATCATGAAAATCAAACGAATTGCATTGTTACTCTGCTTCTGCATTTTGGCTTCTTCTTTGTGCTCCTGCACGTTAATTCAACGTTTTATTTCGTCGCACCGCAATGACGAGTCCGAGCAGCACGAGCCGACGGCAAGAGAAATATTTTTCGATTCGCTAAAAGCCGCTTTTCCGAAAAGCGAAAACGAATCCTCCCCCGAAATTAAAAAGCGCGATTACGATTCGAAGGAGCGGGCAACGCTTAAATTCGAAAAGCTCGATATAAACGGCGATCCGATTATCGATTCGGATTTGCTTATAGATATACAGGCGCAATACGATGCCGACAGCGAAATTTTAAAAAGCGATACTGTGTTTAAATATAAGGACGATCAGCCCACTTTTTCGACTGTAAGCTTCGACGGAAAAACCGTTTGCTACGATTATTTTGGCATTACTATACGCCCAACGCTTATAGACGGCAGTATTTACGACAGCGATTTCGATACCTCGAGCATTTTCGAGGCTATCGATTTCGGCGCCGCTTACACGCGTATTGCAGGCTCGCTAAAAGCCGCGCTTGACAACAATATCGACGAAAGTCTGTATACCTCCGAGCAGGCGGACACGGTTATAAACGAAAAGGAATACAAAAACGCAACTATAATCACCTTCACCTGCGTTGACGGCGTTATGCGCAGAATAGCGCACGAATTTTTCGACGGGCTCGAGCAGGACGAGGCTTTTAACACGCTGTTCGAATCCACCGAGCTTGACGAAACGATTATTTCGACGCTTGACGACGTTCGCGAATTCCGTATCAAAAACACGGTAGTCGATAACAAAAGCGTAGCTCTTGCTATCGAGCTGACAGTATTAAAGGACGGCGTGCGCGTTACCTATGCGATACACGCAAGCTACCCCGACACCGAAAAGGGATATGATATTATTATCGGCACTATCGGCGCAAACCGCGAAATAAGCCAAAGGGAAGAATGGTTAAGCATTAAGTACGAAAAGGGCGATATTCAGGGCGGCACCGCGGAAGAACGCTTTGTGGTTAAAAACTTCGTGCTTTACGATACCTTTACACTTTTCGAGCTTAACGGCAAAGCGAACGAAAGCGAAAACCAAAGGTTCGGCACAGCAACCTATAAAAACGGTTTAAGCTATATAAGCTTTGATTACTCGTTAAAGCTTGGCGAAAGCGAAGGCTTTATAGATATTTCCAACTTTAGAAAAGCAAAGGGCGCAGAGCTCGGCGAGCGGTTTAATATCGCACTTCAATACACCAAAAAGGAAGCGCAATCACAGCTTTCGATAGATTTCGACATCGCCACCGAAACCGAAATCGGCGATATAACCGTTTTGGGCAGCATCGATACAGCCGAAATCAAGGAGGACGTAACGCTTACCGCCCCCACGGTATACGACCCCGCGCTGACATATGGCTATTATAACCGCCAAGCGCAAGACCAAAGCCCCGAATTTTTCGGTATATTCGATAGGATAACTAACGCCTTGGTGGGCAATCTGCTTGAAACGAATTTCGAATTCGATATCGATTTACCGAGCGATTTCGTTTATTACAAGCAGGATGATTGGGACGCATCCTACAGCTCGGATTACGCGTTCATCGCTGTAAAACGGCACGGCGCCGACAGCTTTTCGGATTTCGAGGATTTAAGCACCAAGCACTTTGCCGAAAACCGCAAGCAAGGCTACGGAAGCTATTCGCCGTCGCTTATCGAAAGCATAAACGACGTTTACTACTTCAGCTTCGATTACGAAAGCAACGGTATCGAATGTACCGCACTCGAATGCATTTTAAAGGGCGAGGACGCGTTCTGGGAGCTGCAGATCGGCACGCACAAGCAGCTGTTCGAGCAATACGTCGACGATTTTATTAAATGGTCGCAAAGCGTAACCGTACCCGGCAGAGAGGGTATCGATTACGACCAATACGCATAACGAAAAAAGAGCCAAGCCGTTTATAAACCGCTTGGCTCTCTTATTGCGAAGACACCCCAAAATGCAAGCATTTTCGGGGAGCAATTAAGCTCCTCTTTCGCTCCTTCTTCGAATTTTTATTATAAAACTATTGACAAGCAGAAATTTTAATATATACTGTAATGTTCTTCTAAACCGAAAAGGAGGGATATTATGGAACGCAGATACAGCTTTATGGAGCTTTACGATCTTGCTTACGACAACTCGGGAAAATTAAATATCAAGCTAACCCGAGAAGAAATCGAATCGATTATGGACAAATCCTACGAGCATTTCGGGTTTTTATGCCTTGTTTTGAAAAATCGCGGCGAAGATGAAGATTTCAAGCTGATCGAAAAATACATAAACGACAGCGACCACAGAAAACGTTATTTAGCATTAAAAAACATTCTCGCTTTTGAAAAAGGCAAAGAAAAATACGCGCATCTTGTCGGCGAACGGTTAAAAAACGACGATATAATAATACTGCGCGGTGCG
Source organism: Clostridia bacterium (assembly GCA_017466805.1). Classification (GTDB taxonomy): domain Bacteria; phylum Bacillota; class Clostridia; order Oscillospirales; family CAG-382; genus Coliplasma. The sequence goes on from JAFTTN010000054.1 coordinate 15,055, forward strand.
CTTGAGCTTGTCAGAGAGCACAAGCTGATGCAAACCGATAACCGCATACTTGAAATATACGAAAAATACATCGACAAAAACATAAGCTCGTGCTGTGTTTGCGCTTTGCGGTACAACCCAGGCTTCGAAGAAAATTACGAACGCATTCTCGCACTCTACCAACGCGCGCCAAAACAGAACAAGGAATGCTTTGCAAAGCTTTTAACGGACCTTGCTGACGAAAGCCGTTTCGACGAGCTGTTTACGCTTTTTGCAGAAGACGAATACTGCAAGGTGCGTATCGGTGCGGCAAGGCTTGCGGTAAAGCACGAAAGATACGAGCTTTTAAATCGCTTTATAAACGAAAAGGACGGACATATTCGTAAGCTCGCTTTAAAGTACTTTAACAACTTCTAAAAAATCACAACCGAAAATTTTCGAAAAGAGCGCGAGAGAAACCTAATGGGGTCCCCGAAAAATCAAAGATTTTTTGGGGCGATGCAAAAGGTTTCTCTCGCATAATTTTTATGATATTCGATTAAATATACAATACCTCTGCCGAAAGCGCCTCGGCATCGCGCAGGTCGTGGGTGGCAAGAATAACCGTTTTGCCCTTTGAATATTCAAGCAGCACCGCAATAACCCTTTCACGCGTGGAATCGTCAAGCCCTTTAAACGCCTCGTCGAGTATTAAAAGCTCGCTTTTTGCAAGCAGAGCGCGCGCAAGCGCAACACGGCGGCGCATCCCGCCCGAAAGATTTTTTACCGGAGTATGCTCGCTTCCCTGCAGTCCCAGCGCGCCCAGCAGCGCAATAATATCCTGCTCGGCAACCGTCTTGCCGGTTACCGCCAAAACGTTTGCCACGGCGGAATAGGGCTCGCAAAGCCTATCCTCCTGAAAGACGGCGGCAATATTTTGCGGTACGCCCGAAACCGTGCCCGAATCCGCCCTTTGCAGACCGAGAATTATATTCAAAAGCGTGGTTTTACCCCCGCCCGATGCACCCATAATGCAATAACGGCTTCCCTGCCTCAGCTCTGCCGAAAAGGAATTCAAAACGGTTTTATCGCCAAACGCTTTGCAAATTCTATCGAGTATTATCACAGCGATTCAACCCCCTTCATCAAGCGTTCAAGCAAAAACAGCACCAATTTTTCGAACGCAACCGAAAGCAGAACTATAACCACAGTCCAGGCAAACAAATCGGCGGTATTAAGAAACAGCTTTGAATAATAAAGCACCTCGCCCACAGAGCCCTCGGGGTACCCGATAAGCTCGGCGGCAACGCCCGATTTCCAAGCCAGACCGAGCGCAATCCTGCAGCCCGAAAGCAAGAAAGGCTTTACCGACGGCAGCCATATATAGCGCAGCCTGCGCAGAAACGGCATTTTAAATACCTCTGCCATTTCCAGCATTTTTTTATCGACAGCCTTTATACCGTCAAGCAGGTTTGTATATACTATCGGCAATACCATTAAAAACGAAATGAATACCGAAAGCTGATTCGAGGTAAGCCAGATAAGCGCAAGCACGACGAATGAAGCCACCGGCACCGATTTAACCGTGAGCATATAGGGCCAAAGCAGCGTTTCGATAATTTTAAAACGCCCCGCCGCAAGCGCAAGCACGGTTCCGCACAGCATTCCCGACAAAAAGCCGAGCGCGATGCGCGAAAGCGTGAAGCAGACTGTCGGAAGGAATATTTCCTCGCCAAGCAAGGCAAAAAGCCGTTTTGCAACGTCGAACGGCGAAACGAGCAATATTTCCGAGCCGACAAGCAGGCTTAAAATATGCCACAGCACGAGCGCAAGCACGACCGCGCAGGCTTTGAATATTCGGTTTTTAACACGGTCGTTCATATCCTTCTCCTTTTTTTAAAATTACCCGAGGCTTTCACCTCGGGTAACGCCTTTATTTTATATTAACACACAAGAGAGCAAAACTCAACCGAAATTTTTATTCGGCGGTATAATAGAAATCGTCCTCGGGAAGCTTGCCGCCGACAGATTTCGGGTTTTGGTTATAGAGCACGGTAAGGTATGCGTTTACGGTACCCTTCATATCGCCGCCTGCGATATATTTAAGGTTGCAATAGGGGATTGCCTTTGCGATAACCGCTTCGTTTTCGAAAATGCCGTGCTTAACGACAAGCTTTGCCGCCGCTGCCGCATCGGCGTTTACGGCTTCGATAGATTTTTTGTAGTCCTCTAAAAATACCTTTACCGCTTCGGGATTTTCCTTTGCAAATTCATCTCTTACAACGATAACGCCGGTTACTATTGCACTTTCGGGGTCGATCTTCGCCCATTCCTCGTTAAGATCGAGCACGGTTTGAAGTCCTTCGATCTTATTCGATGCAACCGTTACGTAGGGCTGCGGAAGCATTGCAACCGCGCTTTCGGCTTGCGCCATAGCCGCAACCACCTCGGTCGCTTCGGATTTAAAATCGAGCGTTACGTCGGTATCGGGGTCGATTCCGTTTTCTTTAAGTATATGGCGCAAGGTATATTCGGGGGTAGTGCCCTTGCCGGTTGCCAAAATGGTTTTGCCGCGCAAATCCTCTACCGAGGAAACGGTTGCGTTCTTCGCAACGATATAAAGCACGCCGAGGTTATTTACGGCAAGAAGCTTTATTTTACCGCTCGTATTATTATAGAGCACGCTTGCAAGGTTTGCGGGTACTGCCGCAATATCGAGCTCGCCCTTTATAAGCTTGGGGGTGATTTCGTCCGCCGCGCCCGCAAGGGTGAATTCGTAAACGTTCTTGTGGTTTGCGTCGCTTTCCTCTAACAGACCTACAAGTCCTATCGAGGTCGGGCCCTTCATACCCGCAATACGAACGCCGTATTGAATATCGTTTTCGCTCTGCTCGGCAACGCTTTCGGGAAGCGATGCGGCAGAGGATTCTGCAACGCTTGATTCGTTCGTTTCGGTGGTGCACGCCGCAAGGGCAAGCACGAGCATAAATGCCGTTAAAAACAGCGCGATAAGTCTTTTCATAGTAATACCTCTTTTCTTTTGCTGGTATCATTATACGACTTTTCGCGCTATTTCTATGTTGCAGTTGCAACGTTATTTTAATATTTTAAAGGTGTTTTTGTAAAATTCTATTATTCCGTCGTTTTGCATCGCCGAAAGCTCGCGCGAGAGTGCCGAGCGGTTCACGCCGAGATAGAGCGCAAGCGTTTCGCGGTCGAAGGGGACCGAAAACGTTTTTTTGCCGCTTCTTGCCGCGCACTGCGAAAGAAAGGTGATAAGCTTTTGGCGTATAGTCGGCTTTGAAAGTATCTGTACCCTATCGTTCATCGCAAGCGTTTTTTGCGCCAGCATCGAGGCGAATCGGTTTTGAAGCTCGCGCGCGACGGGACTTGCGTCGCTTTGCATTTTTTCGGGGTAAAGCCAAAGCACAGATACGTCGGTAAACGCCTTTACGGTTACCGGTATTTCATCGATTTTAAGCCAGCAAAGCGATTCACCGAAGGTTTCTCCCGCGGTGACGCTTGCCATAAGCACGTCGTTGCCGTCGATATCGGTAAAGCTGACCTGCACCGTGCCCGAAAGCACGAGCCCGAACCTGCTCATTCTTCCGCCCGCGGAAACGAGTATCGCATTGCGCGGGTATTCGCTTTTGCTTGCCGAAAGCAAATCAAGCGCCTTTTCCGCCGTCTGCCCGTCCATACCGCAAAACAATGGGTTCAACGCAATTATTCGGTTCATTTATTCAAAAACGTAGGTGCCGAAATATGCACGCTTTACAAGAATGTAATCGTATTGGTTAACCTCACCGTCGCTGTTTACGTCTGCGCGTGCGCGCTCGGTGCTGTTAACGGTAAGCGTGCCGAAGTAAACGCGCTTAACCTGAATATAGTCGTATTGATCGAGCTTTCCGTCGCCGTTTGCGTCACCTCCGACAGCCTTTTCGGGCTCGCTTTCATCGGGCTCGCTTTCGTCGGGTTGACTTTCATCGGGTTGGCTTTCATCGGGCTTGCTTTCGTCGGGTTGGCTTTCGTCAGGCTTGCTTTCGTCGGGTTTGCTTTCATCTGGCTTGCTTTCGTCGGGTTTGCTTTCGTCGGGAACGTATTCCGAGCTTTCTTCCTTCGAGCTTTCGTCGGGAACGTATTCAGAGCTTTCTTCCTTCGAACTTTCTTCCTTCGAGCTTTCGTCGCCCGAGCCTTCTTCTATCGTGTAAATCCGCTTAACGCCGTCATCGTAATATCCGGTCGGGCTCAAAAGATAATTAATTTCGTTACCGTTTAAGTAAAGTCCGATAATAAGTCCTTCGGAAACGGTGTAAACCGTTTCGATCTGCTTGGTGTATACGTCGTAGGACATTATCGCTTTATCGGTATTATAGTAAAGCTTATTGCCGTATCCGCCGAAGCCGCCGTAATAGCCGAGAAGTTCGCCATCGGGCGTATACCAATACTTATCGTGAACTCTTTGAACCTGGGTAACTTCGCTGCTGTCAAGAGTAAACTCGACTATATCGTAATAATCAAGCGCATAGATCTTATCGCCGACAAACGCAAAGGAGGAATATATTTTTCTCCAGCCGACCGTTTCATAGGTTGTGGAATTACATTGGTTTTTGGTGTAATAAATGCAATCGTCGTGATTCGTTTTGGTACAGCTGTCGCAGGTTAGGAAGTTCGTGTGGTCCACTCTGCCGAATCGATCGGCAATGGGGTCGTCCCAGGTAACGTCGACGTGGTACCACTTCCCGTCCACCTTAATTTCGTTCCACATATGGTTTATCGATTCATAAGGACTGTTTACCGCGTAGTTTTCGATGCCAATACGCGTTAAAAGCTCGTCGTAAAGCAAAGCGTAGCCCATACAAACGCATTTACCGTTTTTAAGCGCATTGTAAATATCGTAAATCTTTAAATCCAAATCGTATTCGAGATTGGTTGCAAGGTAATCGTGCAGGAAAAGCGCGGTTTCGACTTCGTTCAAGCCCTGCGGAACAAGCGAAAGAATACGCTCGATTTCGCTATCTACAAATTCACGCGCGGAATTATATTCGCTTTTCGACATAGAATATTCGGGCAAAATATATCTTACCTTATCCGAGCCGTATTCTACACCGTAGGAATAGCTTCCGGTTGCGTGGAACAGCATCGGCTCGTTATGCATAAGATCGCTGTAAATTTCGTGAAATTCGCTTGCTTCGAGCCCATAGCTCTGCAAATCGATTTCTTCCTCGCAGTTCAATACCCCCTCCAACACCTTTTCGTATGCTGTTTTTCCGTCTGCAGACGCGACAAAACACACCGCAGCAAGCAAAAGCGCCAAAGCCGCGATGCAGGAAATCAGTCGTTTCATAAAAGATAACGCCCCCTAAATAATTATTAATTGTATTATACAGCACGCATTATAAAAATGCAACTATTATTCAAAAACGTAGGTTCCGAAATATGCGCGTTTTACAAGAATATAATCGTATTGGTTAAGCGCATTATCCTTGTTTACGTCGGCACGCTTGATTTCGGCAGCGCCGAGCGAAAGCGTACCGAAATAGGCGCGCTTTACGTAGATATAATCGTATTGGTCGAGCGTACCGTCGCCGTTGGCGTCGCCGCCGAGCTCAACTATCGGTGCAAGCTCGATACACTTTATTTCGCCCTGCTCTGCATAGCCTGTCGGCGTTTCGAGGTAATAAAGCATATTTCCGAGCACGTAGGAGCCGATAATTTGGCTTTCGGCGTTTTCGATACCGAACACCGTTTTCGTCGCCTTGGTTATCGGGTTATAGGCAATAATACGGGTTTGGTCGTTGCTGTAAATCCAAGTTCCCTGCGCGCCGAGCCCGATACAATAGCCGAGATAAAATCCGTCGGAGGAATACCAGCCCTCGCTTGCAACCGTGCAAACCGAATTGCAAAAGCTGTAATAAAGGTCGAACGACACGATTTCGTTAAATTCGACAGCATAGATATTGCCGTTTACAAAGGCAAACTGCGAATTATATAAGCGCCAAGGCATTAAATCAAAGGTGGGATCAAGACATTCGTGCTCGGCATAATAAACGCCCGCGTGCGATACCGCAATAGCAATATCGTCCAAAAGAAAGTTCAAATGCCTTACCTCGCCGAATCGGTTGGGCAGAGGGTCGTCCCAGGTAGTATCGACGTGATACCAATAACCGCCGATATAAACCTGATTCCACATATGGTTAAGCTCGGTCGCAGGGCTTACCACCGCGCGCGATTCGATGCCAACACGGGTTAAAAGCTCGTCGTAAAGCAAGGTATAGCCGGTGCAAATGCCCGCGCCGTTTTTTATCATATTATATATATCGACCGTTTTGTAGCTTTTATCGTATTCGTAATTTACGCAAACGTAATCGTGAAGATAAAGCGCCTTTTCGTAATCGCTTATCTCCTCGGGAACAGTGGCGATAACCGCATCGAGCACCGAATTTATATATTCGTCTGCCTCGGCACGCTCCTCCGCGCTCATATTATAGTGCGGGAATACCTCCAAAGGCTCGTCCTCGGAAAAATAGCTATAACTGTACCTACCGCCCCAATAATAAAGCATCGGTTCGTTTTTGTAAATGCTGTCGAGCACCGAATGCATCTCGCCCGCGGTTAAGCCAAGCTCGCTTATATCGATTTCCTCGGAATAGGAAAGTAAGCCCGAAAGCAGCAAGCTATATGCGCTTTCGCTTGCGTTTGAATTGTCTGCGGATACGAACATCGGCACGGCAGATACCAGCACAGCCAGCACGAGCAATGCCGAAACGATCGCTTTAATAAAAACAGCCTCCAATAATACGTGTATTATTTCTCAACCTTTTACATTATACACTATAACACTTTTAATTGCAAGTATTTTTTGTGCAAAAAAGCAACATTTTTGCAATTTCTTCGAAAAACGGTTGACAAACCGTGTTTTTGGGTATATAATCCATACTGCGCGTGAATTTTCGCCGCGTGAATTTAATATAGGGATGTAGCCAAGTGGTAAGGCACCAGACTTTGACTCTGGCATTTCGTAGGTTCGAGCCCTGCCATCCCTGCCAGAAAAAGACCTTGTCGAAAGACAAGGTCTTTTTCAACGAAATAAATCCCTGCGGGATTTGTGAAATGCACTTCGTGCGTGAAATACGCCTGCGGCGTGTGAAATGCCTGCGGGCGTGAGTGGATTTATTTCATTTCACTTTCTGCTTTAGCAGAAAATTTCACAATTCACGAAGTGAATTATTTCACATTCGGCGTAAGCCGAATATTTCACTAAATCTTTCGACTCTGAAGCTTTTCGAAATTTTGCAGATGCATTTCGGTCATTTCGGTCTGCAGACAGATTCGAACCGGCGAAACGGTTGAAATGTTTACAAAGTTGTGGTATAATATAAAAGAAAGGCGGTGAGGCAATGTTTGGAGCAATATACGGCGATGTAATCGGTTCGTATTATGAGGTTCATTGTACAAAGGATTACAATTTTGAATTTAACAAAGACAGCTTTTTTACAGATGATAGCGTATTGATCGCGGCAGTCTGCAAGGCAATTCTCAATAATCCATCCGAAATATCCAAATGGACTCTTCGCGATCGCGCAAAAGAATTCGCCTCACAATACCGTCAATATTATTCGTATCACCCACACGCAGGATTTGGTAATATGTTTGCCGCTTGGGCGAAAGATCCGTATGCAAGAAACGGACACAGTTATGCAAACGGTGCCTCCATGCGCGTTATCCCGATTGGATATGCGTATGATTCGTTAGAGCAAACTCTCTTGCAAGCAAAAGCAAGTTGTCTTTCTACCCACAATCACCGCGAGGCAATTGTTGGAGCACAAGCAGTTGCCGCATCAATCTTTATGGCACGGAACGGTGCGGATAAAGAGCAAATTACAGCGTATTTGGAAAAAGCGTTTAAATACAAACTGTCAACGCCACTTTACACCATCAAAGAAACGCACGTGTTTGATAGCCGTACATCGTATAGTGTTCCGCCTGCAATTATTGCATTTTTGGAATCGACGGATTATGAAAGTGCAATCAGAAATGCAATCTCTCTTGGAGGTGATGCAGATACACAGGCGTGCATAGCCGGCGGTATTGCAGAAGCTTATTATAAAGAGATTCCCGAGCATATTAAGCGTTTTTG
>JAFTTN010000002.1 GCA_017466805.1 Clostridia bacterium
TGGGCGATGCGCCACAGTGAGAAAACGGTTTTGCGCTACCGTTTTGCCCTGTAACTTAGTCAAAAAGCCTTGAAATACGTTGGTATTCCTTCGTTTTTCGCCGTCGTTACAGAACAAATCGCATACGCGCAAAACTGCTACGCACCTTAAAATCAGATAGTTTTGTCGCAAGACAAAGAAGAAATCCGCTATAATACGAGCGTATATCGCGGATTTTTGATGCAGTATTGTGCAAAAATGACGATTTTAAGGCGATTTATCACTATGGTGCATCGCCCTTAACGAGAGAGAACTTTTTGAAAAAAGCTCTCTCTCGAGCTCTCTTTAAAAAACTTTTAAAAATTGCTAACCATTGAGACCCTTTACCGACTATATGGGTGTAACGTGAATTCACAAAGCAGGAAAAACACAATGGAAACAAACGAAATGCTTAAAGCAATAGGCGAAAAAGAGCTTTTGGATAAGCTTTACGGCTTCGCATACCCGCGCTGCAGCTCGAGCTTCGAAGCCGAGGAGCTCTGCTCGGATATCGTGCTTGCCGTGCTTACCGCTATAAAAAAGCAAAGCCGTATCGAAAATTTCTATGCTTTCGTCTGGACGGTTGCTCGGCGCGTTTACGCAGATTTTTGCGAAAAGCGCAAAAAAGCATCGAAAACGGTAAGCATCGAAAACGGCGGGCTCGATTTTGTGTCGGAGGCAAGCGGTATCGACGATATTATCGAAGCCGACGAAGCCAGCCGCCAATTAAAGCGCATCTACCGCGAAATCGCCTTTCTTTCAAAGGAATACCGCGACGTTATGGTTATGTTTTATCTCGACGAAATGAAGGTAAAGGACATAGCAAGCAGGCTCGGAATTCCCGAAAACACTGTGAAGCAACGTTTGTTTTCCGCCAGAAACACAGTCAGAAAAGAGGTCAACAATATGGAAAACAAGAATTTATCGCTTAAGCCGATAAGCTTTTATTATTTCGGAACCGGTAACCCCGTCGGCAACCAGCCGAGCGTTGTTACCCAAAGAACCTTTTCGCAAAACCTTGTTTATTTAATAAAGAACAAAGCAAAATCCGCGCGCGAGCTTTCGGAGGAGCTTTGCGTCCCAATGCTGTTTATCGAAGAAGAGCTCGAAATTCAATGCCGCGGAATAAACGGCGAATACGGTATGGTGCGCAGGCTTGAAAACGGAAAATACATAGCAAACGTTATAGTTGCCGATTACAGCGAGGCTGTAGAATCGCAAAAAATATTCGGACGCCATCTTCCCGAAATGGCAGAGGTCGTTAAGGAAATCATAGCGCAAAACAAGGAAAAGATGCTTTCCTTCCCGTTTTTGAGCAAGCAGACCGACACCGGCTTCATTCTTTGGAATCTTGTAAACCGCTCCTCGTGGCAGCTGCTTAGCAAAGTACAAAGGCTTCTTGCAGAAAAATACTTCGCGGATATCACTCCCGCATCGCGCCCGTATACCCAAGCGGCAATAGCATCGCCATACGAAAGCGGCTCGGTAATATCGTCCTACGGCTGCGACGGTATCGACGCAAGCGAAAGCTGCGGCTACAAGCACGTTTTTATGTCGAATTTGTACGGTCCGCGCCTTGAAGCACACTTCCACTGCGGACATAACATCGGCACCGATCCGCTTATCCTGCTTATGCTCCGCTCTATAGGCGGTTTAAAAACCGATTCGCTTTCGGAATCCGAAAAGGAAACCGCGGCAAAGGCTATCGAATGCGGATATATACGCAAAAACGGCGATCTGCTCGAGCCGAACGTTCTCGTGCTCGAGCGTCAAAACGAGCAAGCCTTCTACGGCCTTTTGCAGATCTGCGATAAGCTCGATAACGTTGCCGAGGATATCGCGCGCGAGCTTGCCGAATTTATTAAGTCGCATCTGCCGAAGCATCTCGAAAACGAATTTCTTACCTATTCCTCGCTTATCGCGTCCGCCTGCTTGGGCTCGGATCTTATAGAAGAATGCATAAAAGAAGGCATACTTACCTGCCCCGAAAGCCGTCTTTGCGGCGAAGGCGTAATCGTCATTGTCGAAAAGCAGGCATAAATAAACAAAAGAGCAGTCCAGACTGCTCTTTTTCTGTTGTCGTTTTGTCGTCATAGGGCGAGCCGATCGTTATAAGCCCGCTTCCAAGCGACGCAAGCTCATTACTCGCGTTCTATTCCGGCTTAAAAATGCTTATCGCATCGCGCGTGCCGACGATATAGTGATCCAAAAGGTCGATTTCGTTTGCCGAAAGATGCGCGGCGATTCGCTTTGTGGAATAAACGTCGTCGTTCGAGGGAACGAGCAGACCGCTGGGATGGTTGTGTGCGATAACGACCGATTTGCCGCCCACGCGTATAACTCCTTCGGTTATTTTGCGCAACGAAAAACGGGTACTGCTTATACCGCCGCGGCATATCACCTGCTTGCCGAGATAACAGCCGTCCTCGGCAAAATACAGCGCGTATACCGTTTCCTCTTCCTTTTCGCGAAACAGCTCGATAAGATAGCTTTTCAAACGGTTGCCGTTTAGCATAAAGCCTTCGCGCTCGATAAGCGCGGTACGCCTTACCACCTCGCCGATAAGCGCAAAAAGCGCTTGAGCACCGTCTTTAAGATACTTAAATTCGGTTAGCTCCTTCGGGTCGGTATCGAGCACCGCTTCAAGCGTGCCGTATTTTTCAATAATCGCTTCGGCTATATCGCGGCAATCTCTGCGCGGAACGGCATAGAACAAAAGCATCTCCAAAATATCGGTGTCGCTAAGCTTCGATCCGCCGTTTTCGACAAGCCTTTCCCGCAAACGCTTGCGGTGGCCGAAAAGCTCCTTCCCCTTTTCAAAGGACGCCATATTACTTAAGCTCGGAAACGATCTTCATCGTGTCGGAGGCAATAACAAGCTCTTCGTTGGTGGGGATAACGAATACCTTAACCTTCGAATCTGCCGCGGTAATATCTACCGTGCCGCGAGTGTTGTTCTTTTCGGGATCGATCTTGATTCCGTAGTAATCCATATTTTCGAGCGCAAGCGCACGCAATCTTGCATCGTTTTCGCCAACGCCTGCGGTGAATACGATACAGTCAAGACCGTTCATCGCCGCGGTGTAGGAGCCGATGTATTTCTTTATCTGGTATGCAAGAATATTGTATGCAAGCTCTGCACGCTTGTTGCCGGAATCGATCGCCGCGGTAATCTCGCGCAGGTCGCTCGAAACGCCCGAAACGCCCAAGAAGCCGCAGTTTTTGTTCATCCAGTTGCCCATTTCGGAAACCGGAATATTTTCCTTTTCCATAACGAAGGGAACTACCGCAGGGTCGATAGCGCCGCAGCGCGAGCCCATAATAACGCCTTCAAGCGGGGTAAAGCCCATCGAGGTATCGATACATTTGCCTGCATCGACAGCGGTAATCGAGGAGCCGTTGCCAAGGTGGCAGGTAACAATCTTTGCGTTGGGGTTGCCGAGCATTTCCAAAGCCTTGCCCGAAACGTAGCGGTGCGAGGTACCGTGGAAGCCGTAACGGCGGATATTGTGCTTTTGTGCAACCTCGTAATTAATAGGATAGGTGTAAGCCTCTGCAGGCATAGTTTGGTGGAACGCGGTATCGATAACCAAAACCTGCGGAGTGGTGGGCATAACCTCGATACAGCCGCGGATACCCAAAAGGTGAGGAACGGTGTGAAGCGGCGCGAGATCGCGGCACTTTTCGAGGTCGGCGATAACGTTATCGTCAACAAGAACGCTCTTTATAAGCCAGGGACCGCCGTGGACTATACGGTGGCCGACAGCCGAAATTTCGGACATATCCGAAATACAGCCGTGCTCTTTATCGGTAAGCGATTCAACCAAAGCGGCAACCGCCTGCGCGTGTGTGGGCATAGGAATATCCTTTTGAATTTTTTCCTTGCCGGTAGTGGTGTGGGTAAGTCTGCCGTCGATGCCGATACGTTCGCAAAGACCCTTTGCGGCAACCTCTTGCGTATCCATATCGAAAAGCTGATACTTCAAAGATGAGCTGCCTGCGTTAACAACGAGAATATACATAATTACTCCTTAACTTGACATTTTATATTTTTTTCATTATACTACCTTTAAAGATGAATTGCAAGTGATTTTTGGGTGAAAATGAATCAAAAAGACTCGGTTGCCGTTATATGTGAATACAATCCCTTCCATTTCGGACACAAGCACCAAATAGATATACTCAAAAACGAGTTCGATACCGTCGTTTGTATATTGAGCGGAAATATCGTACAGCGCGGGTCTGTCGCAATAGCCGATAAATACCTGCGTGCCGAAGCGGCGTTAAAAAGCGGCGCGAACCTCGTTGCCGAGCTCCCTGTTCCCTGGTGCTGCTCCTCCGCGCGCGATTTTGCCGCGGCGGGCGTGCATATCGCAAAAGCGCTCGGAGTAAAATATCTTGCGTTCGGCGCAGAGGACGGTATGGATGTTCTCGAAAAAATCTCACTCTTTGCCGAAGGTGATGAATTCGAAGGCATATTCAAATCGATTTCCGAGCAAAGCAAAAGCCTTTCCTATCCGCAAATCTTTACCCAAGCGGTAAATCGCCACCTTGGCGGTATATACGCCGAAGCGGTGAAAAAGCCCAACAATATTCTTGCGCTTGAATATATAAAAGCGCTTAAAGGCAGCGGAATACTTCCATTTGCGGTAAAGCGCAGCCCGAATTTCGAATCCTCGTCGCAAATCCGCACAAAAGCTTCTTCGGGCGCAATGCTCGCAATGCTCCCCGAGGAAAGCAAAAAAGTGTTCGGGCGCGAGGAAAAGATACTCTTCCCGCGGGACGAAAAAAGGCTCGATTCCTTCTTCGTCGGAAGATTAAGACAGCTAACCCAAAGCGATTTCGAGTCGAATAAGCTTTACGCCCTGCCTGCCGACCTCGCTTCGAAAATACTGCACGCCGCGCAAAAGCATTCACGCGTTTGCGATATCGTTTCCGCCTGCACCGATAAAACCTATACCGCCGCAAGAATACGCCGCGCGGTAAATACGCTCGTGTTCGGTATAACCGCAAAAAGCGTAAACGCCCCGCCACCCTATACCTTAATTCTCGCCGCCGACGAAAAAGGACGCAAAATACTTAAAAATGCAAGAAAAAACGAAATAGCAGAAATAATAAACAAGCCTGCGCGTGCGCTTGATGCAAGCGAAAAAACCAAGCGGGCGTACTCTTTCGCAAAGCGAATCGAGGATATTCTTTGCCTCGCCGAGCCTGTCCCCACCCCCGCAGATACCCCGAAAAATCCTATAATTATCGGAGAAAATTGATGAACCGACATCTATTCATTTTAAATCCCGCGGCGGGCACCAAAAACCGCACCGAGCGAATCCGTGCAGTTATCGAAAAGCTAAAAATAAAAGACCCCTACGATATTTTCGTCACCGACGGCGTTCGAGCCGCCGAAACCGAAACCGAACGCTACCTGCGCGAGCATTCGGAGGATTTCGTGCGGGTTTACGCCTGCGGCGGCGACGGCACTCTTTCCGAGGTTGCCAACGGTGTTTATAAATCCGGTAGCAAAAACTGCGCTATTGCGATCGTTCCTGTCGGCTCGGGTAACGATTTTGTAAAAAGTCTGGATATCCCGCCCGAGCATTTCCGCAATATAAAAGGGCTTATCGACGGCGATATTGTCGAAATCGATCTGCTTTTGGCAAAGGATGCCGAAAACAACGAGCGTGTAAGCCTTAATATAATCTCGGCAGGGTTCGATGCCGCCGTCGCGTTCGGGCAGGAAAAATTCAAAAAGCTTCCGCTTGTAAGCGGAAGTATGGCATATAACCTTTCGCTTGTAAAATGCGTGTTCACCGACACGAAAAACTATTTTGCGCTAAAGGTCGACGGCGAAAAATACGGAAAGAGCGAGGGCCCCTACCTTTTCGCCATTGCGGCAAACGGCAAATATTACGGCGGTGGCTTTAAAGCGTCACCCTATTCGGATATAAGCGACGGTATGCTCGACTTTATCCGTATAAAAACCGTTTCCAAAACCCGTCTGCTTTCGCTTGTCGGCAAATTCCGCGAGGGTAAGCATATCGACGAATACAAGGATATCACCTCGTATACCCAATGCAAATCGATGCAGTTCCTTTCTGAAAACACGATAAATATTAACGTCGACGGCGAAATCGCCCCGATGAAAAACCCTATTATTAAAATTCTTCCCAAGGCTGTAAAGCTCGTGCTCCCCAAAACCGAAAAAGAATAGAAAAACGGCTGTTGCTTTTATTCGCAACAGCCGCTTTTATCTTCTCGTGTATTCAAAATTCGCCTTGCCACCGGTCATCGCATACCGTTATTTGTCATCAACACCCTGCTTTTTGTGTCGTGTCATTCTGTTACGGTATTGTCGTTATCGGCGTTTGCAACCAATTCCTTCAAAAGTCGCACAAGCTCCGAGCTTTCTGTCGAAAAATCGCAAAGCTCGTGAAAAGCCGCGTACTGTTCGTTGCCGACCAAAAGCTTGTCATACAGCTCTTGGGGCATAAATCCTATTATGCCGTTTTCGGAATCAACGTAAACACGTTTTTGAAATTCCGAGGTTACGCAAAAAAGATAATCGTCTATTTTGAAGCAGACCGCGTATTTGTCATAGGTAACTACTGCATACACGTCTATGCTTTCCTTGGTATATCGAAGCACGTTATGCTTTGAGCCAACCAAATTATCTTTAAGTTCATAAGCGTTTTCGACGTTTCTCCGAGACGTATAATACCACGGATTTATATCAGTCTTATCTTCGCTCAAGTGATATACACGCAAATTAAATCTACTGTATAAATTACAAAAACGTACATATAAATCCGACACAGTTATTTTATCGGTGCCCAACAAATCCGCAACGCGTTGTCCGTCAAACGCGGAAACGTTAGTATCTTGAACGAAACTGCTTTGCAGCTCGGTTAACTCTTCCCACGTATCCACGTAAGGAGCGCCAATCATCTCGATATTTTCAGAGCCGCTCTGATTATTCTCATCATAATATGAATCTTCCGATAATTCGCCAATTCCCGATTCACTTTCCGCCGAATCGGTTGTATCTTCGGATAATTCGGCAACAGGCTCGTGCGAAGATACGTTGCTTTTATTCTCTGCACCCTCTTCGGTATCACCCTGTGAGCTTTGCAAATCCTCGGCAACGCATCCGCAAAGCAGCAATAACGTACATATAAGTATTACAATTACGCGTTTCATAAAAGTCCCCTTTCTTTTTTATTATTGTTTTTAAGCATAGCACACACCCGGCGAGCACGCTCCGAGCCTGTTTTATACCCCTTCAATACGTATATATCATAAACCGCGAGTTTGTCTATAGAAAATTTAAAAAATTTTTGAAATTTTTTGTTTTCGTCAACGTCTGCAAAAAACAGCAACGCCGTTTATGCATATACACAAACGGCGTTATGAATTTATCTTCTCGTGTATTCAAAATTCGCCTTGCCACCGGTCATCGCATACCGTTATTTGTCATCAACACCCTGCTTTTTGTTTTGAAAATCAGTTATATTGAATATCCATAAGCCATTCATCCAATTGATAGGAATAGATTTCGCCGTTGTAGAACTTTTCGAGCAGTTCCATAAACTCGTCGCTTTGATTGTATACCTCGTCGAGCTTATAGCTTATTACAACCTCGCCGGTGTGAAGCTTTTCGTTGCCGCTTTTGTAGTAGTTCAGTTTGCTCTCTATCAGTTCTTCAACTTTCTCTCTCGGAATTTTTTTGTTCTCATAGATCAACTGCGTTACCGATTTACCCTTACGCCATTCTTCTTTAGGCTCATACATAAGCACCAATTTGCTGCGCATATCGCCGAGAACGCGTTTAGCTTCTAATATCTCCCTGTACTTGTTGTAATAATCGAGATACCAATTGCAAGCATCCTGATATTCCCAATCCAAAAGGACGTCAAAATCAAGATAGTAATAATAAAACATAGTTGTTCCATAATAAATTCTTGCGACCTGATCTCTATCCGCATTGAATTGTCTTAAAAACATAACAATGTTTTTGTTTTTGTGAAGTTCTATATCCGAATCACGATAATCAGTGCTCTTAATATTTGTGTCGTGGACATTACATTCAAACTTATATTCGTCCGGAGTTTCTGAATGCCACCATTCTAATAGTTCTTCTTCTGTCAATGCGATTATAGCATGTTTTAATGCTTGTTCTGGTGTTGAAGCATAATTTGGTTCTTGACTATATTTTGGATCATACGGATGCATCAAGAAACTTGAAATATCGTGAAACCCATGGTGCATAAAAACAGCGCCGTGATCGCACGTAGCAAAACCGTACGTTTCGTCCCTCGGTTCAAAAATATAAGCAGGTTCAGAAGATTCGTTCGACACGTCTTTAGAATTTTCTTGTTCAAAACCAGAGGATTCTGTTTTTGAGCTTTCAGCTTCGGGATTTTCCGAATTATCGAGAGAATTGCTATTTATATCGTCGGAAATATTTGTTATCGATTCTTCGGCAGTCGAACTGCTTTCATCAACGCTTGCTTCGGTACACGCTACCGACAGCAACATTAAAATTGCGATTATCAAACACAATATCTTTTTCATAATTATTTCCTCCTATAAACTTATTGTTGCTGTTTAAAGGAAAAGTGCATTGCGAGCGCGTTTTGCGCCGAACATAGCGCGTTCGACAATGCCACTTTACCCCCTTTTACCTATATAGACGAATTAAGGCGGTGTTTTGTCACATTTGTTTTTAAAAAATTTTTGAAGTTTTTTGTTTTCGTCAACGTCTGCAAAAAACAGCAACGCCGTTTATGCATATACACAAACGGCGTTATGAATTTATCTTCTCGTGTATTCAAAATTCGGCTTGCCGTTCGAAAGTGCAAGCTCAATAATTTCGCAAATCCGCTTTTCGTTTTCGGTGGTAAAAATCAGAGTAAGCAGGCCCACGCCGCATTTTTTCAGCTCGCTTTTTTTGTCCAATCGATATGTCGGAAGCGAATTATATATAGTATTCGTATGGCTGTGTCCGCTTATAACCGGGAACTCCGCACCCGTGCGGTCAACAAGGGTTGAATAGCATTTATCGCGCTTTTTACAGCCGTTTATATTTGCAATAACGCAGGTGCGGGTATACATAAGCGGTATTCTGCCATAGCCTAAATATTCGAGCGCGCATTTACTGCCGCGAACGAATTTTCCGTCGCTTTCGGGCGAAAGCATTACCGAGGAGAGCGAATAGCCCTCCAGCATTTCGAGCGTTTTGCGGTTAACGACGTTAAATGCATAATCGCCGTGCAGATACATACCCTCGCAAAGCGTTAAATGGTTAAGCGATGAAACCGTGGCGTTTTTTATTCCGGCTTGCTTCGCCCTTGCTATCTGCTCTTTAACGCTTTCAATTTCATTTAAAAACACCGAGCGCGGCATTATCGCCGAAATTTTATTCGCGTAGGGCAAAAGCGGTTCGTTACAGCAATCGGCAAGCGGAATATCTATCCTTGCCGCACAGCAAGCATATTTCGCAAGCAGGTCTGCGCTCGGCAATTTCCCCTCGAAGCGAAGCACAAAGCCCTTTTGCAGTGCAGGCGAAAGCGTTTTTTCGTTTTCGCGCTCGGGCATTGTAAACGGCGGAATTACAGCCGTTTCCTTTTTGCTTCTCGGCTCTGCCTTTTTGGGCTTAAACGGCAGGCTTGCGCTTAAGCGCTTATCGGACTCGCGGCGAATACCGAACATATCGCGGTTTATGCGCGACGTAAAATAGCCGTCGGTAAAGCCCGAGCGCGAAAATACGCCCGCAAGGTATTTAAGCTCCTCGCCGCTTGCGTTTCTGCCCTCGTCAAGCAGTTTTCGATATACCGAAACCACCGCGCCGACGTAATCGGGTGCCTTCATTCTGCCCTCGATTTTTAGGCTTTTTACACCGCAATCGGCAATTTCGGTTATATGCGAGGCAAGGCACATATCCTTTACCGACAAAGGATATCGATTTTCGGCTTTATACGGCAGACGGCAGGGCTGGGCACATTCGCCGCGGTTTCCGCTTCGGTTGCCGATAACCGAGCTCATCAAGCAGCTGCCGCTTTCGCTTATGCATATCGCGCCGTGAACGAAAATTTCGGTTTCGAGCCCGCTTTCCGCGAATTTTTTAATATCCGCCTTCGGAAGCTCGCGCGCGAGCACGGCACGGGTAAAGCCGATGCTTTTTAAATATTCGGCATCGAGATAGGAATGTATACGCATCTGCGTGCTGGCGTGCAGCGCAAGGCTCGGAAAATTACGCCTTATTTCGCCGATAAGCCCCAAATCCTGCACGATAAGCGCATCGGGACGCACGTCGTTTGCAAGAAAATCGACATATTCAAGCACGCTTTTAAATTCTTTATCATAAATTAAGGTATTGAGCGTTATATGCATAGCGACGTTTGCGCTTCGGCAAAGCCTGCCTGCCTTAACAAGCGCGTCGTTATCGAAATTCGAAGCATTAATTCGCGCGTTGAATTCGCTGCCGCCGAGATATACCTCGTCCGCACCTGCGTCTATCGCCGCCTTCAACGCCGCAAAGCTGCCTGCGGGCGCAAGCAACAGCGGTCTGTTACGCATAACCGTACCTCCCTTATTCAAAGCTTTATAAAGAGATTATAAACTTTTCTCGCCGATATGTCAAATAAATAAACAAATAACGATATAAATTGCTATTGAAAAGCGCATTTATTTGTGATAAAATTAAGATACTATGCACTTTTGGAGGCAATATATGATAGCCAACCCCACTTTTATCGATAACGAAGGCGGCCGCGCACAAGGCTACGACCTTTTTTCGCGTCTGCTTAAGGACAGAATAATTCTTCTTTTTAACGAAATCAACGATGACCTCGCCTGCAGTATCGTCGGCCAGCTTTTGTTTTTGGAGGCGCAGGATCCCGAAAAGGATATAACCATATACATCAACTCCCCCGGCGGAAGCGTTTCGGCGGGATTTGCGATATACGATACTATGAAAAGCATTAAATGCGACGTTTCTACCGTTTGCGTCGGCTCGGCGTGCAGTATGGGCGCGTTCCTTCTTGCCGCGGGCACGAAGGGCAAGCGTTATGCGCTTGAAAACAGTGAGGTAATGCTGCACCAGGTTATCGGCACGGCGGGCGGTCAGGCTTCGGACGTGATTATCGCAACCAACTTTGCGCGCCGTACCAAAGACAGAATCAACCGCATACTTTCCCAAAATATCGGCAAGCCGATCGAGGAAATCGCGCGCGATACCGAGCGCGACAACTGGATGTTCGCCGAGGATGCACTCGCATACGGCGTTATCGATGAAATCGTAAAGCCCAAGCAGTAAGGATTTTTTAAAAATGTTTGGAATAACCGCATTAAAGGTCCTTATGATGATCGCCTACGGCGTACCGGGGTATATACTCGTAAAGTCGAAGGCGCTTAAAGAGGACGCGATAAAGGCTTTTGCAAAATTCCTGCTTTACGTCTGCCAGCCCGCGCTTTCGCTGTATACCTTAAGCTCGGTGCAAAGCACCCCGCAGCTAATAAAAGAGCTTTGGATATTCTTCGCAGTGACGCTTTTGGGGCAGGTAGCGATAATTTTCCTTTATTACGCCGTTTTCAGCAAAAGGATCAAAAAGGATTTCGCCCACAGAGTTTGCGCCGTTGCGGGCGCCTGCGGCAACGTCGGCTTTTTCGGCGTGCCGCTGCTCGAATATTTAATTCCCGGCGTGCCCGAGGTACGCGTATATTCCGCCGCGTTTTCGATAGCGATGAATATGCTCGGCTGGACTCTCGGTCTGCTTTTAATGACGGGCGACAAAAAATACGTAAGGCTAAAGGCGGTTTTCGTTAACCCTTCGGTTATCGCCTTTGCTGTGTCTTTTACTTTGTTCGCGCTCGATATTAAATTCCCCGCAATTCCCGCGGAATATATCGAAACGCTGGGCAGAATGTCGACAGTAGTATGTATGACGGTGCTCGGTATGCGCCTTGCAACGAAAAGCCTGCTCGGAATTTTTTCGAACTACCGCATATACTTCGCGGCGGTGTCGAAGCTTATTATTTCGCCCATAGTTATCGGGCTTATATTCTCGGCTTTACCGGTTAGCGAAACGGTAAAGACCTCGGCGTTTATACTTGCCTGCTGTCCTGCCGCAACGATGATACAAGGGCTTGCCGAAACCCACGGCGGCGACGGTCGCACCGCGGCGGATATAGTGCTTTCGACCAGCCTGCTCTGCATTATCACGATTCCGCTTATGTGGACTCTTTATAATACGATTGTCCTATAATAACGAAAAGAGGCGTTTTTTATGAAAAAAACTGTTGCAATAATCTTCGGCGGCGAATCCTCGGAATACGAGGTAAGCTGTGTTTCTGCGGCAAACGTTGCCGAAAATTTAAATAAAGAGCTTTTCGATTCGATTCTCGTCGGCATAACCAAGGACGGCAAATGGTGGATTTTTAAAGGCAGCACCGACGACCTCCGCAACCATATTTGGCAGGAAAAGCGCGCGCTTTTAACCCCCGCGGTGATTTCGCCCTGCAAGGCTCACCACGGTCTGCTTGCGCTCGACGGTGCCAACGGAAGCTTTGAAATAATCCGCGTGGATATTGCCTTCCCCGTGCTTCACGGCAAAAACGGCGAGGACGGCACTATGCAAGGTCTTTTGGAGCTTGCAGGTATTCCCTACGTCGGCTGTAATACCTATGCCTCTGCCGTTTCGATGGATAAGGCGGCAACCAAAACCATTTGCACCGCCGCAAATATACCCGTGGTGCCCTTTATTTCGGCTTACCGCACCTGCGACACCGCTTTGCTTATTGCCGAAAGCGAGGAAAAATACGGCTATCCCGTTTTTGTAAAGCCGGCAAACGCAGGAAGCTCGGTCGGCATAACAAAGGCAAAAAACAAAGCCGAGCTTTCGGAGGGTATAAAGCTTGCCTTCGAGCACGATAAAAAGCTGCTTATCGAGCCGAACACCGTCGGCAGAGAAATCGAGGTTGCCGTCTGCGGCAACGATAAGCCCTTTGCCTCGGTCTGCGGAGAAGTATGCCCCAATTCCGATTTTTACGATTACGAAACAAAGTATATCAACGATAAATCGGTTTGTCTTGCCCCCGCTCCGCTCGACGAAGCGACGAGCGAGCATATCCGCGCCCTTGCGGTACGCGTTTATGCCGCACTCGGCTGCAGCGGTCTTTCACGCGTGGACTTTTTCCTTACCGAAAACGGCGCGTTCCTTAACGAAATCAACACCATTCCCGGCTTTACGCCGATAAGCATGTACCCGAAAATGATGGCTTGCATCGGTATAGGCTATTCCGAGCTTATCACCAAGCTTTTAATGCTTGCCGAGGGGTGCGAGGAATGAGCCGCGATATAAATTCGCTCCCGATAGGCGTTTTCGATTCGGGGCTTGGCGGTCTTACCGCGTTAAGCGAGCTTAAAAAAATACTTCCGAACGAGGATATTATCTATTTCGGCGACAGCGCGCGTATCCCCTACGGTACAAAATCGCGCTCGGTTATTACCAAATTCGCGCTGCAGGACACCCGTTTTCTTTTAAGCAAGGGTGTAAAGGCAATTCTTGTCGCCTGCGGAACCGTAAGCTCGAACTGTCTTTGCGAGGTAAAGGAATTGGCGGGCTTGCCGGTGGTTGTCGGCGTTATCGGTGCGGCGGCGGAAAAGGCGGCGGAAATAGCCAAAAAGGGCAACAACAGAGTTGCCGTGCTCGGCACGAGCGCAACGGTCAACAGCCGCGCATACGAAATCGCACTCGAGGAATACGGCGTAGGCGAAATAATAAGCCGCGCCTGCCCGATGTTCGTTCCGCTTGTCGAAAACTGGCACGCCGATACCGAGGATACCGCCACAAACGCAATAGTTTCGGAATATCTTTCGCCGATAGCCGATTCCGCGCCCTCCGCGGTGATTTTGGGCTGTACCCATTATCCTCTGCTTTCGAGCGTTATACAAAAATATCTCCCTACCTCCGAGCTTGTAAGCTCGGGTGCAGAGGCGGCAAGAAAGCTTGCAAGCCTGCTTGCCGAAAAAAATCTGCTTAACCGCAACGGCGGAAAAACCGAATTTTACACCAGCGGCGGCGCAGAGCTGTTTGCAAAAAACGCGCTCACCTTTTTGCAGGACGGCAAAGCTATAACCGCAAAGCATATCGATATAGAAAACTATTAAAGGAAAAATAATGAAAATCCCGGTAGATATACGCATCCGCCGTGAACGGATAGGGCTCGATTCCAAAAGAAAAAACGAAATCGAGGACAGCGAAAGCTATTCGCTTTCGGGTGTGCTTAAAAAGAGCAAAAACGGCTTCCGCTTGGAATTCAACGAAAGTCTGGCGGAGGTTTTCACCACCGTCGATATGTATTCCGACGGCACGGTGAGCATAAACCGAGTCGGCCCGATAAATACGCATATGGTTTTTTCGGAGGAAAGAGCCTATACCTGCATCTGCAACACCGGCTTTACCCCGTTTCAGCTTAACGTCCGCACAAGCAGTCTTGAAAACGGCATTACACTCGATGGCGGCATATTGGATATTCGCTATTCGGTGGAAATCCACGGCAACCTTGCCGAAAAATGCCGAATAGTATTCTCGGTTTCGCCCGATATAAGTATTATAAGATCGTAAGAGGTATAAAATGGCAATCAACACACCTGCCGAAAGCCTTATTATATTACCCAAAGAAATTCTTAATCATATAAAAAACGCCTCTGCCGAGGAGCTCAAAACGCTTCTTTGCTTTTTCGCAACCCCCGAAATAAGCGTTCCCGACGCCGCGCGTGATACCGGATTAACGGTTGCACAGGTCGAATCGGCGTGTGCTTTTTGGCGCGGTGCTGGGGTGTTCCAAGAAAGCACCGGCAAAAGCAAAAAGGCGGCAAGCGATACGAGCTCTTACCGCAATTACGACAGCGCAACGCTTTCGCAGGCTATTAAGGAAAACGAAGGATTTAAGCTTATCTGCCAGGTTGCCGAGCAGAATATGCAAAAGCAGTTAAGCAAAAACGATTACAGCGCGCTCTATTATCTGTACGATTTCTGCGGAATGCCGAGCGAGGTGGTGTGCGGAATTATCGAGCATTGCTGTGCTATGGACAAAAGAAATTCGCAGTATATTTACAAGGTCGGCGTTTCGCTACACGATCAGGGTATCGACAGCTACGAAAAATTCGAAAAATATCTTGCCCAACGCGAGCTTGCCAACAGCAATATAGGCAAGCTCAGAAAGCTCTTCGGTATGGGCGACAGGGCGCTCACATCAAAGGAAAAAAAGCTTTTCGATTGCTGGTTCATCGATTGGAGCTTTTCGTATGAAATGGTCGAGCTCGCATACGAAAAAACCGTCGATTCCACAGGCAAGCACTCCACCACCTATATGAACGGCATACTTCGCCGCTGGCACGAAAGCGGCTTTACCACGCCCGAAGAGGTAAGCAGCGGCGACGGAAGCGGAAAGACCTCGGGTATTTCCAGCTTCGAGGGCGACGAATTTATCGAAGCGGCGCTCAACCGCGGCTTTGACGACTGAAAGGAACCGAAATGAAGCTTAACGACGCTTTAAGAATAAAAACGGCAAAAAGAATAGCGGCAATGCAGGAGGCGGAAAACCGCAGAAACGAGCTGCACGCAAGGATCGCACGCGTTAAAGAAATCGATAGCATTCTGCGCGATATACCTATGCGCTCGCTCGTCGGCGAAAGCGTCGAAGCGCTGCGTGCCGAATCGGAAGCGCTTAACGCCGAGCGTGCAAGATTGCTTGAAGCCTGCGGCTACGAGGCCGATTACGATACCCCCAAGTTCGAATGCAAGGAATGCAACGACGGCGGCTATTGCGGCTTAAAGCTTTGCCAATGTATTAAATCGATGCTCGCAAGCGGAAATTACCAAGAAAGCACGCTTGCCCAAGGGCTTATCGGCAAAACCTTCGAAAATCTTTCGCTCGATTACTACGCCGAGGGCGAGGAGCGCGAAAATATGGCGAAGATTATCGACGGCTGCAAAAGATTTGCACAGAGCTTCCCCGCAGACAAAGCGGCGGGCTTGTATTTCTACGGCGGCACAGGGCTCGGCAAAACCCACCTTTCCGCCGCTATTGCAAACGTGGTTTCGCAAAAGGGCTTTAGCGTGCTTTACGAATCGGCACAGCAGATTGCAGATACGCTCGAGGCGGTGCGTTATAACCGCGCCGACGTTTCGGAGCGCAAAAAATACGAAAGCTGCAGTCTTTTAATAATCGACGACCTCGGCGCAGAATTTTTCACCCAATACGGCTCTGCGGCAATATCGAGCATTGTCGATTTGCGAATAGTCAATGGCAAAAAGACGATAATATCCTCGAATTACGACCCCAACGGAATAAAAAAGACCTACGGCGAACGCCTTTGCTCGCGCATACTCGGTGAATACCGCGTGCTTAAATTCGTCGGCAAGGATATAAGAATGCAAAAAATAAAGGGTGCAAATAATTGAAAACCGTAAATATTTATACAGACGGCGCCTGTAAGGGCAACCCCGGCGCAGGCGGTTGGGCGGCGATACTTGAATGCGACGGGCGCGAAAAAGAGCTTTTCGGCGGTGAAAAAAGCACCACCAACAACCGAATGGAGCTCACCGCCGCAATCGAAGGCTTAAAGGCGTTGAACAAGCAATGCAGGGTTGTGCTTTACAGCGATTCGCAATATCTTGTGAACGCGATAAATAAGGGCTGGCTCGCAAATTGGAAAAGCAAGGGCTGGCGCAAGGCGGATAAATCGCAGGTTTTGAACGACGACCTTTGGAAAGAGCTCGATTCCCTGCTTTCGAAGTACGAGGTCGAATTTATATGGGTTCGCGGCCACGACGGACACGCCTATAACGAGCGTTGCGACGCGTTGGCAAGCGGATACGCCGAAAAATTAAACGAAAACGCATAAAGCAAAGAGCCGTTATCTAGACCGAAGAGCCGTTATCTAACGGCTCTTTTTTCGTTGCGAGCATCGAGCAAGCGTTTTATAACTATCGCCGACAGCGGTAAAGCGAATAGCCCTACTATGCCCAAAAGCTTTAAGCCTATATACATCGAGGCAAGTGCGGCAAGCGGAGAAAGCCCAATGAATTTGCCTACTATTCTCGGCTCGATTATCTGGCGCACAACGGTTATCACGGCGTAGGAAACGAGTATTCCCACCCCCACCCCGATATTTCCCGAGGCAAGCGCGATAATGCCCCACGGAATAAGCACCGTGCCCGTGCCCAAAACCGGAAGCACGTCGACCAGCGCGATTGTTAGCGCAAGCACGAAGGAATATTCTATGCCGATTATTATAAACGCAAGCAAAAGCTCGCCGAAGGTGATTAAAAACAGCAAGCCGTACGCCCGCAGAAAACGCCCCACCGTTTCGGCAAGCACGTCGCGCGCGTATTTAAGGCTCGGGCGTAGCTTTTGCGGAAACAGCGATAGAAAAAAGCAGTTTATTTTTACTCGGTCGATCGCAAAGTAATAGGTCGAAATTATTACGACAACGCTAAAAAGCAGCGAATTCGGCAAAAAAGCCGCAGCCGAGCCGACGAAGCCCAAAAGCCCGCCGGAAATTTTTTCGGCAAACGAAACGGCAAACGACCAAAGCTCCTCGTCGAGATTGCCGCGCAGCTCCCAAAGCCGCGATTTAAGGTCGATAAACGGAATAAAGCCGCAAATCTTATCGATAAATCCGCTTGCATAGCCGTCGTCGCTACGTATTCGCGCAACCGCTTCGCCGATTTTCTGCGCAAGCTCGCTTATTTCAAGCGCAACCTGCCGCGAAACAGCGTAAATAAGCCCCGCAAGTGCGCCCGTGGCAAGCAAAACCACAAAAAGCACAAAGCTCCTTTTGGGGAATTTTCTGTGCGATTCGGAATACTTTACTATAGGGCGAAAGCACTCGGCGAAAATATATGCGACTATAAACGGCAAAAGCGCGCCCCAAAGATAATTGAATACAAGATAAGCCACCGCCAGCCCGACCGAAATATACATCGTGATAACGGCAAACCGCTTGTATGGCTCCTGCGGAAGCATATCTCCCCTCCAAAACAATATATTTGCGATTATTATATGTATTTTTTTCGCAAATAATCAAAATTTTTCCTTGTGATTTTGGATTTCTTTCGAAATTTGTTGTTGACAACCGCGGTTTGCTGTGATATAATAACCAAGCGCGTTGAGCGTGTAGCTTAATATTTATGGAGAAGTCGCTTAGCTGGTCGAGGGCGCACGATTGGAAATCGTGTAACGGATAAAACCGTTCGTGGGTTCGAATCCCACCTTCTCCGCCAAAAGGGTTGCATAAAATAGATGCACCCACAGAAAACCCCGATTTTATCGGGGTTTTCGCCGTTTTTACGGTCAAAAAACACAAAGGTAGAATGACAGATGAAAAACGCCTATTTTGCCTAAACCGAGAGATTTGAACTCTCACACAACCGAATATCCGCAGTCAAGCGCATGGATCAATCAAGTCCATGCGCTTTTTTTATTTCCGCTGAAAGGAGGAAAAGCCATGCGAAAGCAAACGAACTTGGCCGAGGTCAAACTAACCGCCCTTGCTCTGCTCTCCACAGAGATCAACAAAACACCATACTCGCCGATGATCGTCAAGCACCCCTTCACCGACACCGGAGTAAGTGCTATCCCCGATGGCAAAGGTGGCGTGGAGATGATCGATCTCACAGAAGATGATGCACAGCTCAGGTGGCGACAGTCTATGGCACGGCAGATCGATAAGGCAGATAGTGCCTACGCAATATATATGATGGTCACCAAGCCCTACGCGCTGACCTTTCTGAAATTCGCAATGCCCCATCTCTCAAGAGAAGATATGTCTCAAATCCTCGCCAGCGCATGGACGAGGTCAGAAGCACCGCACCAGGATGTGAACGTCACCGTCAACCAACTCCTGCGGATGTTCAAGCAAGCCGATCCGACCTGCCTCATGGAGCAAGACGAATATATCCAATTCAAAGCGTTGGATGACACCGTAACCGTTTACCGTGGAGTAACAACTCACAATGCTAAAAGTGTGAAAGCGTTATCCTGGTCACTGAATCAGGAAACAGCCGAATGGTTTGCCCACCGCTTCGGCGAGAACGGAACGGTCTACGAAGCACAGATCGATAAAAAGCATATATACGCATATTTCAGCGGAAGGAACGAATCCGAGGTGATCGTCGATCCTTCCTATCTGACAAACATTACGGAGGTACAGGATCTGTCCTCCGATTTTTTATTATTACAATAACGGAGGTAACCAAATTACCATATACCAAGAAGAA
>JAFTTN010000055.1 GCA_017466805.1 Clostridia bacterium
CAACTATACTAACTCCCGTGCGATCATCTCTAAAATTGACCGCGATGAACTCCTTCGCACATTGGTAGAGGATTTCATCAACACAGACGGCAAGAAGAAAGGTTGATTCCCGTATAATGAAAACACTTATGTATAAAGGCAAGCCTCTCGTTCGTCAAGGGCGCTTCATCTTCTATGGCAACCCTGATGATAGGTATATCCTTTTTATGAATATACTCGAAACGAAGATGATCGGCTCGCTCGAAGTTGCAACGAAGGTGCTGGTTCAAATCCAAAACACCGATGATGAAATTTCCTTCAACGAAAAAGTAGTCAAGCAGTGCGAAAAAAGAAATTTTTACGACGCATTCGAAATCGGTACCATTTGGCTCGAACGTGCTTTAAAGCAAAAATAATTCAAAAACAAATCCAAAACGCTCTCGTAAGAGGGCGTTTTTGCTTGTTTGGCACTTAATATTCTGTTAATAAATATGTTTTATTTAGGAAAAAACTGTTGAAAATAAAACCTTAATATGTTACTATAAATAATTGAGGTACTATTATGCGGTTCGAATATATTTTTTGGGATTGGAACGGTACTCTGCTTGACGATGCGCATATTGCGCATTCCGCCGTCAACGCAATGCTGTCCGCAAGAAAACTTAATAAAATCAGCTTTTCGCAATATCGGGATTACGTCGACGTACCGATAATCCGCTTTTACGAAAGGGTAATGGATATGTCGAAGGAATCGATGGAGGATATAGCGATCGAATTCAATTCGCTCTGCCAAAGCCTTACGCCAAAGGAGCCGCTTGCAAAAAACGCAAAAGCATTGCTCGGTTCGCTAAATGCAGCAGGAGTAAAGCAGTATATCTTTTCGTCGAGCAAAACCGAAAGAATTTTGCCGGCACTGCGTGAATACGGTATCGATAAATACTTTGCTTCGGTTTTGGGCGCAAACGATAGCTTTGCGGGAAGCAAGGCGGAGCGAACGCGTGATTTTATTCAAAGCAATTCAATTAATCCCCAAAAATGTCTGTTTATAGGCGACCTCGTGCACGATTGCGAAACCGCATCGCTTTGCGGCGGAGAATGCGTGCTGCTTTCCTATGGGCATCAAAGTAAAACAAAGCTTTTGGAAACAGGTAAACGAGTGTTCGATTCTCTTTTACAGCTTTCCGAATTTCTAAATATTAATCTACAAGAGGCAGAACAATGAAAAAGATCGGTTTCGATTGCGAAAAATACGTTGAATTACAAACGCGTCATATCAGAGAAAGGATCGATGAATTCGGCGGCAAGCTTTATCTTGAATTCGGCGGCAAGCTTTTCGACGATTTCCACGCTTCACGCGTGCTTCCCGGCTTCAAGCCGAGTATAAAAATCGATATGCTTACCGCGTTAAAGGATGAAGCCGAAATCGTTATGGTTATCAATAGTAACGATATAGAAAAAAATAAGGTCCGCGGCGAGCTCGGTATAACCTACGATCAAGACGTTCTCCGTCTTATCGACGCATTCCGTGCCTGCGGTCTGTACGTCGGAAGTGTCGTGCTTACTCAATATAATTCACAAACAGCCGTCGTCGCCTTCCAAAAGCGCCTCGAAAGCCTCGGTATAACAACCTATAAGCACTACCGCATCGAAGGCTATCCCTCCAACGTCAAGCTTATAGTAAGCGATGAAGGCTACGGCAGAAACGAATTTATTCAAACCACCCGTCGCCTCGTCGTGCTCACAGCTCCCGGTGCGGGCAGCGGTAAAATGGCAACCTGCCTTTCCCAGCTCTATCACGAGCATAAGCGCGGCGTAAAGGCGGGCTATGCAAAGTTCGAAACCTTCCCGATCTGGAATCTTCCGCTTAACCACCCCGTAAATATCGCTTACGAGGCGGCTACCGCCGATCTCGATGACCTCAACTGTATCGACCCCTTCCACCTCGAAGCCTACGGTATACAAACCGTTAACTATAACCGCGACGTCGAAATTTTCCCGGTGCTGCGTGCAATTTTCCAACGCATATACGGCGAATCGCCCTATAAATCTCCTACCGATATGGGCGTTAATATGGCGGGCAACGCTATCTGCGACGATGCCGTCTGCCGCGATGCCGCAAAGCAGGAAATTATCAGACGCTATTACGAAGCACTTTGCCAACAGCGTAAAGGCTTCGGCGAGGGCGCTGCCGTTCAAAAAATCGAAATTCTAATGAGCCAATGCGGTATTTCACAAGAGGATCGCGCCGTTGCAACCGCAGCAAATAAGCGCGCCGAGGAAACAAACGGCCCCGCGGCCGCTATCGAGCTTAACGATGGCCGCATAATCATGGGCAGAACGAGCACCCTGCTCGGTGCTTCGAGCGCAATGCTGCTAAATGCGCTCAAGGCTCTTGCGGGAATCGACGATAATATCCTGCTTATCAGTCCCGAGGTTATCGAGCCTATACAGGAGCTTAAAACCGGACACCTCGGTAACAATAACCCCCGCCTGCATACCGACGAAATTCTTATCGCGCTTTCGGTCTGCGCGGTTACCGATTGCAACGCACGCCTCGCGCTCGATCAGCTCAAAAAGCTTTCGGGCTGCGAAATGCATTCCTCGGTTCTTCTTTCGCAGGTCGACGAAAAGCTTTTAAAAAAGCTCGGAATCAACCTTACCTGCGAACCCGTATATCAAACCAAAAAGCTTTATCATTCGTAATTAAAAACAAAAATGAAATTTTCGAATCTTTATTCAGTCGCGGGTATGTCACGAAAAATCAATACCTGCGGCGAGCTTCCCAACACAAAACAGCTTTATTTGTCATTCCTTAAGTTTGCTTGGCCCGCAATGATCGAATCGGTTCTTATGAGCCTTGTAAATATCTTCGATACGATAATGGTATCGGGGCAGGGCATCGATGCGGTTGCCGCTGTCGGCTTAACAACACAGCCGCGTATGATATTCTACGCCGTGTTCTTCGCGTTAAGCATTGCGGTTACAACAATCGTTTCGCGCCGTAAAGGACAGGGCGATCAAGAGGGTGCAAACGAAACGCTCAACCAATCACTTGGCCTTGTGGCTCTTCTTGCGATTGTGCTTTGCGGCACTGCGGTAATAGTTGCCGAACCGCTTTTAACCTTCGCGGGCGCAAACGAGGATACTCTCGAATATTCTCTCACCTATTTCCGTATTACGATGATAGGCTTGATGTTCACCTCCTTCGGTATGATCATCAACGCCGCACAGCGCGCAAGCGGTAATACGAAGATTTCAATGACGACGAATATCGTCGCAAACGTCACGAATATTTTCTTCAACGCGCTGTTAATCAACGGTGTCGTTGTCAACGGCGTTCAGGTAATCGCCGAAGTGGGCGTAAAGGGCGCGGCTATAGCAACCTTAATCGGTAATATTGCCTCTTTTTCGATGAGCCTTTTCTCGATATTGCGAAAGGGAAGATATCTCAAATTCAATTTCAAAGGAATGCTTCGCTGGAAGGCGCATCTGCTTAAAACGCTTGGCAAGGTTGCAATGGGTGCGGGAACCGAACAGCTCTTTATGCGTGTCGGATTTTTTATCTACGCAAAGCTGGTTGCCGATCTCGGCACCGCGGAATACGGTACACATATTATAGCGATGAATATTATCACCGTTTCCTTTGCCTGCGGCGACGGCTTAAGCGTAGCCGCAAGCGCGCTTATCGGTCAAAACCTCGGCAAGCTTCGCCCCGACCTTGCAACGCTCTATGCAAAGGCGGGACAGCGTATCGGACTTTTGCTTTCGGCTCTGCTCGTTCTGTTAATGATTTTTGCGGGCGGCTGGATGGTAAAGCTTTTTGCCGATCCTACCGACCGATATTACGATTACGTTATCGAAAACGGCAGAATATTAACCTACTATATCGCTGTCTGTGCACCGGGGCAAATTTCCCAGGTCGTTTATAACGGCGCTTTGCGCGGTGCGGGCGATACGAAATTCGTTGCGTTCACCTCGGCAATATGTATCGGTATCATACGTCCGTTAACGGCGTATATCTTCTGCTATCCCGTCGGGCTCGGTCTGTTCGGCGCGTGGATAAGCCTGCTGATCGACCAATATATGCGTCTTGCGTTCTCTATGTACCGCTTTGTAAGCGGAGTATGGCAAAAAATAAAGGTATAAGGAGTCTGTTATGACAGTTAACGAAGCATTAAAGCAAATCGAAGCGTTCGAAAATACGAATTCGGCGTTAAATCACGCCGCGGGCATACTTTACTATGACGGCGATACCGTTGCGCCCGAGGGAAGCGTCGAAATCCGCGCTCTCACTCTCGGCGAAATCTCGCGTATGTCCTATGAATTAATCACCTCGCCTTCGTTTATCGAAGCACTCGAAACGTTATACGCAAACCTTTCCGAGCTTTCCGAAATCGATCAACGTAAGGTAAAGGAGCTTTACCGCGAATACGATAATACCCGCAAAATTCCTATGCAGGAAATGATCGATTTTCAAATTCATCTCACAGAATCCTCTGCCGTTTGGCATAAGGCAAAGGAAACCAACGATTTCGCCTCCTTCGAGCCCTATTTGCAAAAAACCTTCGATACGTTAAAGAAGTTCGCTTCCTATACCGATCCCGAAAAGGATCCCTACGAGGTCTGCCTCGATAAATACGAGCGCGGCTTGACGAAGGAAAAATGCGATAAATTCTTTAAAGCCCTGCGCGAAAAGCTCGTTCCGCTTATCGCACGCGTCGGTAAAGCCGATCAAATCGACGATTCGGTGCTTCATTTGAATTACCCCAAATCGCAGCAGATGAAATTTACCGATTTCCTTGTCGACGTTATGGATATCGACAGAAAGCATTTCGGCGTCGGCGAAACCGAGCACCCCTTTACCATTAACTTCACCTCGAAGGACGTTCGTATCACCACCCATTATTACGAGGATAATCTCTCCAGCTCGCTTTACAGCGTTGTGCACGAATGCGGCCACGCGCTCTACGAGCTTAATTCTATGCCCGAGCTCTTCCGTACCACTCTCGAGGGCGGCGTTTCAATGGCTATCCACGAAAGCCAATCCCGCTTTTACGAAAATATTATCGGCAGAAGCAAGCCCTTCTGTGCGTTGATACTTCCGTTCCTCAAAAACGAATTTCCCGAACAGCTCGGCAACGTCGGCGAGGACGAATTCTACCGTATGATCAATCGTTCCGAGCCTTCGCTTATCCGTACCGAAGCCGACGAGCTTACCTATGCGCTTCACGTAATGGTGCGCTACGAGCTCGAAAAGAAAATGATGTCGGGCGAAATTACTGCAAAGGACCTTCCTTCCGAATGGAACAGATTGTATAAGGAATACCTCGGCGTAGACGTTCCCGACGACAAAAACGGCGTACTCCAGGATTCCCACTGGTCAAACGCAAATATCGGCTATTTCCCGTCCTATGCACTCGGCTCCGCATACGGCGCGCAAATGCTTAACGAAATGAAAAAGGATATCGACGTCGATTCGGCTATAAACAGCGGCAAGCTTACCGCAATCAATAATTGGCTGCGCGAAAAGATATGGAAATTCGGCTGTCTGTACGATCCGACCGACCTCTTCAATATGGTCTGCGGCGAATTCAACCCCGAAGTGTACGTTGAATATCTCGAAAACAAATTCACCGAGGTATATAAAATATGAGCTACCTCGTAGATGAATGCGTGCTCGATTCGGGCGATAAGGTAATAATCCGCTGGACCGACGGCACCGAGCAAAAGGCGGTATATAAGGATACCTACGGCTATAACCACTTTTTCGATACTGTCCCTACAAGCGATAAAGAAATTCGCCTTTCAAACCACTTTATGCGCCTAAAGGGAATACACGTCAGAAAAGACGAAGAATAATGAAAATAATAGATCTTCACACACATTCCAACTGCTCGGACGGCTCTATGACTCCTTCGGAGCTCGTTGCCCACGCGGCTTCACACGGCGTTTCGGCAATCGCGCTTTCCGATCACGATAGCGTTTCTGGTATCGACGAGGCGTTAACAGCGGGTAAAGCCTGCGGTGTCGAAGTCGTTCCGGCTATCGAGTTTTCGGTGCAGTCGGCGACCGAAACGCATATACTCGGCTTTTATATCGATCATAAAAGCACTCTTTTGCAAAAAACGCTTGAAAAAATAAATGCTGTCCGTTGGCAAAGAACTCTTAATACCTGCAAAAATCTTCAAAAGCTCGGCTTCGATATTTCTATCGAGGAAGCGCTTGCAATCGCTCCGTCGGGTTTAATAGGCAGAGCGCACTTTGCGCGTATTTTAATGGAAAAGGGATACGTTGCAAGCGTAAAAGAAGGCTTCGATAAATACCTCGCAAACGGCAAGCCTGCCTATGACGGCACACAAGCGTTAACAGCCGAAGAGGCGGTTACTCTAATAAATAATATCGGCGGCGTAGCATTCGTTGCGCATCCGCATCTTATAAGGCTTGATGATAGCGCACTGCGTGAATTTTTGTTAAAGCTAAAATCCTTCGGGCTTTGCGGTATCGAGGGGTACTATAACGAATACACACAGGAAATGCAGGATTATTTCCAAAATCTTGCAAAGGAATTGTCGCTTGAAATATGCGGCGGAACCGATTTCCATGCAAAAATGAAGCCGCATATCGAAATAGGTATAGGTCAGGGTAATATGTGCGTGCCCTATTCGGTGCTCGAAAATATAAAAAGCATCGCACTTTCGAAAAAATGAAAACAGATTTCAATACCGCGCTCGAGCTTGTTAAAAACAAGATAAAAGAGTGCGATAATTCAATACCGTTCGTTGTTGTAATCGACGGAATGGCGGCATCGGGAAAAACCACCTTTGCAAATATGCTCGGCACAGCAGTAATTCATACCGACGATTTTTACCGCCCGCGTAATTCAAACGGCGCTCTTTCGCTGTCGCAATATAGCGGCAATTTCGATATCGAACGCTTTAAATCGCAGGTTGTCTGTAATTTAATAAATGGCGAAGATTTCGAATACGGCGTTTTCGACTGTAAGGAGCAAAGAATATCCGAAACGGTTAAAGTAAAATGCCAAGGCGCAATAATCGTCGAGGGTGCGTATAGCCTTCATTCCGATTTGGGCGAATACGCCGATCTAAAGCTCTTTTTCGAAATAAGCGGGGAAGAGCAGATAGCAAGAATAATTAAGCGCAACGGAACAGACGCGCAAAAAAGCTTTTCGGAAATATGGATTCCCGCAGAGCAACGCTATTTCGAGTATTACTCGATCAAGGATAAAGCCGATATAACCGTTATAATTTGAGGTGTAATATGGGAAGCTTCGGATATATTAAAGACAAATTTTATCTCAACGGCGAGCCGATACAGATTCTTTCGGGCTCGATACACTATTTCCGCACCGTGCCTGAGTATTGGCAGGATCGATTGTTAAAGCTCAAGCAATGCGGCTTTAATACCGTCGAAACCTACGTTTGCTGGAACCTTCACGAGCGCAAAGAGGGTGTTTTCGATTTTAGCGGAATACTCGACCTCGGCAGGTTTATCGATATGGCGAACGATTTGGGCTTGCTTTGCATAATCCGTCCCGGTCCCTATATTTGCGCAGAATGGGATTATGGCGGATTACCCTCCTGGCTTCTCACCCACAGAAATATGCATATTCGCTGTATGGATGACGAATTTTTAAAATACGAAACGAGATTTCTCGATAAGGTTTTCGAAATCGTCCGTCCGCGTCTTATTACAAACGGCGGCAATATAATAATGATGCAGGTCGAAAACGAATACGGCTCCTTCGGTAACGACCACGAATATATTCGTTTCCTTGCCGATTATTACCGTAAAAACGGTATCGATTGCCAGCTTTTCACCTCCGACGGTCCCTCAGATTTCTTCTTTGGCGGCGGTACTGTCGATGGCTTGCTTAAAACCGCAAACTTCGGCTCGGCTTGGAAAGAAAACTTCGATTTTATGCGTGCCTATACCCCCGAAACCGAACCGCTTATGTGCTCTGAATTTTGGGAAGGCTGGTTCGACGTATGGTACGAGCCGCACCATCGCCGCGTACCCGATGACGTCGCTCAAATCGTCGACGGTATCCTTTCTGCAGGCGGAAACGTAAACTTCTATATGTTCTGCGGCGGCACGAACTTTGCTTTTAATAACGGCGCCAATAAGTTCGAAACCTATACTCCGCAAACCACCAGCTACGATTACGATGCTGCTCTTACCGAATCGGGCGATTTAACCAAACGCTTCTTCGAGGTTCGCGCCGTAGCCGAAAAGCATTTCGAAAATCTCCCCGAAATAACGGTTAAGGATACACCGAAAAAAGCATACGGCGATTTAAAATTAACCGAAATCGCCAAGCTGTTCCAAAATCTCGGTAATCTTTCCGTGCCTGTAAAATCCTCCCACCCGAAAACGATGGAGGAGCTGGGCGCAGACTTTGGCTTTACTCTGTATACTACCGAAATCGATTATCCTATCGAAGCACCGCTTATTATCGACCCGATACGCGACCGTGCTCTTGTTTTCGTCAACGGCGAATTCAAAGGAATAAAGGAACGCGATAAGCGCGATGACGAAATTATTATTAAATGCAAGCGCGGCGAGAGGGTAAGAATAGATATACTTATCGAAAACCTCGGCAGAGTAAACTACGGCACCGAAATGGCGGATAACGAAAAAGGTCTTGTGCGATCGGCGCGACTCGGACAGCAATATCTCTTCGGCTGGACAATGTATCCGTTAACGATGGACGATATCACAAAGCTTGAATATACGAATCTTTCCGAAGTAAATACAATGCCTGCGTTCTATCGCGCCGAGCTCGAAATTTCCGAATCCCCCTGTGATAGCTTTTTGCGGCTCGATAATTTCCATAAAGGCTTCGTAAAAATCAACGGATTTAATATCGGCAGATATTGGACCGATGCGGGTCCGCAAAAAACGCTTTATGTCCCCGCACCCTTGCTTAAAGAGGGCAAAAACGAAATAACTGTGTTCGAGCTTCACGGAAGCGAAAATCCGATAATTACCTTCTGCGACCAACCCGATTTGGGCTGACAAACGTAAAGGAGAATCAATATGTTGAAAAAATCGATCACCCTTCTGCTTTCACTCGTCTTTCTGCTTTCGCCCATTGCCATCTGCTCCGGTAACAGCAACGAGCTTCTCGGCGACGTAAACGACGACGGTGCGATAAACCAATACGATTATATTCTCGTCAAGCGCAGCTATTTCGGCACCTATAAGCTTTCGCTTTCCGAAACCGTGCGTGCCGACGTAAATAAGGATAACGAGGTTAATCAGTACGATTATATCCTAATCAGCCGCCACTATTTCGGCACCTACAAAATCCAAAACAATAATAGCGGCGATTCACCTAATCTCGAGCAGGTGCCCAATATTGTCAGCTCGGGAAAATTGTATACAACAAGCCCCGCACCTGCATCGCAGTACGAGGATACCTATAATTCCGAGCTTACCGACGGTGTTTACAATAAATCCGCAAGCTACACCGCAGGTGTGTTTAGCGGCTATAGCAGTAATTTCGAAATAGTCGTCGATCTCGATAAAGACGGTGTCGACTTGAATAAGTTCGAAATTTCGCTATTGAGCGTTGACGATGCGGGAATCTATCTCCCTTCAAGTGTAGCTGTATTCGGCTCGGATACAAAGGGTAATTGGCAAAGTATAGGAAGCCTGGATATCCCCGCGTTCACAGAAGGCACCGTGCAAAACGCGGTTTTGGAGTTGAACGAAGAGGTTTCCTACCGATATATCCGCTTCACCGTTTCACTGCAAAAGGCCTGGGTTTTCGTGGATGAGGTTTTCATCTATTCGAGTATTCCCAAATACGCTGAAACCGTTAATTCCAAGCTCGAAACGGCATATCAATATACTGCTCTCACCGAAAAACAGCTTCAAAGTAATTTAGCAGAGGTCGCATCGGGCAAGAAGGTAGACTTCAATAAAGGCTTCACACCCATTTCGGTATTCTGCGATTATACCCTAAAGTGTAAATCCTACGACCCGAGAACCGAATCGGTCGAAGGCTTCTTAACAAACGGAAATCTCACCTCCGCTGCGTTCGAGCGCGAGGTGTGGGTGGGTATCGATAATAGCGAAGAGGCTGTTATTACCGTCGATCTGGGCTCCGTGCGCGACGACATTTTCGCCTTTGCGCTCCATGCCTTCCAAAGAACCGCTTCGAGCATTTATCTCCCTATCTACGTCGATATTTCGGTCAGCACCGACGGTAGTAAGTTCGTCAACGTCGGCAGGTCGTATACGGTCGATTCCGAACAGGAAAACTATGCTTATACGCTTGTGTTAAAAAATTGTATAAACGCAAGATACGTCCGCTTCACAGTTCCCAAGGGCGAAGGCTTTGCTTGGTTCGAGGAGGCCGAGGTATATGCCAATACCGATAAAAAAATAATCCCCGACGGTATGTACGGAGATTTCGATTTCGAAACGACCGCAACCCCTTCCTACTGGGAGCAGGGAAGCGATTATAATACTACCCAAAACCTAATTTTAAATCTTCCGCAGCAAATCGTAAGCGACGCTTTGCTTGAATACTCAATCGAAGAAAAGGGAAATACTCCCGAATCGTCGAGCCTGCTTACAGACGGTAAGGTATGCAACGAGAATTATTGCTATAACGGCGAATGGTTCCACTTCGTCGGTGGCGGCGGCAGAAGTATATATTACGATTTCGGCCGTATTTCGTCGGTGTCCTCCTTCTCGGTAAGATTCCTCGAAATGACAAGCTGGTCAATCTTTCTGCCCGACAGAGTCGACCTCGTTCTTTCCGAGGACGGCAAAAATTGGTATCACGCAGCCTCCGCTTATCCTCAATCCAGTGTCGAATACTTCATCACCCCCGAGGTAACGCTCGATAAACCCTACCGTGCCCGCTACGCTATGATATATATGGACGTTGGCGTTCACGTTTTCCTTGATGAAATCACTATTAATGGCAAAAAGAATATTTCCGGTGCAAGCTCGCTCAATGGACTTAATAAGTACGAAATTAACGTCGGCGATTACAAAAGCCAAGGGTTTGCAGCGCCATCGGAAGATCTTCTCGGCGGTGTAAACGACGTCTGCCTTATCTACCATAACATTATCAATGCAAACGAAGACTTCTTTAAGCCCTACGTTGCGTATACCGATAAGGACGGCAATATAAAAGATACCCTCTTCGACGGTTATCTCTTCCTGCCCTCTACCGCTCCGCTTCCCAGCGGCGGCAGACCCTACGGTACCAACTATGCGTCCGATTGGAACGGTCTTTTCGACCAGCTCTTTAAAAGCGGCACCAACTTCGATGCACTGAATAAAACTGCCGAAACTACAAAAAACAGCCTCGGACTTTCCGAGCTTAAGCTAAAGGTCTACGTTACCATACCTCATATGGACGATACGCTTTCCAATTTCGGCGATATCGATTTGGACGGAGATAACGAAAGCCTTACCACGCTCGACGGCAGAGTATACGTTGCACGCGCCTATGCCGAAAGAGTTATCGAAAAGTTCAATTCGATGAACTACGAAAACCTCGAGCTTTGCGGCTTCTATTGGTTCCACGAGGAAATCTCGGGCGGCGACGTCGAAACCTCAAAGGCTGTCAACGCAATGTTCGATGAAATCGGCTACCAGCTCTTCTGGATACCCTATTTCAACGCTTCGGGATTCTCGCGCTGGAAGGAATTAGGCTTCGACGTTTGTTGCTATCAGCCTAACTATGCGTTTAACATCGAGGTTGATGAAAGCCGTATTTATCCTGCAGTAAATTCTGCGCTTGCGTACGGTATGTGCCTTGAAATAGAAATCGATGACGCCGCGCTTTCCGATATCCGCTTTTTCAATAAATATATGGGATATCTCAGCAAGGGTATCGATTACGGCTATATGGACGGAGCAATCCATATGTACTATCAGTCGAGCAATATTTTCGGCGCAGCATCGCGCTCCAAAAGTATCAGAACCAGACTCATTTACGATTATACCTATCAGTTTATAAAAGGAACGCTCGATAACCAACCCGAGCTTCGCGCAGCTCTTTCCGATTCCTGCGTATCCAATACAGTTTTAAAGGGCAGTCTTGCACCCGAAGGCGAAGTGAATACCTTGTATCGATTAACCCACTCTGCAGAACACGGAACCGTTGCCGTAGCAGAGGACGGAAGCTTCGTCTACTATCCCAATAAGGATTTCAAGGGCACAGATAGCTTCAGCTATCAGTATAGCAACTATCTCGGCTGGTCGGTAGAATGTACCGTTGCTATAGAGGTGGAATAGAACTATGAATAAATTCAAAATGTGTCTATCGCTGTTCGGCACCTTCTTCAAAATCGGCGCTTTTACAATCGGCGGCGGCTATGCAATGCTTCCGCTGATTCAGCGCGAGGTTGCCGAAAAGCGTAAATGGATCGAGGAATCAACAATGCTCGATATTGTTGCTATCGCAGAATCCACTCCCGGTCCGATAGCGATAAATACCGCAACCTTCGTAGGTACTCGTGCATGCGGCTTTTGGGGCGCGTTCGCCGCAACACTCGGTACGGTAATGCCCTCGTTCATAATCATCACATGCCTTTCCTTTGTGCTCGAGCGTGCGCTTCAGTACGAACCCGTCGTGTATGCGTTCAACGGAATCCGCGCAGGCGTAATTGCGCTTATCGTAAAAGCGCTGTGGGGAATGGCAAAGCAATGCCCGAAGAATGCGTTTTCGGTTATACTTGCGGTTTTGGCGTTTGCTATCGTGCTCTTTACGGGGGTAAACGTTCTGTTCGTAATTCTCGGCGGAGCGTTAATCGGTCTTTCCGCGGCGATAATTTCAAAGGGGAGGGAAAAGAAATGATATATCTAAAGATTTTTCTCACCTTTTTAAAAATCGGTGCTTTTACCTTCGGCGGCGGCTATGCAATGCTTCCTCTAATGCAGCAGGAGGTGCTTAATAACGGCTGGATGTCGGAAGAGCAGCTGTTGAACTTTATCGCCGTAGCCGAATCAACCCCCGGTCCCGTCGCGATTAATATGGCTACTTATATCGGTGTTGAAACCGGAGGAATACTCGGCGCAATTATTGCAACACTCGGCGTTGTGCTTCCGTCGTTCGTCGTAATATTGATTGTTGCAAGGTTTTATGCAAAGTATAAAAACAGCTTTATAGTAAAAAGCTGTCTAACGGGACTTCGACCTGTAGTAGTAGGACTTATCGCCTCTGCGGTTGTATCGCTCGGATTCGGCGTTTTCTTCCCCTCGGGAGCAACCCTTGCCGCGTTCGATTTCGGGTTCGTGTCATCGGTTGTAATCTTCGGCTTGGTGGTATACCTCGCCTTTAAAAAGGTCAATCCGATCTATCTCATCCTCGGCTCTGCGGGCATGGGTATCGTTTCGGGTTACGCCGAAAAACTTTTTTTCTGAATAAAAGAGCCGCGCATACGGCTCTTTTACATATCTAAAATATTTTTAAAACATATCCATAAAAACAGCGAGCTATTATCTTGAAATAAAGAAAGGATGTATGCTATGAAAAGACTGGTTTATTTAGTGCTTTGCGCGGCACTTCTGCTGTGCTGTATGCCGCTAAAGCTCGAAGCGGCAAGCGGAATGCCTGTAGCCGACGATTTAAACGGCTACGAAAATATCTGCCTTACCTATACCTTCGATTATTATAACTCAAGCAATAATTACGGCGCGCACACCGTCGAAGACCTTTTGCCGTACGTTGGATATTATGACCGCGAGGGCGTGCTCCGCGACTATTTCTTCGATAGCTATCTGTTTTTGCCCTGTGTTTCCTACGGCCCTTCAGGAAATTCAATGGTCGGCTCGTTCGAACAGCCCTCTAACCTTGTCGATTGGTCTGCGTATATCAACGATACCTTCAAGCAGGGTGTCAACGTCGATGCCTTGAATACCGCATTCGGTCAGGTAAAAAACGAGCTTTCCGATAACTCGAATAAAAAAGCAGGCGTCTTTTTCACAATCCTCTATCCTATCCATACTCAAACGAATTTTGGCACAGTCAACGGAAAAAATCTGAATTTTTCAAATAACGATGACCGAAAAACCGCAATTAAATGGATGATAGACGAGCAAATAAAGCTA
>JAFTTN010000056.1 GCA_017466805.1 Clostridia bacterium
CTACGGCAGTCGAAGCATTTCGTGCAAGCCCTTGAAAATACAATAAAAAATCTCTATTCCTTATAAAAAGACAGTGTACCTCCGTTTCATACAGAAAATACACTGCTTTTTTATTTTTGCTTTTCAAGGGCGCAAATACACTATTTGTCTTCGCTCTGAAAGGACTTCCTGTTGGAAGTCCTTTTTGTTTGTCTTTTGCTTTAAAGCAGAGATTTTGCTTTTGCCGCGGCGCCAAAGGCGGGGTCGTGCTCGCTTGTAATAAGTCGAACACGGGAGGGAATGAGCTTATAAAGAGCCGCCTGCGAAACCGTACTTTTTAATATACCGCCCGCAAGAGCAACGAAATACTGTCCCTCGAAATAATCACCCGCGCGCTCTATCAGCTTGGCGATATAGCGCATATTTTCGTCGATTATGCTTTGCGCGTGCTCGT
This sequence comes from Clostridia bacterium, assembly GCA_017466805.1. GTDB lineage: Bacteria > Bacillota > Clostridia > Oscillospirales > CAG-382 > Coliplasma. The sequence goes on from JAFTTN010000056.1 coordinate 434, forward strand.
CACCCTGCTCGCACGCCTTAAAAACGAGGGGCGCAAGCGCGGCGATTTCGTTTTTTGTAAGCGCGATAAGCGAATCGAGCCTGCCAACGAGGTCGTTGCCGAATTTTTCTTTGATAAGAGAAGCAAGCGCACCCGATTTTTCTCTGCCGTCGACAGCCTTTAAAGCGTGCGCGATAGCCGCTTTGCCTATTTCATAGCCGTTTCCGGTAAGGTCGTATTTGCCGTATCCGCCGATACGTATAATATCGTTTCCGCGCTTGACAAAGCAGGAGGAGCCGGTGCCGCAAATAATGCTGACACCGTCGGTATCGGCAAAAACAACGTAAAGCACGTTTATACCGTCGTGAAGCGCGGCGCATTTTGCATTGGGCAAAGCTGAGCAAAGAACTTTTGTTATACGCTCGGCATAATCGGCGCAGGTAAGCCCCGCTATCCCCGCGAAAGCGGCGACGATTTGGCTTTGGTCGATTTTACTTTCGAGAATAAGCGCCGAAAGATTTTCTCTTACGAGCGTTATCAGCGCATCGATACCGATATCGTTTGGGTTGGAGCGTGTCGAAATACGCCTTGCGATTTGGTTGAATTCAAGGTCGCAAAGCAGAAAATCGGTTTTGCTTCCGCCGCCGTCGATACCGACGAGGTATTTAGTCATTTTTTGCGTTCTTTTCCAGAAGAGCCTTTATGTCGTTGAGGGTTGCGAGAGTCTTTTCTTCAACAGAGGGCTCTGCGGGAGCTGCAGGTGCCTGCTCTTCTTCCTTCTTTTTAAGGCTTTCGAGCTTGGTGCGCATCTTCATAAAGATTCTGATAACGCAGAACATACAGAAAGCAACTATGAGGAAGTCTACTATGTACTGAATGAGCTGACCGTAGTTAAGAGTAACCGCGGGAACTTCTGCGGTAACGACCTCGCCCGCTTCATCGAGAACTGCGGGAACAGCCTCCTTGAGCACGTATTTGAGGTCGGAAACCGACTGACCGCCGAAGAGCACGCCGACAGCGGGCATAATGATATCGTTAACGAGCGAGGTAACGATTTTACCGAACGCACCGCCCATTACAACGCCGACAGCCATATCGAGAATATTGCCGCGGGTTATGAATTTTTTGAATTCTGCGAAAAATCCGTCTTTTTTAGCCATTTTTCTGTGTTTTGCGCGGTCGGAGGCGGAGCTTTGCCGTTTTTCCGACCGGCGCTTTTCCTTTCGGTAGATTTTTTGTTTTGTTTTTTAGAGAGCTGCGTTAAGCTTTTCCAAAAGCGCTTCGGCATCCTGGCCGTGTGCCGAGCAAGCGTCCTTGATGCTTTCGCCGCGGGACATAGGACATCCGAGGCAGTGCATACCGATTTCGAGGAAATACTTTGCAAGCTCGGGATGTGCGTCGAGGACGTCGCCTACGAGCATATCTGCGGTAATCTTGGTCATTTCGGGTAACTCCTTTCGTAGCAATTATTTTATTTTTGTTTTTTATTCGTTTTCTTCTTGGTCTTCTTCAAAAAGGTCTTCGGGGATATCGCCGCGGGAAGAATTTTCGGTAAAGACGTTTTCTTCCTCCTCGGCTTCTGCGCTGTCTTCGTTTTCGGCATCTTGCTTTGCGTTTTTGCCTTTCGGGGAAACGAAATATCTTACGATTTGCGAGCAGACGAAATAGGCAACCGTAAGCACGAGCGCGATAATTGCTTTCGGCAGAGCTGGGATTCCGTAGCCGAAAAGGTTATGTCCGAGCTTGGTGCAGGTGAGCAAAGCGATTATAAGTGCCGCGCCGATACCGCAGAGGTAAAGGATTCGGTTACCGAAGCGCTTTGCCGAGAAAACGCCGCCGTGGTTGCCGACCGAGCCTGCATACAGGAACAGCATAAGCGAGAGCGACACCATAGTGCAGGTATAGCTTTGGGTTGCCGCCGAGATGACGAATAGCACTATACCGCCGCCGACCGCAAACATAAGCGGATACATAAAATCGTTTATGCTCGGCTTATTGCCCAAGGGGTAGACGTCGCGGATGTTTTTGACGCTGCGCGGCTCGAAGGCGAGCGCAAATGCGAAGGCGATGTTGAAGATTATTCCGCCGAACAGCACGTCTTGCGCGCGGAACGCCACGGTTTGATCGTAGCAGGCGGCGAAGACCGATGCGGCAAGCATCATAATAATGCCGGCGGGAAGATATGAGAGCACCGAAGCTATTCTTCGGCAGATGGTTTTTGCGTTTAATATCGCATCGGCGATAAGGTTTATACCCGTGCCGAGCATCATTGCGTCGCAGGTCATACGAAGCGTATCGCAGGAGCTTTCGGGAACTATCGAAACGTCGCTTTCGCTCATTATCGGAAGCTCGTTTATACGTTCGGCTGTGACGGCGGTGACTCTGCCGTTTTCCTTGCGGAGCTTTACTATATCGTGCCATTCGTTATCGTCGATATTAAGGAACAGACGGTAATAGGGGGCGTTTGCGATAAGCAGCCCGCGCGAGCAGGAGCGAAGCTGTTCTGCGGTTATTATTTGTGCTTCATCGGTTATTATTCCCGCGCTCTTTGCCGAGTTCAGCGCGGTATAGTAGGCATCGTTGGAATTGAGTACCGTTTCGATCCCCGCGCCTTCACAGCGGTAGACCGCTTCGGCAACGCCGGGGTCGAGCGAGCTTGCAAACGACACGAAGCCTTTGAAAATCAAGCGGTGCTCGGCTTCGATATCGCGAAGCGTTTCTGCTTCGGTTTCGCCGCAGGCAACCGCGATAAGAAAGCTTGAGGTTCTTGCGGAATCCTCGGCGGCGGCGAGTATTTTTTTGCGTGTGAAATCGCTTAATTTGTAATCGGTACCGTCGAGCGTGTAGCCTACACAGCGCGAAAGTATATTTTCGGGCGAGCCGCGGACTATAACCGTATTTTTGCCGTTATGCAGTGCGAGCATTCTCGAAATATCGCCCGAAAGGCTGTATTCGGCATCCATTCTTATATACTGCTCGCGGATATCGCCTATCGGTTTATTCCATTCACCGAAATAGTCGACTATCGCATTTTCGAGCGGAGAGCCCTCGTATTCGGGCAGTCCGCGGGTCTTTTTCTTTTCTGCGGCGGTTATTTTGCGTGCGTCGGAGCAGACGAGCATAAGCTTTAAAAGCTCCTCGGCATCGGCATTCGGGCGTTTTTCGCGGTCGTAGCTTCTGCCGGAGAAGAAAAGCCCGGAAAGAGATATTCTTTTGGGCGGGAAGGCGAGGTTTTTGCCGCACATTACCGTATTCGTCTTTGCAAGGGTTTGGATACAGCCGTAATTCTTTATTACCGTGCCGTCCTCTGCCATTTGCTTTGCTCCGAAGCCGAGCGACGAAGCGCAAAGCGAAACCATACTGTCGCACAGAGAGCTTGCGCCGATAGCGAGTGAAACGATAAACCAATCGGTTATATCTGCGCCCGCGGCAACGCCGACTGCGAGCAGAGCGAAGCAGACGATTAACGAAGCTGCCGAGATAAAGCGACAAAGGCTTTGAACGTATTTAAGTATCGAGGGGGTATAGTCCTCGTTGCCGGCGCGCATTCTTCGCAAAAGCGTATCCTTGCCGGTGCGGCAGACTATTGCGCTGGCGAAGCCCGAGGTGACGATGCTTCCGGCGTATACCGTATTGGCGCAGATAGCCTCGGGGCCGTTTCTTGCGATATAGCGGCTATCCTTACCAACGCTTCCGTCGACACCGCTTACCTGCGTTTCGACCACGCAGAGATTCATATCGTCGACAAGACGGCAATCGGCGGGGATCATCGTGCCCTCCTCGATTACTATTAAATCGCCGGGGACGAGCAATTTCGAATCGATAACAACCTCTTCGCCGTTGCGCACCACCTTTGCTTTAAGCGACGAATATCGCTTCGGCAGGCGCAGAGCGATGCTTGCACGGTATTCGGCAAGTGCGTTTAGCAGAGTTATTGCCGCAATTACTACCGCCATAACGATAAAGGTTGGCTCGTTCGGGCGGAAGAGGTACATTATTACCGAAGCCGCCATCAGAAACACTCCGATAAGGCCCTTTAGCTGATTTTTTAAGCTTTCGCGGAAGGAAAGGCGGAATTCGCTTTTTATTTCGTTGACACCGAACAGCCTTCGGGCTTTTTTAATCTGCTTCGGAGTTTTGCCTGCAATAAGGTCGCTTTCCAATGCTTCCGCGACCTCGACAGGCTGCATTTCCTCGGGGGAAAAGGTAAGCTCCTCCTCGAAGCCCGCGCCTGAAACGGTTTTTACTTTTAGATTTTCTTTTGGGTTTGCCATTTAGCTAAACCTCTTATTCGGGTTTATTTTTGGATTTCTATATTTACCTTGCCGTCTGCTGCCGAAACCGATATTTTTCCTATCGGGTCGCGGTAGTTCGCAACGATAATGCTTGCAAGCTCATCCTCGATATCGGTCTGTATAAGTCTGCGAAGGTTGCGGGCACCGTATTTTTCGGAATAGCCCTTTTCGGCAAGATATTCGACGAGAGAATCGGTATATTCAAGCAACATACCCTTTTCGGCAAGCACTGCCTGAAGGTCGCCGAGCATTATGCGGCAGATCGCGCCGAAGTTTGCACGGCTGAGTCGGTTGAACACCACGATTTCATCGACACGGTTGATAAATTCGGGGCGGAGGAAGGCCTCGAGCGCCTTCATAACCTTGGACCTATCGTTTTGGACTGCGTTTTCGGCAAATCCCGCAACCGAGCTGCTTTCGCTGCTGCCTGCGTTGGTGGTCATAATAATAACCGTATTTTCGAAGTTTACCTCTTTGCCGTGCGCATCGGTTATTCTGCCGTCATCGAGAATTTGAAGCAGAATGTTCATAACGTCGGGGTGGGCCTTTTCGATTTCATCGAAGAGCACCACGGTATACGGCTTTCTGCGTATTTTTTCGGTAAGCTGGCCGGCATCGTCATAGCCGACGTAGCCGGGGGGCGAGCCGATTATGCGCGAAACCGAATGCTTTTCCATAAATTCGCTCATATCGAGGCGGATTAACGATTCGGGAGAATCGAAAAGATACCTTGCAAGCACCTTTACGAGCTCGGTCTTGCCGACGCCTGTGCTGCCTGCGAAGATAAAGGAAACCGGTTTCTTTTTATAGGAAATGCCTGCACGGGAGCGCTTGATTGCCTTTGCGACCGAGCTGACGGCTTCGTCCTGACCGACGATACGTTTTTTGATTTCCTCTTCAAGACGTTCGATTTTTACAAATTCGTTTTCGCTGATATTGGTTGCGGGAACACCCGTCCAGACCTCGATAACGCGCGCAAGCTCTTCGTCGGTAAGACAAAGCTTATCGCGCTCTGCAGAAAGCTCGTTGAAGCGGGCTTCCTTTTGGAGTATTGCTGTTTTAAGGTCTGCGATACGGCGGAAATCCTCTTCCTCGGGGTTTTCCTTGTTTTCGAGCGGGGAAAGCTCGTTTCTTAGCCTTGCGAGCTCGTCCGAAAGAATTGCGATTTCGTTTATAATGGGGGAGTGCATTGCCATATTGGCGCAAGCCTCGTCCATTAAATCGATTGCTTTATCGGGCAGGAAGCGATCGGTGATATAGCGTTCCGAAAGGGTTACCATTCTGCGAAGAAGATGATCGGGAATGGTGATGCCGTGGTGGCTTTCGTAGTACTTTTTGATCCCTGCGAGGATTTTTACGCTATCCTCTATCGAGGGCTCGCCGATCATAACCGGCTGGAATCTGCGTTCGAGCGCGGCATCCTTTTCGATATATTGGCGGTATTCCTTAAGCGTGGTTGCGCCGATAAGCTGAATTTCACCGCGGGAAAGAGCCGGCTTTAGAATATTTGCGGCGTTCATACCGCCTTCGGCATTGCCCGCGCCGACGATCGAATGGACCTCGTCGATAACCAGCACTGAGTTACCCGCTTTTTTGGTTTCCTCGATAAGACCGCGCATTCTGTTTTCGAACTGACCTCTGAACTGGGTACCTGCCACGACGGCGGTCATATCGACAAGATAGATTTCTTTATCCTTTAATTTATAAGGCACCTCGCCCTTTACGATTTTCTGTGCGAGAGCTTCGGCAACCGCGGTTTTACCCACACCCGGCTCGCCGATAAGGCAGGGGTTGTTTTTTTGTCTGCGGGTAAGGATTTGAATAACGCGCTCCAATTCGCTGTCTCTGCCGATAATATTATCGAGCTTGCCTTCTCTTGCGCGCTCGGTAAGGCAGATGCAGAAATCGCGCAGGTAGCTTGCGCCGCGCTTGCCCTTTTGCTTTGCGTTTTGCTTCGAATCGGCTTCGCCCCTGGCTTCGCCGCTATCCATCGGCTTGCCGTTGCCGAAGAAGGAATTGATATCGATAGAAGGCGCTCTGCCCTCTTCGTCGTTTTCATCGGAAAGCGGCATAAGTCCGCTCATACCCTCGTCGAGCGCATCGATATCCTCGGGAGTCATATTCATTTGGTTGAGAATATCGTCGATCGGCTTTATGCCGAGCTCCTGCGCACATTTAATGCAATAGCCCTCGCTTGTTATTTTGCCGCCGACGTTCTTTTGAACGAAGATTATTGCGGGGCGGGTTTTACAGCGCGAGCATCTTTTTAATTCCATTTATAAAGTCACCTCATTGTTTGCGAATGGTTTCGTTATATTTACCCCTGAAAATCTTAAAATAATACATAAGCAGGGAGAAAACGAGCATAGAAAGAATTACCGCACAGACGGTTATATCCACCGCGAGATTATTGCGGACGAGCAATCTTACGAATGCGCCGACGAAGATAACTACGGTTGCGAGCTTGCCGTACCAATGTGCCTGTACCACTACCTTTTGGCGTTTTATAACCAGCATACCGCCGAAAAGCATTATAAATTCCTTTATAACGAGCGGAATAAGCACGGTGAGGAACAAAAGGTTATCGACGGTGAAGCAGACCGCAGCGGTGATTTGCATTAGCTTATCGGCAAGCGGGTCGAGCAGCTTACCTATATCGGTTACCCAATTATTTCTGCGAGCGAGGTAGCCGTCGAGCGCATCGGTAAGCCAGGCAACGACGTAGATTACCGCGGCGACGTAGGCGCTGTAATTGAAATACGCCACAACGAAAAGCGGTATCATTAAAAGTCTTATTGTCGAAAGAATATTCGGAATATGTTTCATTTTAACCCCTTGAGCTTTCCGATATTATTACATAAAGAATGCAAAAATATCTATATTCGAGAAGAATTTAAACAACAGCGTGCTTTCGGGGTTCAGGCTGCTTATAAAGCCGTTGCCGAGGAAGAGCGCATTTTCGATAAGAAGATTCATTACGAAGCAGAACAGGCATACTCTGAACAGCGCGAGAACCACGCCTACCGCCAAGCCCAAGCCTTTATTTGCGGTTCGCAATATGGGAAGGCTTGCGATTTTATTTAAAATGAAGGCGGCGATGCTTAATATAACCTGGGTGCCTATATACAGCACGATTATTGCGATAAGCGTTGTGATAATATCCACCATCGGTGCGGCGATACGCTTTGCGAGCATTACCTCGCCGCTTTCGGCATTGGCGATGTTGCTCGAGTACCAAGCGGCAAGCTCGCTTCGGTCGATCTGCGCGAGGGTTAAGAGATTATTGAATTCCTCGGATTTTCCCTCGAGCAAGCCGTTTATTCCTATCGGGTCCTTTGCGAGTGCATCGGTAATAACTTGCTCGGTTGCTGCTTCGACGGTTTCTGCGACGGCGGTTTCTTTTAGAAAATCTGCCAAGGGCGAAGCGAACGCAACCGTTACCGCAATGGCAAGCAGGAACGAAAGCGCGCTTATTGCGGTTTTTACAAACCCGTTTTTAAACGCGAAATAGATCGTTAACGCGATTATCGCGACGATAATTATATCCAACAAAATACTCATTTATTATCTTCCTTTCCTTCGAATGCCGAGGGGATAAAATACTCGGCCTGGTTTTCGGAGAACAGAATAAGCTCTTCTCCGTCGGCGACGAGCGAGGAGTACGAGGTGGGAACCGAATAGGTTTTTTCCTCGCCGTTTGCCATATTGCAAACCGTTAGCACGCCGGGCGAGAGGGTATACAGCGTATCGCCGCAGATTAGCGTATCGGAAAGCGAGGTTTCGAAGCTTTTTGTGAATTCCTCGCCGCCGGATTCGCCGTATATTACCGTTTCGGTACCGCCCGAAAGCCCTTCGAGCGCATAATTGACGAGCGTGCGGTTGCCGAACACCTTGCCCGAAAGAAGTCGGCGCGAGGTAAGGTCGGTTACCGAAATAATTTCGTTTTCTTGGTTAAGACGGCGCATTTTATCGGTCGTAAGCAGGCAATAACCGTTTTCGGTGTAGTATATGCCGAGAGGTATTTCGCCTATGAATTCCTGTGTAAAAAGCGCTTGGTCGGAGGTTATACTGAATTTGGAGATTTGGGTTACGAGGTTGCCGTTTTTGGAATAGTGCGCCGCGGTTACAAATTCCTGACCGTTGGGCGAAATTGCAACAAAATCGACGTATTTATCGCCGAAAAGGCGGGAATAGCGGATACGGAATTCTTTATCGTAGACGTAAACGGCAGAGCGATAGCCCTTTGCCGAGCTGACCACGGCGTATTCGCCGCTTGCCGCCGCAGACACCCAATAAACAGGGTAATCGTAGGAGGTTTTTTGAAGCTGTGAATAGGAATTGAATATACGTAGCTCCTTGCCGCCCAGATCGTAGCAGAAGATATTTATACCGTTTTCGATCATTTTGGGGTGGTCGAAGGTGAAGGTTTCGCGCAGGATTATATCGCCGTCCCAGCCGGTGACCGTTAACCCGTTTTCGTTTAATATTGCGAGGTCGCCTTTATATATAAGGCCGCGGTTGCCCTTGCTTCCGTCGAACGCGATAAGACTGTTTTCGTGGGTTTCGTCCTCTTCGCCGACGTTTAAGAACTTCATCATATATTCGAAGTTATCCACCGTTATTTCGTTGCTGTGGAACGAGAAGGAATACACCGCGAACAGCACCACCAGCACGAGCACGGTATAGCGCAAAAGCGACGCTCTGCGAGCGAGCTTTATATAGTGTGCCTCGACTGTTGGGGTTTCTTGCTTATTCTGTTTTGATTTTTTATCCTTGAAAAGCGAAAACGCGCTCACGGCTGCCTCCTTGTATTTATTTTAAATATATTTACACCAAATTTATTACTTAAATATTATTTTTCGGTTAATAAAAAACCTTATTAAGCGTTAAGCCCTTTGCCGCTGCGGTGGTGCCTGCGTTCTTGCGCTCGCGCGAGGCGATTATTTCCTTTATCGGCATTATATTGGTTCCCGATGCCGCTTCGGCAACCGTGCCGACCATTATTCTTACCATATTATATAGGAATCCGTCTGCCGCGACGGTGAATATAACCTTATCGCCCTCGCGCACGGCGTTGAAATATTTTACCTCGCGCAGAGTATCGGTTATCTTCGAGCCGGCCGCCATAAACGCTTTGAAATCCTGCCTGCCCACAAACTCCGCGCAAAGCTTATTTGCCTTTTCTATATCGATATACCGCGGAAAGTGCCAAGAGGTTTCTTCGGAAAAGGGATCTCTTATTCTTGAATTGTGTATAACGTATACGTATTCCTTGCCCTTCGCATCGTAGCGGGGGTGGAAGGAATCGGGCGCCGGGCGCGCCTCGAGCACGGCGATATCTTGGGGAAGCTTGGTATTTACCGCAAGCGCAAACGATTCCTCGGACACGTTGGGCAGATTTCCGCTTACCAGCGCGACAAAGCCGCGCGCGTGAACTCCCGAATCGGTCCTGCTGCAGCCGGTAAGCTCGGTCTTTACGCCGAAAGCCGATTCTATCGCCGCCTGCAGAACCGCCTGCACGGTGGGCTTATTCGGCTGTACCTGCCAGCCGCAATAGGCGGTGCCCTTATATGCTATTTTTAAAATATAGCCTTGCATAGATTTATTATCTCCGATACCGAGATATTATTTAAAAAGAAGACTGCAACCGTAAGCACGGTTACCGCAAGCAGAAAAGCATAGTCTGCGGGGCGGGATTTCATAACCTTTAGCTTGGTTCTGCCCTCGCCGCCGTTATAGCAACGGCATTCCATTGCATCGGCAAGCTCTTCGGCGCGGCGTACCGCAGAAACGAAGAGGGGAATGAGGATAGGGATAAGCGCTTTTATTCTTTTTAAAAGGTTTCCGCTTTCGAAATCGGCGCATCTTGCCTTTTGCGCCGATATTATTTTATTGGTTTCTTCGATAAGAGTGGGGATAAAGCGCAGCGCTATCGACATCATCATTGCGAATTCGTGCACCGGCACCTTGATTTTTTTAAGCGGAGAGAGCAGTGCTTCGATTGCGTCGGTCAGCTCGAGAGGGCTGGTGGTGAAGGAGATAAGCACGCTTGTGCCGAGTACGAGCGAAAGCAGGCGCAAAAGCATCATTATCGCGTTGCGCACGCCGTTTGCGTAGATTGTGATAAAGCCCCAATTAAGCAGTGGCTCGCCTTCACCGACGGTGAAGAACAGATTGATGATCGCGGTGAACGCCAGCACGAAGATCAACGGCTTTACCGATTTTATAAGTATGCCGAAGCGCACGCCCGAAACGGCGATAAGGAACACCGTGAAGGCAAGCGAGAGGAGTGCCGCGATTTCGCTGTTTGCGACCAGCACGAGCACGAGATATTCGATTAATATCAGCATTTTTATTCTCGGATCGGTGCGGTGAAGCAACGAGTTGCCGGGATAATACTGCCCGAAGGTCACGTCTTTAAGCATTTTTGCCTCGAATTATTTTGCGATGATTTTTTCGATTTCCTTTTTTGCGTAGCCGACTGTATAAACGTCGGTGCTTTGGCAGAGGTTGCGCTTTTTAAGCTCGATAAAGAGCTTGGTTATTTGCGGAAGGTCGAGTTTTGCATCGAAAAGCCTTTCGGCTTGAACGAAGATTTCCTCGACGCTGCCCTGCATATATATTTCGCCGTCCTTCATAACGAGTATTCTGTCGGCGTATTTTGCGATATCCTCCATACTGTGCGAGATTATTATAAGCGTCGCACCGTATTTATTTTTATATTCCACCAAGCCCGAAAGAATTTCCTCGCGGCCTTGGGGGTCGAGCCCTGCGGCAGGCTCATCGAGCACTATTACCTCGGGGCGCATTGCAAGCACGCCCGCAATTGCGGCGCGGCGCTTTTGCCCGCCCGAAAGCTCGAAGGGGGAGCGCTTTAATTCCTTTTCGGAAAGCCCGCAGAATTCGGCGGCGAGGCGGACGCGGTTTTTGATTTCCTCCTCGTCGAGCCCGATGTTTTTTGGACCGAAGGCTATATCTGCTTCGACGGTTTCATCGAAAAGCTGATATTCGGGATATTGGAAAACCAAGCCGACGCGGCTTCTGATTTTTGTCATTTCCTTCGGCTTTGCCCAGATATTTTCGCCGAAAAGCAGTATTTCGCCGCTCGTTGCCTTTAAAAGCCCGTTCAAGAGCGAGGCAAGAGTGCTTTTGCCGCTTCCGGTATGGCCGATTATGCCGGTTATTTCGCCCTTTGGAAATGCGGTGGTAATACCGTTCAGCGCCGCCTTGCGAAACGGGGTGCCTTCGCCGTAGATGACGCTTATATTTTTTACTTCGATTGCGTTAATCATTTTTTGCCCCCTTTATATAGGCTTCCAGCAGGTCTGCCGCCTCCATTGCGTGAAGCACGCCGCGGGGGAGGGGGTGTCCGTCCTGCTCGAGCAGATACATAAGCTCTGCCACCTGGGGAACGGCGAGCGAAACCGATTGAAGCTTTTCGACCTCGGAAAAAATTTCCTTCGGTGTGCCGTCGGCGATTATTTCGCCCTTGTTCATAACGATTATACGGTCTGCCTCGACCGCTTCGTTCATATAGTGGGTTATGGTTACGACGGTTATGCCGATTTCGGAATTGAGCCTTTTCATTGCCGCGACGATTTCTTTTCTGCCTGTCGGGTCGAGCATTGCGGTGGCTTCGTCGAAGATTATGCATTCGGGGCTCATCGCGAGCATACCTGCGATAGCGATACGTTGCTTTTGTCCGCCCGAAAGCTTATAGGTTGCGTGCTCCTTGTATTCGGTCATATCGACGGTGGCGAGAGCCATATCGACGCGCTTTCGGATTTCATCACGCGGCAGGCCGAGATTTTCGGGTGCGAAGGCGACGTCCTCCTCGACAACGCTTGCGACGAGCTGGTTATCGGGGTTTTGGAACACCATACCGCACTTTTTGCGTATTTCGAAGCTTTTTTCCTCGTCGGCGGTATCGGCTCCGTCGATAAGTATTTGACCTTCGGTGGGCGTAAGAATGCCGCAAAGAAGCTTTGCCAGCGTGCTTTTTCCGCAGCCGTTATGACCGAGAATGGCAACGTAGCTGCCCTTTTCGATCTTTAAATCGATATTCTTTATTACCTTTTCTTCGTCGGGGGAATATGAAAATTCAACCCCGCGTGCTTCTATAAACGACATTACTTTACCTATGACTCAATAAAAACATTCAAAACACTTCAAAACGCAAAGCGTTTTTACAATAAAACTTTTTAATTCATAAAAATCGGGAATCGCATTCTCGATTTTTATACCTTAGAGCTTCGCAACCTCGGACAAGGTGCATCGCACCGCGCACGAGGTTGGCGCGAGCGAACGAAGCTCACAAAAACCGACCAAAACGCTTGCGTTTTGCGTCGAGAGCGTTGGCGTTTAAGGCGTCCAGCGGCTTGCGGCGCCGCAGGGGAGTATTTCGCCGCTCGATTCGACAGGGATACCGATTTCTTGGCTTTCGACGCTTCCGCCGAAGCGACGGGTATGCTTGCGCAGAACGTATCCGTTTGCCGCGGGGGAAAGCCCCGTGGTATAGGAGTTCAGCAGCACGAACAGCGGATTATCGGAAAGGACTTGGCAGACCAAGCCGACGAGCTCGTCCAGGCAATCCTCGATAACCCATTTTTCACCGCCCGGCCCGCGCCCGAAGGAAGGCGGGTCGAGAATGACGGCATCGTATTTATTGCCGCGGCGGATTTCACGCGCGACGAACTTAAAAGCGTCGTCGACGATATATCTGATTTTGTTTTGCGGAATTTCGGAAAGCTCGGCGTTGCGCTTTGCCTTTGCGATTATACCCTTGCTTGCATCGACGTGGCAGACGAAGGCGCCCGCCTTTGCCGCCGCGACGCTTGCACCGCCGGTATATGCAAAAAGATTCAACAGCTTTATTTCTCTGCCACTGTTTTTAATAAGCTTGGTGAACCAGTCCCAATTCGCCGCTTGCTCGGGGAAAAGACCGGTATGCTTAAAGCCCATTGCAGAGATGCTGAATTTAAGGTCGCCGTAGGAGATTATCCATTCCTCAGGCACCTGTTTTTTTATCCATTCGCCGCCACCCGAGCGCGAGCGACGGTAGATTCCGTCTGCTTTGCTCCAGCCGCGCAGAGTGCGTTCGCCGCTCCAGATAACCTGGGGGTCGGGACGTATTAAGGTATATTCGCCCCATTTTTCAAGGCGTTCGCCGCCGTTTGCGTCGAGCAGGCGGTATTCCTTCCAATTATCAGCAGAGTACATTTTTTGCTCCTTTGGGAATTTTTCGGTTTATTCCTCTTCGATAAAGCTTATCTGCTCGGTCATTCCGCTCGGAACATCGAGCCCGAGATGGCGATATGCACCCGCGGTGGCACAACGGCCGCGCGGGGTGCGGTTTAAAAATCCGAGCTGAAGCAGATAGGGCTCGTAGACGTCCTCGAGCGTGACAGCCTCTTCGCCGATTACCGCGGCGAGCGTTTCCAAGCCGACGGGGCCGCCGCCGAAATGCTTGATTATGGCGGTGAGCATTCGTCTGTCGACCGAATCGAGCCCGAGCGCATCGACTTCAAGCGCATCGAGCGCGGTGCGGGTGATATGGAAATCGATAACGCCGTTGCCCTGAACTATGGCGAAATCGCGTACTCGCTTTAAAAAGCGGTTTGCGATACGCGGTGTCCCGCGCGAGCGGAGTGCGATTTCATAAGCGCCGTCGGCGGTTATGGGAATACCCAAAATGCCTGCCGAGCGTGTGATGATAAGTGCAAGCTCTTCGGGGGTATATAGCTCTAATCTGAACAGCATACCGAAGCGGTCGCGCAGGGGGGAGGAAAGCTGGCCGGCTCTTGTGGTTGCGCCGATAAGCGTAAACGGCTTTAGCGGTATACGGATAGAGCGCGCGGCAGGGCCTTTGCCTGTCATAAGGTCGAGCGAGAAATCCTCCATTGCGGGATAAAGCACCTCTTCGACCTGACGGGGAAGGCGGTGGATTTCGTCGATGAAAAGTATATCGTTGCGTTCAAGCGTGGTAAGCAGGGCGCAGAGGTCGCCGGTTTTTTCGATAGCGGGACCGCTGGTTACCTTTAGGTTAACGCCGAGCTCGCTTGCAATAATGCAGGAAAGCGTGGTTTTGCCCAAGCCGGGAGGGCCGTGAAGCAAAACGTGGTCGAGGCTGTCGCCTCGCGCCGCTGCGGCTTTTATGAATACCGAAAGGTTATCCTTTACCTTTTTTTGTCCGACGTATTCCGAAAGGGTTTTCGGGCGGAGCGAAAATTCGTTTTCGGCATCCTCTGCCGAAAATTCCGCGCCGGTTATTCTGCCTTCGAAATCGAAATCATCGGAATAATCGGGTATTTTCGAGTTTATGGGCATTTAGTTTCCCGCCTCCTTTCCGAGTATGCGGAGGGTTTGAGATATAAGCTCCTCGAGCGGAAGAGAGGAATCGAGCCTTTTTAATACCTCGCTTACCTTTGCACGCGGGAAGCCGTAAAGGGTGAGCGTATCGATAACCTGAAGCAGCTTTTCGCTGTTTGCGCCGCTTGTGCTCGCGGCGGGTGCGCTGATATCGTCGAGCGAAATTTTATCCTTTAGCTCGATTATTAGCTTTTGGGCGGTTTTTAAGCCGACGCCCTGTGCCTGCGCGATGGTTTTTGCATCGTTATTGGCAATAGCCGAGCGCAAATCGTCGGGGGAAAGGGTGCCGAGTATGGAAATGGCTGCCTTCGGGCCGATGCCCGAAACAGAAATAAGTCTTGTAAAAAGATTAAGCTCGTCCTCTTCGGAGAAGCCGTAGAGCGAGATATTATCCTCGCTTACCGCCATATAGGTGTAGAGAAGCACGTCCTTGCCGTTCTTCATCGAAAGCTTGGAGCTTGTGGCAACGGATATTCCCAATTTGAAGCCTACGCCGCCGCAATCGATAACCGCGAAGTCTGCGGTAAGCGAAGCGAGTGTTCCGTGGATAAAATGTATCATTTGCCTGCCTCCTTTAATTATAACCGTTTGTTCGCATACCGTGGCACAGCGCGAGCGCGAGCGCATCGGCGGTGTCATCGGGCTTGGGTGTTTCGTTAAGGTTCAGCATAAGGCGCACCATATACTGAATCTGCTGTTTTTCGGCTCTGCCGTAGCCGACCACCGAGCTTTTTACCTCGAGCGGAGTGTATTCGTAGATATCGACACCGCATTTATAGGCGGCGAGCAGGATTACCCCGCGCGCCATCGAAACGTCGATAGCGGTGGTGATATTGTTGTTGAAGAATATTTCCTCGATCGCCATACAGTCGGGCTTGTATTTGGTTAAAATTTCGACCATCGAATCGTATATTTCATCGAGCCTTTTTTCGATCATCTGCTTTGGGGCGGTGGTTATGGCGCCGTATTCTATTGCACGGTATTTATCGCCGTTTTTCATAACCAGCCCGAAGCCGATTGTGGCTAAGCCGGGGTCTATACCTAATATTAGCATAAAGCTTTCCTTACAATAAATCGGTACGATATAATTAATCAGTATATTTTAGCACAAAAATTTTCTGCAGTCAACCGAATTAACCTTGATTTAATACTTTAATTGTAAAAAATTTAAAAACCACTTGTAATTTTTGCGCATATCGATTATTATAGGTGTGTGAAAAAACATTTTTCAAGGACGAAAGGAAAAAATTTATGCAGATTATCGACAGAGTTAAGGAAGTTATCGCAAAGCAGCTTCGTATCGATGCGGCTACTATTTCCGACGACGCGGCAGTAGTAGAGGACCTCGGTGCAGACAGCCTTGATATAGTTGAAATGCTTATGACGCTCGAGGACGAAATGAACATTATCATTCCCGACGACGTTAACGGCTTGAAGACTGTTAAGGATATTGCAACCTATCTTGAAAACGAAATTGCTTAACAAAAGGCTTTTTATCTTCGACCTCGACGGCACTATTCTCGACACTATCGGGGACATTGCCGCCGCGGTTAATTCCGCGCTTGCGGTTTACGGGTTTCCGAAGCGCTCGGTGCG
Organism: Clostridia bacterium; assembly: GCA_017466805.1. Lineage (GTDB taxonomy): Bacteria > Bacillota > Clostridia > Oscillospirales > CAG-382 > Coliplasma. The sequence goes on from JAFTTN010000056.1 coordinate 16,672, forward strand.
CGAGGTGCAAAGCTATCTCGGCAACGGCTCGCTTATGCTTATGAAGCGCGCGATTCCGGTTGAGCGGGACGACGATTTTTGCCGCGAGGTGCGCGAGCACTTCCGCCGAGCTTACGAAACGGGAATGTACGAAAGCACAGCCGCATACGGCGGAATTTGCGAGCTTATCGACGAGCTTAATTCGCTCGGCGCGGTGTGCGCGGTTATTTCGAACAAGGACGATAAAAACGCGGTGCCTATGGTTAAAAGGTATTTCGGCGAGCGCTTTGCTTACGTACGCGGAGTGCGAGGAGATACCGACCGAAAGCCCAACCCCGAGGTTACGCTTTCGGTAATACGCGAGCTTGGCTTTACTCCCGAGCAAACGGTCTTTATCGGCGACGGTATTGCCGATTGCGAGGTTTCGAAAAACGCCGGGACAGAGTTCGTTCCCATAGGGTACGGGTACACCGAAAACGGCAGGCTTTTTGATGCGAGCGGAAAGGCTCCCTGCGAAAGCGTTGCCGAGCTAAAAAGAGTATTAATTGAATGTTTTAAACGATCGGAAGGTGCAGATGATTGAAAAAGCGTAGGTCGCCGACAAACGTTATTATTTTCGGTTTTCTGGCGATAATTTTCGTCGGAACGCTTCTTTTAACTATGCCCTTTTCTTCCTCTGCGGGTGAATTTACCGATCCTGTTACGGCGCTTTTTACCGCCACCAGTGCAACCTGTGTTACCGGACTTGTAACGGTCGACACGGGGGTTTATTGGTCGGCGTTCGGAAAAGGCGTCGTTTTGCTTCTTATACAGATCGGCGGGCTTGGGTTTATGTCGCTTGCAATGGTATTTTCGACTCTGCTTCGAAGAAGGGTTTCCCCGCGTGAGCAGCTTTTGTTCACCCAAAGCATGAATTTGGACCCCTATTCGAACCTTGCCTCGTTCGCGCACCGCGTAACCGTATTTGCGCTTACTGCGGAGGGGATAGGAGCTATATTGCTTTCGGTAAGATTCGTTTCGCGGTTTGGATGGCTAAAGGGAATATGCTACGGTATTTTCCATTCGGTGAGCGCGTTCTGCAACGCGGGCTTTGATATTATGGGCGGCGAGCTCGGAGAGTTTTCGAGCATTGCGGCGTTTGCCGACGATACATATGTTAATTTCGTGCTTATGGCTTTGATACTTGCCGGCGGTATGGGATTTTTGGTGTGGGACGACATACGGCATTTTATAACCGAGCGCAAGAAAATTTCGCTTTATTCCAAAACCGTTATGATGCTTTCGGGCGGACTCGTTTTGCTTGGTGCGGCGGTGATTGCGGTTTTGGAATGGAACAACGCCGAAACGCTTGGCGACGGGAGCGTGTGGAGCAAAATTTTGCGTTCACTGTTTCAATCGGTCACGCTTCGAACCGCGGGCTTTGCGACTATAGACCAGGGGGCGCTTAACGAGAGCAGCAAGCTGTTTTCGATGGTTTTGATGTTTATCGGCGGAAATTCGGGCTCGACCGCGGGCGGAATAAAGGTGGGTACGCTTTTGGTTGTGCTTGCCTCGACTGTGAGCATTATTCGCGGCGAGCGCGACACGGTATTTTTCCGCAGAAGGATAGAAAACGATGCGGTGCGGCGTGCGTTCGCACTGTTTGCGATAGGAATATTCGTGGTTGCGGTAAGCGGATTTGTGCTTTCGGATTTCGAAGGGGTTCCGCTTTCGAGTGCGTATTACGAGGTGTTTTCGGCGTTCGGCACGGTGGGAATAACCGTTGGCATAACCCCGAATCTTTCGCTGTTCGGCAGGCTTTTGATTATTAGCCTGATGTTCTTCGGAAGGATAGGAATAACCTCGGTAATGTATGCGATTTTGGTGCGTGCCAACCGCGAAAAAGTAAATTTGGAATATCCGCGCATAAGTATGCCGATAGGATAGAAAGGACGATATTATGAGCAGTAAAAAGGGAATTTGCGTTATAGGACTCGGCATTTTCGGGCTTAATCTCGCAACCACGCTTGCGAAAAGCAGACAGCAGGTATTGGTTATAGATGCCGACCGTGAAAAAATCGATTTTATCGGCGAAAAGGTCGACAGCGCAGTTTGCGGCGATGCGACCAACGAGGCGGTTTTGCGCGCGGCGGGGGTAAAGAGCTGTGATTGCGCCGTTATATGTATGGAAAACAATCTTTCGGAAAGCATACTTATTACTCTTTTGCTTAAAGAGCTGGGGATTCCGAAGATAATTTGCCGTGCGGTAGACGAGCGTCAGAAAAAGGTGCTTTTAAAGGTAGGCGCCGACTACTGCGTACTTCCCGAAAAGGAATCCGGCACAAAGCTTGCATACACGCTTTCGAGGCGGGGAATGGTGGATTATTTTGCGCCCTCGGGCGATTTTACCATAGCCGAAATCGTTACGCCTAAGAGCTGGGCGGGAAAGACGGTTATTGAAATAGACGTAAGAAAGAAATACAGAGTAAGCATTATCGCGGTGGCAGGCGGCGAGGGCGAGGATTTTACGCTTCTTGCAGACCCGACGCGCCCGTTTGCCGAAGGCGAGCTGCTGGTTGTGGCGGGAGATAATGTTGCTATTGAAAAATTAACTACAAAGTGATATAATATATAAAGCGACATATTCTATAAAAATCATTACATAAAAAAGGAGATAATTATGGGACTTATTAAAGCGGCAATCGGCGCATTGGGCGGCACTCTTGCGGATCAATGGAAGGAGTTTTTCTATTGCGACGCACTCGACAAGGAGGTGCTTGCCGTAAAGGGCAAAAAGCAGATCAGCGGCAGAAGCTCCAACACAAAGGGCAACGACAATATTATATCCAACGGCTCGGGCATTGCGGTAGCTGACGGTCAGTGTATGATGATCGTTGAGCAGGGCAAAATAGTTGAGGTTTGTGCAGAGCCGGGCGAATACACCTATGACTCCTCGACCGAGCCGAGCATTTTTGCGGGTTCTTTGGGAAAGAGCATTATCGACACCTTTAAGACTATGGGCAAGCGTTTTGCATACGGCGGCGACACCGGCAAGGATCAGCGCGTTTATTATTTCAACACAAAGGAGCTTATCGACAACAAGTTCGGTACTCCCAACCCGATCCCCTTCCGCGTGGTAGATACGAAGATCGGTCTTGATATCGACGTATCGGTACGCTGCTCGGGCGTTTACTCCTACAAAATTGCAAACCCGCTTCTTTTCTATACCAACGTTTGCGGCAATATCGAGCAGGAATACACCCGTTCCGAGCTTGACAGCCAGCTTAAAACCGAATTTATCAGCGCGCTTCAGCCTGCGTTCGGCAGACTTAGCGAGCTTGAAATACGCCCCAACCAGATAGTTACCCACAACACCGACCTCGAAAACGCAATGAACGAGGCTCTTTCGGCGAAGTGGGGCGAGCTTCGCGGCTTGAAGGTGGTAAGCGTTGCTTTGGGCTCGGTAACTTTGCCCGAAGAGGACGCCGAAATGATCAAGCAGGCACAGCGTACCGCTATTATGCGTGATCCCACTATGGCGGCGGCTACGCTCGTAGGTGCGCAGGCAGACGCAATGAAGGCAGCAGCCGAAAACGATGCGGGCGCAATGACCGGCTTTATGGGTATGGGCATGGCGATGAATGCAGGCGGTATGAACGCACAGAATCTTTTCGCAATGGGCGCACAGCAGCAGGCACAGCAACCCGCACAGCCCGCACAGCCCGCAGCTGCGGCAAACGGCTGGAAGTGTGCTTGCGGAGCAACCAACGACGGCAAGTTCTGCACCGACTGCGGCGCGAAGAAGCCCGAAATTAACGGTTGGAAATGCGCTTGCGGCGCAGAAAACACCGGCAAGTTCTGTACCGAATGCGGTGCGAAGAAGCCTGCCGAATGCTGCGAAAAGTGCGGATATAAGTTCGAGGACCCCGCAAATCTTCCCAAATTCTGCCCCGAATGCGGAGATAAGGTTTAATTTTCTCCCCAAAAATGCAAGCATTTTCGGGGGCCCCGTTCTCCATTGAAAACTGCGTTTTCAATGGATTTTCGGATGCCCGTACGCTCGCGCAAAGCGCGTGCGCGGTACTGCGTCCCTTGTCCGCGCTTTCGGGCATCATGGGTATAAAAATCGAGGACGCGGTCCCCGATTTTTATGAAACAGGAATTACTTTTTCACTATTCACTATTACTTATAACTTGATTTCGGAGGAATTATTATGTCCGAATTAAAGCAATACAAATGCCCGTGCTGCGGCGGCGCGATAGGGTTTGACAGCAAGCTTCAAAAGCTGAAGTGCCCCTATTGCGACACCGAGTTTGAAATGGACACGGTTAAATCCTACGACGACGACCTTAATAACGAGGGCGCCGAGAAAATGGATTGGGATTCTGCCGCGGGCGGAGAATGGCAGGAGGGCGAAACCGACGGAATGCGGATTTACGTCTGTGATTCCTGCGGCGGCGAAATTATCGGCGACGAAACGCTTGCCGCTACGAAATGCCCCTTCTGTGACAACCCTGTGGTTATGAAGGGAATGTTTATCGGCGATTTGAAGCCCGATTACGTTATTCCCTTTAAGCTCGACAAAAAGGCGGCAAAGGAAGGGCTTATGAATCACCTTAAGGGAAAAAGACTTCTTCCCAAGGTGTTCAAGGACGAAAACCATATCGACGAGATAAAGGGTATTTACGTTCCTTTTTGGCTTTTCGATGCCGACGCGAACGCCGACGCGCGCTACCGCGCGACGCGTGTGAGTACTTGGTCGGATGCGAACTATATTTACACGAAAACCAGCTATTTTTCGGTTACGCGTGCGGGTGATATGGGCTTTGACCGTATTCCCGTCGACGGAAGCTCGAATATGGCAGACGATTTGATGGAATCTATCGAGCCGTTCGATTTTTCGGAGGCGGTGGATTTCCAAACGGCGTATCTTGCGGGGTATCTCGCCGACAGATACGACGTCGATGCCGATGCGAGCGTTGCCCGCGCGAACGAGCGCGTGCGTAAATCGACCGAGCAGGCGTTTGCCGCAACCGTGCAGGGCTATGCGACGGTTGTACCCGAATCGGTAAAGGTAAGGCTTAACAACGGCAAAGCGAAATACGCGCTTTACCCCGTTTGGATTCTTAACACCACCTATGAGGGACAGAAATACGTTTTTGCAATGAACGGTCAGACCGGCAAATTCGTGGGAAACCTTCCTTTAGATAAAAAAGCGTATAAAAAATGGCTGTTCGGTCTTACCGCGGCGGTCGGTGCGGCGGTGTTCGCAATCGGCTCGCTTATATGGCTGCTTTAGTGGGAGGTGCTGTAATGAAAAGATTATTTGCTTTAACGATTGCACTTCTTATCGCGGTGCTTTGCTCGGTTACCGTATTTGCCGAAAGCGCAAGCCCCCGTTTTATCGATGGCGGCGAGTTGCTTGATGCGGACGAGGAAGCGGCGATTCTTGCAAAGCTCGACAGCCTGAGCACCGAATATGATTACGATATAGTAATTATTACCACCGAAGCGCTTGGCGAAAAGAGCGCTTACCAATATGCCAACGACGCGTATATCGAGGGCGGCTACGGTATGGGCGAGGACGGCGAAAGCGGCGTTATACTTATCGTTTCGATGACTGATCGCGAATGGTATATTGAATTTTTCGGCGAGGAGAGGGTTACCGAGGGTACGGCACTGTCCGAATATTTCCTCGATCAGCTTTCCGGCGGCGATTATTACGGCGCGTTCGATTCCTTTGCGGAGGCGGTAGGCGACCAGCTTGCTTTTCCGTTGGGTACTTTAATTATAATAGCGTTGGTTATCGGCTTTATCGTTGCGCTTATAGCTACGAGCGTGATGAAGGGCAAGCTTAAGAGCGTTGCGATGCAAAACAACGCGCGCGAATACGTGCGCCAAGGCAGCTTTAAGCTAACCCACAGCCGCGACCTGTTCCTTTATTCACAGGTTACACGCGTTGCAAGACCGAAGAACACCTCCTCGGGCGGTTCTCGCAGCGGTGGCGGCGGTGGCTCACGCGGGGGCGGCGGAAGGTTTTAAACTACCGAAATCCCTGTTTTAAGCCCTGCGCGGCTATTGATTTTAATTAAATATCAGCACAAAAAGCGTTGCCTTTAACCGCGGGCAACGCTTTTGTATTTTAAAATATACAAAAATTTCTGAATAAATGCATAAATATGCACAATATACAGAGCGATATGCAGAAAATTACAAGAAAAATTGAAAAAATTTGAATAATTTATCATTTTTGCTATTGACTTTTGCGATTTTCGGTATTATAATAGCAACGCAAAATGAAAATTTATACAGAGGATGTTTGGAAATGAGCAAAGAAAACATTAAAAAGGTAGTACTTGCCTACTCGGGCGGTCTTGATACATCTATTATTATTCCTTGGCTTAAGGAAAACTACGACAACCCCGAAATTATTGCGGTTGCCGGCAACGTCGGCCAGGCAGACGAGCTTGAAGGTCTTGAGGAAAAGGCTATTAAGACCGGCGCAAGCAAGCTTATCGTTGCAGACCTTGTTGACGAAATGGTTGACGAAATTATTATCCCCGCGCTTAAGATGGACGCTAAATACGAAACCTACCTTCTCGGTACCGCATTCGCGCGCCCCGTTATCGGTAAAAAGCTTGCCGAAATCGCTATCGCCGAGGGTGCGGACGCTATCTGCCACGGTGCAACCGGCAAGGGTAACGACCAGGTTCGCTTCGAGCTTGCTATTAAGCGCTTCGCTCCCGAAATGAAGATTATCGCTCCTTGGCGCGAATGGGATATTAAATCCCGCGATGAAGAAATCGATTACGCAGAGGCACACAACGTTCCTCTTAAAATAAGCCGCGAAACCAACTATTCGAAGGACAAAAACCTTTGGCACCTTTCGCACGAGGGCTTGGATCTCGAGGATCCCGCAAACGAGCCTATGTACGATAAGCCTGGTTTTCTTGAAATGGGCGTTTCGCCGATGATGGCTCCCGACGAGCCCACCTATATCTCTATCGATTTCGAAGCAGGCGCACCCGTTGCTTACAACGGCGAAAAGATGAAGGCTTCGAAGATTATCGCAGAGCTTAACAAGGTCGGCGGCGCAAACGGTATAGGTATTATCGATATAGTTGAAAACCGTCTTATCGGTATGAAGGACCGCGGCGTATACGAAACCCCCGGCGGAACTATTCTTTATTTCGCGCACGAAATGCTTGAAATGCTTACCGTTGACAAGGACACGCTCCACGTTAAGCAGAAGCTTGCGGTTGATTACGCAGACCTTATTTACAACGGCAAATGGTATTCTCCCTTGCAGGAAGCACTTACCGCTTTTGCAAACGAAAGCAACAAGTTTGTTACCGGTACAGTTAAGCTTAAGCTTTACAAGGGCAACATTATTCCTGCGGGAACCACCTCGCCCTACTCCTTGTATTCCGAAAATCTCGTAACCTTCGACGAAAGCGATTACGATCAGAAGCAGGCGGAAGGCTTTATTAACCTTTGGGGGCTTCCCACCAAGGTTCAGGCGCTTCGCGAGCAGGGTAAGCTTTAATTTATAAATTCGAACGGAGAAACGCTATGGCGAAGATGTGGGCGGGCAGAACTGCCGGCAACACCGACAAAATGGCTGACGATTTCAATTCCTCGATTTCGTTTGATTCGAGAATGTACCGTCAGGATATAACAGGCAGTATGGCCCACGCCGCTATGCTCGGCGCAAAAGGGATTATTACCCAAGAGGAAGCCGATATCCTTATAAAAGGGCTCGAGGAGATACTTTGCGATATCGAATCGGGAAAGCTTGCCATTAATATGGAGGCAGAGGATATTCATATGTTCGTCGAGCAGGTGCTTACCGAGCGCTTGGGCGAAATTGGCAAAAAGCTTCACACCGCGAGAAGCCGAAACGATCAGGTTGCGCTTGATTTGCGTATGAATCTGCGCGAGGAAGCCGAAGCGATTATTTCGCTGCTTAAAGAGCTTATAAACGCGTTGCTCGTTCAGATAAAGGCGAACAAATTGACCATAATGCCGGGTTATACGCACCTTCAGCGTGCACAGCCGATAACCTTTGCGCATCATTTGCTTGCATACTGTATGATGCTTCTGCGAGATATCGACAGATTTTGCGATATGAAGAAGCGTATGAACAAATCTCCTATCGGCTGCTGTGCTCTTGCCGGCACGACTTATGATACCGACAGACTTTTTGAAGCCGAACGGCTTGGGTTCGACGGAATATGTATGAACTCTATCGACGGCGTTTCGGACAGAGATTTCTGTGTTGAATTCGTAAGCTGCTGTGCGGTAACGATGATGCATCTTTCGAGATTTTCGGAGGAAATTATCCTTTGGTCGAGCTGGGAATTCAAATTTGTCGAATTATCCGATGCATACACGACGGGCTCGTCGATAATGCCGCAGAAGAAGAATCCCGATATGGCGGAGCTGATTCGCGGAAAGACCGGCAGAGTTTACGGCGACCTTATGGGAATTCTTACGGTACTGAAGGGACTCCCGCTTGCATATAACAAGGATATGCAGGAGGACAAGGAGGGCATTTTCGATGCAGTCGATACGGTAAAGACGTGTATCGGAATTATGACTCCGATGGTCGAAACGATGACCGTGTTGCCCGAAAATATGAAGAGAGCGGCGCAGGAGGGCTTTATAAACGCCACCGACCTTGCCGATTATCTGGTTAAAAAGGGTATGCCGTTCAGGTCGGCGTACAAAATTTCGGGAAGCATTGTTGCCGAATGTATTAAGCGACGATGTGTGCTCGAGGATTTACCGATAGCCGAATACAAGAATTACAGCGAGCTTTTCGAGGAAGACCTATACGGCGAAATTTCGCTCGAGACCTGCGTTGCAAAGCGAATCTCGCTCGGCGGAACGAGTCTTGATTCCTGCAACAAGCAAATTGAATTTGTCGAAAGCGAGCTTTGCAAATGACAAAGGTATTTATAGACGGCGGTGCGGGAACGACAGGCTTGCGCATCGTTGAGCGCTTGAGCGCAAGAAGCGATATTTCGCTTATAACGCTTCCCGAAGAAACGCGCAAGGATATCAACGCGCGCAGAGAGGCGTTGAACAGCGCGGACGTTGCCTTTTTGTGTCTGCCCGATGCGGCGGCGATAGAGGCGGTATCGTTGGTTGAGGACGATACGGTTATTATCGATACCTCTACGGCGCACCGTGTGAATCCCAAATGGGCATACGGCTTTCCCGAGCTGAAGAACAGAAAAAATTACGACATTATAAAAAATTCGAGGCGCATTGCGAATCCCGGATGTCACGCAAGCGGGTTCGTTGCGTTGATAGAGCCGCTTGTCGCGGCAGGCATAATCCCCAAAAGCGCGCATCTTTCCTGTACCTCGCTTACCGGATATTCGGGCGGTGGCAAAAAGATGATCGCCGAATACGAATCGGAGGAAAGAGCTGTATTGCTCGGCGCGCCGCGTATGTACGGCATTTCGCAATCTCACAAGCATCTTCCCGAAATGGCCGCGGTGTGCGGGCTTGAAAATGCGCCTGCGTTTTGCCCGATCGTTGCGCCCTTTTATTCGGGAATGGAGGTCAGCGTGCCGCTGTTCGCCGATGACATAAAGGGAAATATCGACGATATACGTGCGATATATGCCGAATATTACAAAAAAGGAATCGTTTTCTATGCCGAAAACGCAGACGAGAGCGGTTTTCTTTCTGCCTGCGCATTTTCGGGCAGGGATGATATGCAGATAACGGTTTGCGGAAACAGCGAAAGGATTATGCTTGTTTCGCGGTTTGACAATCTCGGCAAGGGCGCTTCGGGTGCGGCGATACAGAATATGAACATAGTTATCGGCGCGGACGAGGCAGAGGGCCTGGATATTTACGGAGATAATTAATGAGGATTACAGAGGGCGGCGTTTGCGCCGCACAGGGCTTTACCGCAAACGGTATTCACTGCGGTATACGCAAAAACAGAACCAAGCGCGACCTTGCGCTTATCGTCAGCGAAAAAAGAGCCGCGGCGGCGGCGGTATATACCACAAATCTTGTTAAGGGCGCGCCGCTTACCGTTACCAAAAGAAACATATCCGATGGTTATGCAAGCGCGGTCATTTGTAACAGCGGGAACGCAAACACCTGCAACGCAGACGGCGAGCAGATTGCAAACGAAACCTGCGCGCTTGCCGCAAAGGCGCTCGGGATAGACAGAAGCGACGTTGTGGTTGCTTCGACGGGTGTTATCGGTCAGCCGCTTGACATTACTCCTATCGCAAACGGTATAAACGAGCTTGTAAGCGGGCTTTCCCACGAGGGAAGCGACCTTGCGGCAGAGGGTATTATGACGACCGATACCGTTAAAAAATCGGTTGCGGTCGAATTCGAGGTCGGCGGAAGGACCTGCCGTATAGGCGGCATTGCCAAGGGCAGCGGAATGATACATCCGAATATGGCAACGATGCTGGTGTTCATAACCACCGACTGTGCTATTTCGCCCGAGATGCTTGGAAAAGCGCTTTCCACGGATATTGCCGACACCTTTAATATGGTAAGCGTCGACGGCGATACCTCTACGAACGATATGGTCACCGTGCTTGCAAACGGCATGGCGGGCAACGAGGAAATCACCGAGGAAAACGGCGATTTTGCGATATTTATGAAGGCATTGAACACCGTTACCGTTCATCTTTGCAGAATGATCGCGGGGGACGGCGAGGGTGCCACAAAGCTGCTTGAATGCAACGTTTGCGGTGCGAAGGACGAAAAAAACGCAAAAACCGTTGCGAAAAGCGTTATCTGCTCGAGTCTTTTGAAGGCGGCGATGTTCGGTGCGGACGCAAACTGGGGCAGGGTGCTTTGCGCTATCGGTTACAGCAAGGCGGAGGTCGACGTTACGAAGGTCGGCGTTTCGTTTACGAGCACGAAGGGCAGTATAGAGGTTTGCAAGAACGGCGCGGGTGTGGATTTTTCCGAAGAGATCGCGAAGGAAATTTTGCTTGAGCGCGAAATAGACATCAATATCACGCTCGGCGACGGAAGCGCAAGTGCGACCGCGTGGGGCTGTGACCTTACATACGATTACGTAAAGATCAACGGAGATTACCGTACCTGATCTTTTAAAAGCGGAGAAAAAATGGAAGCAAATATGATTTCCAATGCGGAGCGCGCGCAGGTGCTTACCGAGGCGCTCCCCTATATAAAGCGTTACACCGGCAAGGTGGTTGTTGTGAAATACGGCGGCAACGCGATGGTAAACGAAGAGCTGAAGCGTCAGGTTATGGAGGATATAGTTCTTTTATGGCTTATCGGCGTTAAGGTGGTGCTTGTGCACGGCGGCGGACCTGAAATAAGCGAGTTAATGAACAGGCTCGGCAAAAAAGCCGAGTTTGTGGACGGGCTGCGCGTGACCGACAGGGAGACCGTTGATATTGTTCAGATGGTGCTTGCGGGCAAGGTGAACAAATCGCTTGTTACGCTTCTCGAAACGATGGGCGGCAAGGCTATGGGTATTTCGGGTATGGACGGCAGGCTTATTGAAGCCACGATGAAGGACGAGAGGCTCGGATTTGTGGGCGAGATAACCAACGTTAATATTGCGCCCGTGGCGGACCTGCTCGAAAAGGGATACATCCCCGTTGTTTCCACTGTCGGTTGTGATGCCGAGGGCAATATTTACAACATAAACGGCGATACTGCGGCGGCGTACCTCGCGGGTGCTATCGGTGCGGAGCGCTTGATTATGATGACAGACATTACGGGAATCCTACGCGACAGAAACGACCCTTCATCGCTTATTCCCTCGGTTACCGTTGCTCATGCGGCGAAGCTCAAGGAGGAGGGGATTGTTTCCGGCGGAATGATACCCAAGGTCGATTGCTGCATCGAGGCGATAAGCAAGGGTGTTCAGAACGTTGTTATAATGGACGGCAGAGTACCACATTCTATTCTTATGGAGCTCCTTACCGACGAGGGTGCGGGTACTATGGTTACCCGTTAGAGTTTGTTTGTGGGACGAAGCATCGAAAGGCTGCAAAAAGACGGTTTTAGGCGTTTCGACTTCAATCGGCTCACTCTATAGCTTGCGGAGAAAAATATGACTTTAAAGGAAAAAGACAAAAAGTATATAGCCAACACATATGCGCGATTTGACGTGGAAATAGCGTACGGCAGAGGCTCGGAGCTGTTCGGTATCGACGGAAAGCGCTATATCGATATGGGCTCGGGCATAGGTGTGACCAGCTTCGGCATTGCCGACAGCGAATGGACAGATGCCGTTACGGCACAGCTTTTGAAGGTACAGCACACCTCGAATCTTTATTACACACAGCCGTGTGTCGAGCTCGCCGAGCTTTTATGTGAAAAGAGCGGAATGAAAAAGGTCTTTTTTGCAAATTCCGGCGCGGAAGCCAACGAATGTGCGATAAAGGCGGCGCGCAAATATGCGTGCGGAAAAAAGGGAAAGGACGTTTACAAAATCATTACGCTTGTAAACAGCTTTCACGGCAGAACTGTCACAACGCTTGCGGCAACAGGACAGGAAGTGTTTCACAAGGATTTTCAGCCGCTTACGGATGGCTTTCTTTACGCGCCTGCGAACGACATCGGCGCGATTAAAAGGCTTGTGAGCGAAAACGGTGTTGCCGCAATAATGTTTGAATGTATTCAGGGAGAGGGCGGAGTCAACCCGCTCGACACCGAATATTTAAAGGCGGTTTCTCTGCTTGCGCGCGAGAACGATATTTTGCTTATTGCCGACGAGGTACAGACCGGCAACGGCAGGACCGGCGAAATGTATGCATATATGCATTACGGCATTACCCCCGACATAGTTACAACGGCGAAGGGGTTGGGCGGCGGACTTCCGATCGGCGTGTGTATGTTCAGCGAAAGAACCGAAAACGTTCTTTCCTACGGAGAGCACGGCTCTACCTACGGCGGCAACCCGGTGGCGTGTGCGGGTGCGATAAGCGTTATTTCACGGCTTGACAGGGAGTGTCTCGACGGTGTGAAGCGAAAGAGCGAGCTTGTTTTCAAAACGCTTTCGGGTGCGAAGGGTATTGAATCGATATGCGGTATGGGTCTTATGATAGGCATCAAGACCGAAAAGAGCGCGAAAGAGGTCGTTGCGAAATGTATGGAACGCGGTGTGCTCTGCCTTACCGCAAAGGACAAGGTCAGGCTGCTTCCCGCGCTTAATATAAGCGACGGACTGCTTGCCGAAGCGTTAGAGGTTATTAAATCGGCGTGTGCCGAATAAATGATAATAAATAATATATTTAAAAAGCTTTGAAAGGAAAAACCAAAATGAAAAAGATTTTAGCACTTTTACTCTCTGTTATCTTTGTTGCGGTTTGCTTCACCGGCTGCGGCGCAAAGGGCAAGACTCTTGCGGAAGTTAAGGAAGCAGGCGAGCTTGTTATCGCAACCAGCCCCGACTTTCCTCCCTTTGAAAACCTTGAAGGCAGCGAAATCGTAGGTATCGAGGTTGAAATTATGGAAATCATCTGCAAAAAGCTCGGCGTTGAGCCCAAGTTTGAGCAGATCAACTTCGACGCAGTACTTACCGGCGTTCAGACCGGCAAATACGATTGCGGTATGTCCGGTATTTCGGTTACCGAAAAGCGTAAGGAAAACACCCTCTTCACCAAGGAATACTGCTTGGCAGCACAGTGCATCGTAGTTAAGGCAGACAGCACTATCGCATCCAAGGCAGACCTCGAAGGCAAGACTATCGCAGTGCAGACCGGTACCACCGCGGCTGAATTCTGCAGCGGCGAGGGCTACACCTTGAGCCAGTACGAAGCAAACCAGGACGCAAAGCTTGCTCTTACTCAGGGCAAGGTTCAGGCTTGGGTAGTTGACGACCTTACCGCAGCTGAAATGTGCAAGGGCGATGACAGCGTTAAGATTCTTGACGAATCGATGACCACCGAGCCTTACGCATTCGCGTTCGCATTCGGCTCCGAGGATTTGGTTGAAGAAATCAACAAGATTATCGACGAGCTTATCGCAGACGGCACTATCAAGTCTATCTTTGATAAATACGAAGCACCTTACACCAAACCCGAATGATTAAATAACGTTTTAGGGGTTGCTTATTGCAACCTCTAAAATTGTTTATCGGCGCCCGAAGGGATTATATATTTCGGGTGCGGAATTGAAAGGAATTTGAATGAACGCTTGGCTTGACAAACTTTACAAAACCTTTATAGTTGACGACAACTATATGCTGCTTGTTAAGGGTTTTGGAAACACTATTTTAATAACACTTTGCGCTCTTCTTATCGGTGTCGTTATCGGTTCGGTTATTGCGATTGCAAAGTATTATGCCGAAGACAACAAAAAGCTTAAGATAGTAAACGTTATCTGCGACTTATATACCACGGCGATACGCGGAATTCCGGTTACCGTTCTTTTGATGATTTTTTACTTTGTTATTATCGTTTCGGACACGACGGGCATTACCACCGCGATTATTGCGTTCGGTATAAACTCGGGTGCTTATATGGCAGAGCTTATAAGAAGCGGTATAAACGCGGTTGACAAGGGACAGATGGAGGCTGCAAGAAGCCTTGGTATGTCGAAGGGGCAGGCGATGAGGAAGGTAATCTTCCCGCAGGCTATAAAGAACATTCTTCCCGCTATCGGCAACGAATGTATCGCGCTTTTGAAGGAAACCTCGGTTGCCGGCTACGTTACCGTTGTAGACCTTACCCGTGCGGCGAACCTGATTCGTACCAACACGAACGACGCGGTAAATCCGCTCGTGCTTCTTGCGCTGGTATATCTTGTGGTTGTTGTATTTATGACAAAGCTTTTGGGCGTATTCGAAAGGAGGCTTCGCAAGAGCGATGGAAAATAACGTTATTATAAGCGTTAAAGGTCTTGAAAAGAGCTTCGAGGACACCGCGGTTTTAAAGGGTGTAAGCATCGATATTCACAAGGGCGACGTCGTTTGCGTTATCGGCGCTTCGGGCTCGGGCAAATCGACCTTTTTGCGTTGCCTTAACCTTTTGGAAAAGCCCACGGGCGGCCAGATATTTTTCGACGGCGACGACCTTACCGACAAAAAGGTAAACCTTGATTTACACAGACAAAAAATGGGAATGGTGTTCCAGCAGTTCAACCTTTTCCCGCATATGACGATACTTGAAAACCTTACCTGCGCTCCGATTATGCTTAAAAAGATTTCGAAGGAGCAGGCGGACGCGAAGGCAATGGAGCTTTTGGCGCGCGTTGGTCTTGCCGACAGAGCCGATTCCTATCCCAATCAGCTTTCGGGCGGACAGAAGCAGCGCGTTGCGATCGTTCGTGCGCTTTGTATGGAGCCCGACGTTATGCTGTTCGACGAGCCGACAAGTGCGCTCGATCCCGAAATGGTGGGTGAGGTGCTTGACGTTATGCGCGAGCTTGCGAAGGAGGGTATGACGATGATAGTCGTTACTCACGAAATGGGCTTTGCGCGCGAGGTATCGAACCGAGTTATCTTCCTCGATGACGGCGTTATTGCCGAGGAGGGCAGCCCCGCAGAGCTGTTCGGCGCACCCAAGTGTGAACGCTTGAGGTCGTTTTTGGCAAAGGTTTTATAAAAAGGAGAAAGAAAATGTCTTTAAAAGGAAGAAGCTTTCTTAAATTACTCGATTTTACCCCTGCGGAGATACAGTCGCTTATCGACCTTGCTATTGATTTAAAGGCGAAGAAAAAGTCGGGAATTCCCCACAAGCTCTGCGAGGGAAAAAATATTGCTTTGCTTTTCGAAAAGGATAGCACCCGCACCCGTTGTGCTTTTGAGGTGGCGGGCGCGGATTTGGGTATGCACCCGGTTTATTTGGGCCCCACGGGTTCACAGATGGGCAAAAAGGAAAGCATTGCCGATACGGCGCGCGTGCTTGGCAGAATGTTCGACGGTATCGAATACCGCGGTTACGGTCAGGAAATTGTCGAGGAGCTTGCAAAATACGCGGGCGTTCCGGTTTGGAACGGATTGACAAACGAATTCCACCCGACACAGATTCTTGCCGATTTTATGACGATTATCGAGCACTTCGGCAGTCTTAACGGCAAAAAGCTGGTTTATATGGGCGATGCGAGATACAATATGGGCAACTCGCTTATGGTCGGCTGTGCGAAGATGGGTATGCATTTCGTTGCCTGCACTAATAAAAAGTATTTCCCCGATAAAGCTCTTATCGACGAGTGCCTTGCCGTTGCAAAGGAAACGGGCGCGGTGCTTGAATTTATCGAGGATCCGATTGCCGCAACCAAGAACGCAGACGTTATTTATACAGACGTTTGGGTTTCGATGGGCGAGCCTGCAGAGGTTTGGGAGGAACGCATTCGCGAGCTTACCCCCTACCGCGTGACGACGGAAATTATGGACAACGCAGGTGCACAGTGCAGATTTATGCATTGCCTGCCCGCATTCCACGATCTCGGCACGGTTGTCGGCAGGGAAATATACGAAAAGTTCGGCATCGATTGTATGGAGGTTACGCACGAGGTTATCGAAAGCGAAAGAAGCATTGTTTTCGACGAGGCGGAAAACCGTATGCACACCATAAAAGCCGTTATGGCGGCAACGCTTTAATAAAATATGCTGAAAAATTGGCGGATAACCGTATTTTTGTCGGTTATCCGCTCTTTTGTTTACAAAAAATTCATTGACTTTTAAAAAACTCGGGTATATACTGAAAGGTACAATAGGTTAAATATGCGCATCGAACACATATGTGTTTGGTGCTTTAAGGGGAGATTTTTTTGAAAAGATTTTTAACGCTTGTGCTTTGCGCGGTATTGGTTCTGGGTATGATTCCCGCATCGATAATTTCGGCGTTGGCACAGGGCAAGGGCGTTGCAAAGAACGAAACGACGAATCATTCGTTGGAAAACGCGCCGAACCAGTATATTCCCGAAACGATTACGGTTGACGGAAAAACCGACGACCTCGGCTGGAAGGAATGGATAACGGTAGATTCGGCAAGCGGTGTTTGGGATACCGAAACAGTTGCCGAAGCGCAAAAGGCCAATTCCTATGAATACAGCATTCGCAGGGACCACGAATATCTTTATGCCGCAGTGGTTTTCGGCGACGGTGAATTGCATGATTTTAAGATTTATTTTTCTGCGGACAGCGGTGTAAACGTTACCACCGTTTCTTTTGACGCGGAAAATAAAACTGTTGATGATAACGAAATAAAATGCGTAACCGTCGGCGGTGTTGTTGAATTCAGCTACGACCTTGGCGTAGCTGCGGCAACTAATGCAGATTACAAGTATTTTATCGCTGTTGAATACGGCGAAAATTCGCTTTATTACCCCGCGATATATCCTAATGCTCCCGAATATAAAGCGCCGAATGCAGAGTATGACGTTGCTTGGGGAAATGCGTTGAGTATAATGCATCAGGATATTGAAAACGGAAGAGATGATATTTCGAGCTACGTAGATATCGACGGCAAATTCAACGAAGCTTATTGGTCTTATTTAACGACCTATCATCATGGCTTAAACGACGAGAAGAACACGGCGGATTTTAAAAACGGCGATTACGACCTTATGGACTTCAATTCGGTACGTTTTTCTACCGCTCATTTTAAGGACAAAGTCGCAGCCGAGGCGCACGCCAATACGTTGAGATTGAAGACCGACATACGTATGGATAAGGCCGCCATATACGGCGGCGGTTTGATATATTGCACGGATAACGTCAGCGGGAAGACCCCGGAGGTAGAATTCCGCGTATTCGTGAGATACAACAACAAGCTTTATAAATTAGTGGTTAACTATAAAAACGAAAGCGAAACGAGCACTTTTAAGTTTTACAATAGTGAGAATAAGGAAGTGCCCACAGCAGACCTTAAGAAGCTTACCACTGCCAAGATTTTGAAGCGTGGCGGCGACAGACTTTTTTCGGTTGAGTTCAGAATCGATCTTAATCAATCGGTAGATGTGATAAACGAAAATTCCGAGCTCGACGTTACGGCGTATGCGAACTATAACGACGGAAGCAATAACTATCTTGCCAGCCTTAATTCGGGTAGCTTTGCAGAAAACTCCAGCGCCAGTGCGGGAGCTTTCGGTCCCGATGAGGATTCATATGCCTACCACTTTAAATGGGGCGAAGTATGCAACGATAAAACTGCCGATTCGATGGTTATGGACGGTGTTATAGACACCTCTATATTTAAAGCTTTAGTTTCGTACGACAGATTTTTGTTCGGTGCAAAGAGAAACGCTAACAATCCCGAATGCAAGCAGTTTGCGTTTGCTTTGCATTCCGATTACGAATATTTATACGGTGCGGCACTCGTTGATTTTGTTCCTCCGAACGTAACGACTGCTACAGACTGGGACAAAAAAGATACGGACACCGACAACGATTGTACCGTATTCACGCTTTGGATAAATAACGATTTTAAAACCGATGCGAACAATCCAAGCTACGATTTTAATTACGCGGTAAAGATTTATCTTGACGCAAGCGGCGAAACCCGTATGACACTTGTGCCGAACGGCGGCGATTCGAGAGAAATAACCCTTGATGCAGACGGCGCGGACGCGATTATTAAAAAGGTAAGCGAGATACGCGATAATTATGATAAGGATGATAACCGTTACGCCGTTGAATTTAAAATCCCGATAAATCTCGTTGGTTTAAATGCAGACAGTGCTGTTGTGGATAAGGAAAACGTCTTCACGGACTCGATTGCGGTTGCCTATGCGGTTTCGGTTGACGATACCTTTAGCGGAAGCGGCACCGGTCTTATCGGACCGCGCGACGGAGAAGATACTTTCGACCCGAAGAATCACAGCGTTTGGGCAACTATTTTCTATAACGGTATGTCGCCGGCGGTGGTTCCGAATGGCAGACACAACGATTGGATATGGATAGACGATAAAGGCGGTCTCGACGGATTTACCGAGGTTGACTACACGAATTCTACGGTTAATACCGGTACCGACCGCGGACTTTCTTACCGTTACAAAGTATTCCCCGGTTATGAAAATCTTTACGTTGCGGCGATTATCGATTCCGACGAGAGCAAACAATTCTCGCTTTGGATAAAGACGGATGATGGTGCCGGTGCGAGCCACAGATTTACTATACGAATCGGAGATGACGGAGCAAGCGATTTGACCGGCTTTTGCTACAGAAACACCGGCGCCGCCAGATCTTTGACTGTAAATAACGGCTTTGACGACGGTATACGTAAGTATTATTTAAAGCATTCGATAAACAAGATCGACGGCAAAACCTACGTTGAGTTCGTTTTGAATTACGACTTTTTGGCAGCAAACGGAGTTGCGTTTGACCGTGCGAAAGGATTTAAGTACTTCGTTGCGGTCGAGGAACATTTCATCGACACGAACGGTGATACCGGCAGCAAGAACGAAATGGTATATCCCGCATATACCGTGCTCAAAGGTGACAACTCGGCGTACAAAAAGGTTAATTCTGCTTGGGATGACGGCTTGAAGGCGGCTGCGGCGGTTATTGGTAAGCTTGCACATTTTGCGCCCGAGGTGGTTGAAATCGACGGTGTGCTTGACGATACCGGATGGGACCCGAACGGCTGGACCGAGATTTCGGCAGGCGCGAATGCAAGTGTGCAAAGCGGAGAAAATATATATACCGATAACGGCAACGAACCGTTTACCTTGAAATATCAGATTCGTCACGACGGCGAATACCTTTACGTTGCTGCAATTTACGATATGCCTAAGGATTTCGACGTTTCGAATTCGAACGGAGATGCGAAGGGCGGCACGAAGCCGAGCTTCCGTATTTGGATCAACCCGAAGGACGAAAACGGCAAGCTTAACGAAACCTTCCAATATTTGTACGACGTTGCGGCAAGTAACGGCAAGCAGAAGTTTATTCTTCCCACCAACGTTGGCGGCGCGGAATTTGACAGTACGAACTCCAAGATAACCTATGCTGCAGGCGAAGACGACTTGACGTATATCGGTGCTGACGGGAACATAACGACAGTTAAATCCAACGGCACAATTTCTTATCCGAATATGGTGCTTCGCGCGGCAGAAAATATAATGCCCGATTATGCAAACGGCGGTAATGCGCACGTTGTAACCAACGAAAAGCTTGTTTACGATATGATATACGGCGACACCGTATTTTACGGCTATACCGATATTGTTCAGGAAAATGAGAACTACGGTACCACCGGCGAGGATTGGTACGCGGTGGTTGACAATGAAAGCTATACTATCGGTCACGACCACGCAGTAATCGGCTCGGGCGAGGGAAAATCGATAAGCTCGGTTACCGGAAATGCTTCGGACGTGGGCAACAGCAAAAACGCGATTATCGAATTCAAGGTTAAGATTTCGGAATTCGACCCGAACGGCAACGGCTTTGAATACAGCATTAACGCAACCATAAAGGGTTGGTACGATGCCAATGCAAACGAGGTAAAGGCGAGAGATGATAATGGCAACGTTGCGTCGGTTGACTATGCGTTACACTATCCCGCAAAGTACACCGAGCAGGGAAGTGAATACAATTACTTCGGTATGTACTTCCCCTATTGGTGCTGGTACAACGGTATTGATTTTGATGACGTTAAGGACGAAGCAAAACTTCGCAACAACTGCACGCCTGTAGTTACGCTGGGCGCGAAGATTTGCGAAAATTATATCGCTCCCGATGACCAAGAGGAAACCGGCGCGATCCGTTTCGGCGCAAGATACGAGGAAAAATACATTCGTTATCTTGCGGGTATGGGCGATGCGGACTATTGGGACGTTAGCGATATGGGTATAGTTATTTTCCCTGCGGATTACCTCGAAGACGAATTGACGCTTGAAACCGAAGGCGCGGTTAATTATCCCGCCGACAATATCGTTAAGTGGAAAAATGATACTTCGGACGGCTGGTCCAACTTTGCGGATTACGAAAACTTCGTGTTCTATATTACACTTTGGGGTATAGACAGCAAAGATTACAAGGATATGAACTTTGCCTTCCGCGGATATATGACCTTCTATGAGGGCAACTACGACGGCGGCTACATCGGCGGCTACGGCGACGAATTTGATTTCTACAGCGAAACGATTATTCGAAGCTTTAACGAGGTTAAGAACGTTAACGACAAGCTTAGCGAAAACGGCTTCGAGGACGATAATTCCACCCCCGTGCTTCCCGACGGGAATTACGGCGAAAGCCAGCCCCCTGTTGAAGATCAAACTAGCAAAAACAGTTAAAATATCTACACAAAAAGCTTTCTTGCAACAAGAAAGCTTTTTGATTTATAAAAACCGCAAAGAAAAACGCCTCCATAGCGGAGGCGTTTTTTGTTATAAGCTTTAAATTACTTATTGATCTTGGGGAGAGAAGCAGCTGCAACAGACTGACCAACGCGGCGAGCCTTTTCGTCGGGGATGTGGAGCTGAATCTTCTTTGCGAGCTCGGGGAATTCAACGTCGAGAACCTCCTGTGCTCTTTCGAGAAGGAGCGCACCGCCGTCGCCGGAGGTTACACGGCCCATAATGAGAACGTGCTTCATATCGTAGAATTCAGCGTAGAATGCGATAGCGTAGCCGAAGTATGCACCGATGGTATCATAGATAGCGGCAGCGCGTTCGTCGCCTTCCTTCATAAGACCCTGAACAACCTTGAGCTTTTCTGCGGGGGAGAGGCTTTCATCGAGCTCGATACCTGCGAAGGGAGCAAGCTTGATAACGCCATCCTGCGAGAAGTACTTAACGCCACAGCCGTAGTCGCCCGACCATTCGTCGACCATTGCGTTCTTGCAGAAGTCAACGGGAGCGAAAGCGAGCTCGTTGAGCCAGCCGGTGATATTGCCCTGGGGATCAACGTAGCCAACTGCTTCGGAGGTGCCCATAGCAACGCCGAGTACGGAATCGTCCTCGAGGCTCATTGCGCCTGCGAGAGCGGTAACGTCGCCGTCGTTTGCAACTTCAACGGGGATATCCTCGCCGATTTCCTTGCAAACGTCGATATACATATTTTTAACCTTTTTATCGAAGTCCTCGTCGCTTACCTTTAAGAAGAGCGAAGCAACCATGATACGATTATCAACGTAAACGCCTGCGGAGGAGATACCGATAGCATCAACGCGGGGCATTTTGGAAGCGGCGGTCTTCATTGCATCGAGAATGCCTGCATAGTGGTAGTCGGGATCTGAGTTGATCTTGGGGAACCAAACTACTTCTTCGGAATATACGGTTTCGCCATCGATAACCGCGGAAACCTTTCTGTCGGATCCGCCTGCGTCGAAGCCGATACGGCAGCCGTCGAGGTGTCTGCCTACGGGAGCTGCGCCCGAAACGTCAACGGGAGCGTTTTCGATAGAACGGATTTCTACTTCGAAGGGGCGTTCGTAAACGCGTTCCATAAAGTGAACGTCGAAATCACGCGAGCCACCGTCGGAGTAAGCTTCTTTGATCTTGTTGCCGATAACTTCGCTGCCTGCGATGATTACCTTGTAGCCGCCTGCAACCCAAAGAAGCGCTTTGACCATTCTTTCGATAAAATCGAAGTTTTCTTCGTCGTGGCCGGTGCCGTCTTTATAAACGCGGGTTTTATAGGTGGTGGTGTAGCCCTTGTTTCTTTCTACGCCGATAACGAGATCCTGACCGTTTTCCTTGGTCGCTTCGCGCATTTCGCGGCAAACGAGAGAAAGAGGAGCAAATTGGGGGTCGAGTTTAGCGGGAACTTTAAGCTTCATACTTGGTGTTACCTCCGATGATGGTTTTTTCAACGTTAAATTCGTTGTCAGTGATGATTATATCTGCATCCTTGCCGACCTCGATAGAGCCCTTTTTGTTATCGATGCCGAGTGTGGTTGCCGGGTTGAGAGAAGCGCCGTTTACGCATTCCCAAAGAGGAATAGAGGAGTTGGTGTAAACGTTCCAAACGCCCTTATTAAGATGGAGCACCGAGCCTGCTACCGTGCCGTCTTCGAGTCGGCAAACGATACCGCGGTAGATAATTTTGCTGCCGCCGAGGGTATATTCACCTTCGGGGAGGCCGCCTGCGGGCAAGCAGTCGGTGATAAAGCAGAGCTTTCTGCCCTTTAATTTAAAGAGCATATCGTAAAGCACGGGGTTAACGTGGAATGCATCGACGATAAGCTCGCAGCTCACGTCGGAATTCATTGCCGCTGTAACGACACCGGGTGCGCGGTGCGCAAGCGGAGTCATAGCGTTGAAGAGGTGGGTTACGTGGCGCATACCAACCTCGGTAGATTTCATAGCGGTATCGTAATCTGCGCTGGTGTGGCCGATAGACAGAATAACGTCGGTATCGCGGCGGATTTCCTTGATAGCTTCAAAGTTTTCGTCTTCTTCGGGTGCGAGCGAGATGATACGGATAATATCTGCGTATTCCTTAACGAATTTCGCATCGGGCTTGAGTATGTATTTGGGGTCCTGTGCGCCCTTCTTTGCGGCGGAAATAAACGGACCTTCGGCGTGCACGCCTAAAATCGCAGAGCCTTCCCAGGTTTTGCTTTCTTCTTTAAGTGCGCGGCAAACCTCCAAAGCCTTTTTGATAACAGCCATATCGACTGTCATAGTGGTGGGGAGGTAACCGGTTACACCGTTTGCAAGCAAGCCTTTGGAAATGGTGCGGATGCTTTCTTCTTCGCCGTCGCAAACGTCCTTGCCGAGATAGCCGTGAATATGGATATCGATAAGGCCGGGGGCAACGTAGCCGCCCTTTGCATCGATAACTTCAACGCCCTCGGGGAGCTTGTCTGCGGGAACGATGCCTTCGATCACATCGCTGTAAAGCAAAGCGCTGTTTTCAACGATGCGGTCTTTCAAAATGATTTTACCGTTAATAATAGCCTTCATTTTTATTCTCCTGCAGTGAAATGATTTTTTGGGTTTTAAAACCGCATTTTTCTTCAAGTACGATTATAGCAAACCGCACCCTAAATTGCAATAGGTTTTAATGCTTTAATTATTCAAAAACGCTTCGATTTCGGCTAAATTTTCTTCTTTCACAAAGCTGCCGCCGTTTATCAGCGCGTTTTTCATTTCGATATCGCTTTCGCACGGGGAATTGATTTTTTCTATTTTATTAATAAGCGATTTGGTGACGAGCGACATAATGAATTTGTGCATTCCCTTTAGCTTTTTTGGGGAATAGCCGCCCTGAAGCGTAAACAGCGCTACGCTTTCGGGAATAGAATTGGTTTTGCGCACCTTTTCGGTAATCGTGCCGGTTTCGCAAAGTCCGACAGCGCAAACCGCTTTTATTTTAAAATGCTTTGCGGCGACCTTATAATTAACCACCGCGCCCGCCATAAGCCAGCCGAAATAGATTATTTCGTCGGTCGGTTTAAGCTTTTCCGACGCTTGCTCGAGAGAATATATGGGCAGATTGGTTTTTTCGGCGAGCATTTTTGCGTATTGCTCGGTATAACCGGTATTCGAGGTATAGACGATTGCTGTCATAGCTTACTTCCTTTCGGATTGTGTTAAGCAATTATATCATATTTTTTAAAAATTAACAATATCTGCATTGACATATACCGCTTGTATTTTATAATAAAAGCACGAGGTGAAACGACAGATGAGATATATGATTCTTGCTTTTATTCCGATCGCAATAGCCGTTTCGGTTTATTTGTTTTTTCTTTTAAGGCGGATTTTAACGCTGTTCGGCATCGGCGCGGGGAATAAATGGGCAAAGGCTTTATCGGGTGTTGCCGCCGCGGCGCTCGGTGCCTGCACGCTGAATATTTTTTCGTTCTTCGGCGTTGCGGTTCTGCATATCGTCGTGATGGCGCTTGTTACCGAGCTGATTAATTATGCGGTAAAGCTTATTGCAAGGAAAAAATACAACAGCCTTAAGGCTTGGCAAGCTATTTACCGAAGCGGTGCTTTGGCGCTTGTGTTTACAGCAATACTGATGGTTGGCGGATATATTAATCTGCACACGGTTGTTGAAACCGATTACACTGTTGAAACCGAAAAGAATATTCGGGCGGAGGGCTACCGCGTTGCTCTGCTTTCGGATATTCATTTCGGCGTTTCGGTGGACTATAACGAGCTGCTTGAAATATGCGAGGAAATAGGCGAAAAGGATATCGACGTAGTAGTGCTTTGCGGCGACATTGTTGACAACGACACTACCCGCACCGAAATGCAGCAGGTGTTTAGCGCGCTGGGCGGCATAAAGAGCGAGTACGGGGTATTTTACGTTCACGGCAACCACGACCGACCGTTTGGCTTCGGCGGGTTCGAAAGCGAGTTCAGCGAAGCCGAGCTTATTGAAGCGATAGAGGGCAGCGGAATTAAAATACTCTGCGACGAGGTATACGAGATTTCCGATGATTTCGTTATAGCCGGCAGAGAGGATTTGAGTACAAAAACGAGAAAAACCACTGCAGAGCTTTTGGCGGGCATTGACGGCGACAGATTTATTCTTACGCTTGACCACCAGCCGCGCGAATATTCGGCTACGGCGGAAACGGCGACAGATTTGGTGCTTTCGGGGCACACCCACGGCGGACAGCTTTGGCCTTTGAAACAGATACAGGAGATTTTTAAATTTAACGACAAGGTTTACGGCCACGGTTATATCGATAGCGACACGCAATATATAGTTACCTCCGGTGTGGCGGGCTGGAAATATCCGATAAAGACCGCATCGCCTGCAGAATACGTTATTATAGACGTAGTCAAAGAAGTATAATCATAGACGTGCGCGTATAGAAGAAGCCCGATTCCGAGTGATTTTTCGGATTCGGGCTTTGACTATTTGGAGTCTTTTTCGATTTTTTCTTTGCTTTGGCGGTTCAATTCGTTTTTCAACTCACGCGTCCATTCCGAAAATTGCACGTTTTCTTCGCCGTAAACCAGGTTTTCGCTGTATTCGAGCGGCAACCAGGTGGAAAGGTCGGCTTCGTTATGCGATACGACAGCCTCCATATTATCAAGCGCTTTAAAAAGCTTTGCTTGGGCGATGCGCCACAGTGAGAAAACGGTTTTGCGCTACCGTTTTGCCCTGTAACTTAGTCAAAAAGCCTTGAAATACGTTAGTATTCCTTCGTTTTTCGCCGTCGTTACAGAACAAATCGCATACGCGCAAAACTGCTA